>NZ_JBCNLP010000006.1:341576-678152 GCF_039595395.1 Novosphingobium sp. | reverse complement strand
ATCGCCTTTGGCACGCCAGAGGTGTCCAGCACGCCGTTCACGCCCTGAGGCAGCAGGGCGCGCAATTGCTCGGCCATATCGCCGGCGGCCACATCGATCACATCGCTCGCCCCCAGATCCAGCGCCGCCGCCCTGCGGGCCGCCACCGGATCGGCCAGCACGATGCGCGAGGCGCCGCGCACCTTGGCCGCCATCACCGCGCTCAGCCCGACCGGGCCGCCGCCGATCACCAGCACCGTCTCCCCCTCCTGCGTGTCGAGCACGTTGAACACCGTGCCCGCCCCCGTCATGATCCCGCAGCCCAGCGGGCCGAGCAACGAAAGCGGCACGTCCTTGTCCACCTTCACCGCATTCTGCGCGGCCACCACCGCATGGGTGGCAAAGGAGGACTGGCCGAAGAAATGGCTGCTGACCTTGCCGGTATCATTATGAAGGCAAGTGCTGCCATCCGCTCGGCATCCGCCGAAATTGAGCGCGGTAAACTGCGCGCAATAGGAGGGATGGCCGGACCGGCAGGCATCGCAAACCCGGCAAGCGGCAAAGCCCAGCACCACATGGTCGCCCGGCACCAGCCGGGAGACATCGGCGCCAACCGCCTCGATCACACCGGCGCCTTCATGCCCCAGCACGGCCGGCAAAGGCGTGGGCAGCACCTGATCGCGCACCACCAGATCGGTGTGGCACAGCCCGGTCCCGACGATCCGGACCAGCACCTCATCGGCCTGTATCGCCCCCATTTTGAGCTTTTCCAGGGTGAAAGGATCGCCGGCCTTTCTCACCACCGCTGCTGTCACATCCATCGGCATCCTCCTATTCATTTTCATGCGGTCTATTCAAATTCCGGCAGGCGAAAACGGGCCGGATCGGCCATAGCGGACGGAAATCCGCGCATTTCGCGCAGTTTCACCGCTTTTGGTCCGACCTTTTATTAGAATTGACGGCGGTCCCTGTCCAGCATTACGTATAACTCATACGCAAAACATAAGATGTTGCGACGAGAGGACCCCCATGACCGCCACACTCGAAGCCGGGTTGCGCCCGCTGATCCCCGAGGATATCGCCCGGATCGTCATCGCGCCCAAATCCTACACCGATGACAAGGTCATCTATCCCGCCTTCCAGTGGCTGCGCGAGAACATGCCGCTCGGTGTGGCCGAGGTGGAGGGCTATGATCCGATCTGGATCGTCACCAAACATGCCGACATCCGCGCGATCGAGCTGAACGCCAAACTGTTCCACAATGCCGATCACAATCCGATCCTCAACGATCGCGCCTCGGACGCCTTTATGCGGCAGATCAACGGCGGCTCGCTGCGGCTGATCTCCTCGCTGACTTATATGGACCCGCCCGAGCACGCGGCCTATCGCAACCTCACGCAGAGCTGGTTCATGCCCAGCCGGATCGCCAAGCTGGAAGACCAAATCCGCGCCCTGGCGCGCCAGAGCGTTGAAAAACTGCTCAGTTTCGATGGCGAATGCGACTTTGTCCGCGATTTCGCGCTGCATTACCCGCTGCGCGTCATCATGACCCTGTTCGGTGTGCCGCCCGAGGACGAGCCGCGCATGCTGAAACTGACTCAGGAGTTCTTCGGCGTCCACGATCCCGAGGAACAGCGCCCCGAGATGGTTGCCGATCCGGTGGCCGCCGCCAGAATGTGGGCCGCAACGCTGGAGGACTTCTACGCCTATTTCGACGATCTGAGCGCCCAGCGCCGCGCCCATCCCACCGACGACATGCTTTCGCTGATCGCCAATGCGCAGGTCAATGGCGCGCCGATCCCGCGCGACGAGGCCAATGGCTATTACGTGGCCATCGCCACGGCCGGGCATGACACCACATCCTCCTCCACGGCGGGAGGCCTGCACGGCATGCTGCTTTACCCGGAGAATTTCGCGAAGCTGAAGGAAGCCCCCTCGCTGGTGAAGGGGCTGGTCGATGAGGCCATCCGCTGGACCAGCCCGGTCAAGCATTTCATGCGCAACGCCGTGGAGGAAACGCAGGTGCGCGGCCAGACCATCCGCGCCATGGACCGGCTGATGATGTGCTACCCCTCGGGCAACCGTGACGAGGAGGTGTTTGCCGACCCGACGCGTTTCGACATCACCCGCTCACCCAATCCGCATATCGCTTTCGGCTTTGGCCCGCATATGTGCCTGGGCCAGCATCTGGCCAAGCTGGAGATGCGCGTGCTGTTCGAGGAACTGCTGCCGCATCTGGGCAGCATCGAACTGGCCGGTGACCCGCGCATGGTCGAGACCAATTTCGTGGGCGGTTACAAGACCTTGCCCATCCGCTTCACCAAACGCTGAATAACGGTTCTCCCCTGGGCCGCGCCCGCCGCGCGGGTGCGGTCGCTTTTTGCAATGGAGCCAGCGCCATGACCACTGACACACTTGCCCCCGAAACCATCAGCATGGTGCCGCCCGTGCGCATGCCCGACACCACCATGCTGATCGGCGCCGAGCGCATTGCTGCGCAAGATGGCCGCAGCATCGCCGTCGAGGACCCCGCCACCGGCCAGATCTTCGCCCATGTGCCTGCCGGAGGCGCGGAGGACATCGATCTGGCGGTGAAGTCCGCGCGCAAGGCTTTCGAAAGCGCGGCATGGTCGCGCATGCGCCCGCTCGACCGGGCCAGGATCATCGAGACCATCGCCCGCAAGATCGAGGACAATGCCGCGGAACTGGCGCTGCTGGAAAGCTATGACAATGGCAAGGCGGTGCATCACGCGCTGGCCGTGGATGTGCCTGCGGCGGTGGACATCTTCCGCTATATGGCGGGCTGGTGCTCCAAGATCGGCGGGCAGGTGAACCCGATTTCCGGCGACGGGCGGCAGTATCACTCCTATTCGCTGCGCGAACCCATCGGCGTGGTCGGCCAGATCGTGCCCTGGAACTATCCGCTGGCGATGGCGGCGTGGAAGATCGCCACAGCGCTGGCGGCAGGTTGCACCATCGTGCTCAAACCCTCGGAGGTGACGCCGCTCACCGCGCTGCGCCTTGGCGAGCTGGCGCTGGAGGCGGGCCTGCCCGAGGGCGTGCTCAACATCGTCACCGGTTACGGGCATGAGGCGGGGCTGGCCCTGGTCGAACACCCCGGCGTCGACAAGATCGCCTTCACCGGTTCGGCCCGCGTGGGCAAGCAGATCGTCCAGACCGCCGCGCATGATCTGAAACGCGTGACGCTGGAACTGGGCGGCAAGTCGCCCTCGCTGATCTTTGCCGATGCCGATCTGGACAAGGCGGCGATCGGCGCGGCGCTGGCGATCTTCTTCAACTCGGGGCAGGTGTGCCTGGCCGCCTCGCGCCTCTATGTCGAGCGTTCGGTGTTCGACCGGGTGGTCGAAGGCGTGGCGGCGGCGGCCAAAAGCTTCAAGCTGGGCCATGGCCGCGATCCCGATACGGTGCTGGGCCCGCTGGTCTCGCGCGCGCAGCAGCAGCGCGTGCTGGATTACATCGCGCAGGGCCGCGCCAGCGGCGCCGAGGTGGTGACCGGTGGCGGCACCGGGCCCGATCAGGGCTATTTCGTCGAGCCCACCATCTTTGCCAACCCCGATCCGCAGGCCTCGATCGTGCGTGAGGAAATCTTCGGCCCGGTGCTGGTCGCCACGCCCTTCGACGATCCCGAGGAGGTGATCAAAGCCGCCAATGACACACGCTATGGCCTGGCCGCCAACATCTGGACCCGCGACCTGTCCCGCGCGCATCTGACGGCCCGTAGGCTGCAGGCCGGCACCGTCTGGATCAACACTCATGGCATAAACGACCCTTCCGCCCCCTTCGGCGGGGTGAAGGAATCGGGCTGGGGCCGCGAGGTCGGTGAGGAAGGCGTCTTGGCCTACACGGAAACCAAGACGGTGACCGCCCTGCTGGGCGACTGACGATCCGATCCATCATGGGCCAGGGCTTTGAAGCCTTGGCCCCCATCACCCGGCGACAAAGGATGAGAGCCGAAATCGGCACGATCCTTCCGATTTTTGAATGGTCGGACCTTAAATTAATTTTTCCTATATGGAAATTTTATTCAGGAAGAACCGCAGGTGGGCAAGCTGATGGAGAAGGCCCGCCCGGCTCGGACACAGCCAGATATGACATGAGATTTGCCCGAACAATCTCGGGTCAAACACACAATAAAATTCAAAAAATGGGAGAGAATATCGTGACCCACATGAGGCTTCTGGCCGGACTGTCCGCCCTCACGCTCGCCAGCCTGCTGGCGAGCCCCGCCATGGCGGAGGATGCCGCCCCCCCGCCGCAGCCCGGCATTCAGGACATCATCGTCACCGCCAACAAGCGCGAGGAAAACATCAACAAGGTTGGCCTGTCGATCACGGCGGTCTCGGGCAATGAGTTGAAAGAGCGCAAGATCGTCTCGCTTTCGGATCTGGCCTCGGTGGTGCCGGGCCTGTCCTTTGCGGCGTCCAATGCCAACACGCCAATCTTCACCCTGCGCGGCGTGGGCTTCAACGAAAGCTCGCTGGGCGTCTATCCCGCCGTCAGCGTCTATGTCGATCAGGCGCCGCTGCCCTTTCCGGTGATGGCCAGCCATGCCGCCTTCGATCTCGAGCGCGTGGAAGTGCTGAAAGGCCCACAAGGCACGCTGTTCGGCGAAAACGCCACGGGCGGCGCGATCAACTACATCGCCGCCAAGCCCACGAAATCGCTGCAGGCCGGGGGTGACGTCAGCTATGGCCGCTTCAATTCGATCGACGCCAATGCCTATGTCAGCGGGCCTTTGACCGACACGCTGGGCTTCCGCGTCGCCGCCACCGGCTCGCATATGGACGACTGGCAGTACAGCTACACCCGCCCGAGCGACACCAACGGCCATATCTCCTACGCCGCCGGTCGCCTGCTGCTCGACTGGAAACCGAGCGCATCGGCACGGTTCGAACTGTCGGTGAACGGCTACAAGGACACCTCGCAGCCGCAGGCGCAGCAACTGATCCTGCTCAATCCGCAGAGCAAGGCCTCCCCCGCGCTGATCGCGCGCCTGCTGGCCTCACCCTTTGCTCCGGCCAATGCCCGCGCGGCCAATTGGGTCGATCAGGCGGTCGACCCGGCGACAGGCGTGGTCAATGCTGATGGCTCGACCAAGCCCGGCACCGCCACCACCACCGATTTCCGCCAGTTCAGCAACCGCACCTTCTGGCAGGCCGCCCTGCGCGGCGACATCGATGTGACGCCGGACATCACGCTGACCAGCATGACCTCCTACGATCATTTCGACCAGCGCCAGCGCGTGGGCGGGGATGGCAATGACATCGTCACCTTCACGCTTCAGCGCAACGACGGCATGATCCGCACCTTCAACCAGGAGCTGCGCCTGGCCAATTCGGGCCATGGCGCGCTGAAATGGATCGTGGGCGGCAATTTCGAGCGCACCGTCACCGATGAACAGCAACTGCTGCGCATCTTCGACAACACCGCCTACAATGCAGCCAATATGTACATCAACGCCAGCGCGGTGGACAATCATCAGAGCATCACCAATTGGGCGCTCTTCGGCAATGCCGAATACAAGCTGATCGAGCGGCTGACGCTGATCGGCGGCATTCGCTATACGGATTCGCACAACACCGCCAATGTCTGCGGCAGCACGATCCCAGGCGGCAATGACGACAAGCTGTTCAACGCGCTGGGCTCGCTGTCGGGCCAGAGCTTCACGCCGATCACGCCCTCGGGCTGCTACACGCTCAATGCGATCAACGTGCCGATCGCCAAGGGCATCACCGTGCTTTCGCCCTATGGGCCCGGCCCGCTGGGGGTGCCCGGTGAGCCCTTCATCGCCAAGCTGAATGAGAGCAATGTCTCATGGAAGGCGGGCATCAACTTCCAGGCGACGCCGCGCGCGCTGTTCTATGGCACTGTATCAAAGGGGTACAAGAGCGGCAGCTTCCCCAGCCTGGCGGCCGCGACGATGACGCCGCTGCTGCCCGTCACGCAGGAATCGGTGCTCGCCTATGAGGTGGGCGCCAAGCTGCAATCCTCCGATCACAAGCTGAGCCTCAACTCCGCCGCCTTCTACTATGATTATCGCAACAAGCAGGTGCGCGGCAAATTGCTCGACCCGATCTTCGGCGATCTGGAGGCCGAGGTGAATGTGCCCAAATCGCGCATCTGGGGCCTGGAGGCCGATCTGACCGTGCGCGAGATCCCGGAGGTCACCATCACCGGCGGCGTCACCTATCTCAACTCGCGGGTGCTGACCTACAATGGCGTGGATGCGGTGGGCAATGCCAACCAGAATTTCGCGGGCGATCCCCTGCCCTTCACGCCGAAATGGTCGGGCAGCGTCGATGTGAGCTGGCGGCATGAGCTGGGCAATGATGCCGCGATCTTTGCCGGGACCACGGTGGCCGCGCGCACCCAGACCGATGCGGTCTTCAACGCCGGCAATCTGACCGCCAGCCGGATCGAGGCCAACAACCCGCTGTTTCTCGCCGGGGTCGGCTATGCGGCGACGGCATCCGGCGTCACCCGGCCCTTCGTCATCAACGGCTATGCCACGGTCGATGCCCGCGCGGGCTATGAGTCCGGCCATGGCTGGCGCGTGATGGTCTGGGCCAAGAACATCTTCAACAAATATTACTGGACCAACGTCATCAGCTCGACCGACAGCGCGGCCCGTCTGGCAGGTATGCCCGCGACCTATGGGGTGACCTTCGGCTTCGCCTTCAAGTGAAGCCGCCCGGCCCGGCTTCCTTCGGAAGGCCGGGCCCAAACGGCCTTGCGGGCATTATGATAAAGCCCCGGCATCCGCCTGATGGATGCCGGGGCTTTTGCTGTTGGCCTGATGCCGCATTACATATTGGGGTAGTTGGGCCCTCCGCCGCCCTCGGGCGTCACCCAGGTGATATTGCCCGCAGGGTCCTTGATGTCGCAGGTCTTGCAGTGGAGGCAGTTCTGCGCGTTGATGACAAAGCGTGGATCGCCCTCCTCCTGCCCGGTCACCTCATAGACCCCTGCCGGGCAATAGAGCCGTGCCGGTTCGTCATAGAGCGGCAGGTTCCGCGTGACCGGAACCGCCGGATCGGCCAGATGCAGATGCACCGGCTGATCCTCCTCATGGTTGGTGTTCGACACGAAGACCGAGGAGAGGCGATCGAAGCTGATCACGCCATCTGGCGCGGGATAAGCGATTGGAGCCGCCTGATCCTTGCGCCACAGTTTGCGGTCGCTTTCATGCCCCAGCGTATAGGGCAGGCCGATGCCCAGCGTGCGCATCCACATCTCGGCGCCGGCCAGAACCGTGCCCAGCAGCGCGCCGAATTTGGCGATCAGCGGCTGGACATTGCGCACCATCGCCAGCTCCCTGGCGACCCAGCTTGAGCGCAACGAGGCCTCATACCCGGCCAGCACATCGCCGCCGCGCCCCTCGCCCAGCGCCTGCGCCACCGCCTCGGCAGCCAGCATACCCGATTTCATCGCGGTGTGGCTGCCCTTGATGCGGGGCACATTGACAAAGCCCGCCGCGCATCCCACCAGCGCGCCGCCCGGAAAGGCCAGCCTGGGCACGCTTTGCCAACCGCCCTCATTGATGACCCGCGCGCCATAGGAAACGCGCTTGCCGCCCTCCAGAAAGGCGCGGATCTCGGGGTGCTGCTTCCAGCGCTGGAACTCCTGGAACGGCGAGAGATGCGGGTTGCGATAACCCAGCCCCACCACAAAGCCCAAGGCAACCTGCCCATCGGCCTGATGATAGAGATAGCCCCCACCATAGGCATCGCTCAGCGGCCAGCCCTGCGTATGGATCACCAGACCGGGCCGGTGCTTCTCGGGCGCAATATCCCAGAGTTCCTTGATCCCCAGCCCATAGACTTGCGGCGCACTCTCAGCATCCAACCCATAGCGGGCGATCACCTGCTTGCTCAGATGCCCGCGCGCGCCCTCGGCGAACAGCGTGTAGCGGGCATGCAGCTCCATACCGGGCTGATAATCCCCCTTGGGCTGGCCATCACGGCCCACGCCCATGTCGCCGGTGGCCACGCCGCGCACCGCGCCAGCCTCATCATAGAGCACCTCGGCGGCGGGGAAACCGGGGAAGATTTCCACCCCCAGGTCCTCGGCCTGAACCCCCAGCCAGCGGCACAGATTGCCCAGCGAACCGGTGTAGGTGCCCTTGTTGTGCATCCAGCCCGGCGTCAGCCAGTGCGGCACGGAAACCTTGCCGCGCCCCGTCAGGAACCAGTGGCGATTGTCGGTCACCGGCACGGCGGCCAGCGGACAATCGCGGGTCCGCCAGTCGGGGATCAACTCGTCGAGCGCGCGCGGATCAATCACCGCGCCCGAAAGGATATGCGCCCCGATCTCGCTGCCCTTCTCCAGCACGCAGACCGTCAGATCGGCGTTCAACTGCTTGAGCCGGATCGCGGCGGAAAGCCCGGCAGGCCCTCCGCCGACGATCACCACATCATAATCCATCGCCTCGCGCATGGCCGGGCCCTCGGTCACAGCTTGGCGGTGAGTTCGGGCACGGCCGCGAACAGATCGGCGACCAGGCCGATGTCGGCGATCTGGAAGATCGGTGCGTCCTCATCCTTGTTGATGGCGATGATGGTCTTGGAATCCTTCATGCCCGCCAGATGCTGGATGGCGCCGGAAATGCCCACCGCAATATAGACCTCGGGCGCGACGATCTTGCCCGTCTGGCCCACCTGATAGTCATTGGGCACATAGCCGGCATCGACCGCCGCCCGGCTGGCGCCCACACCCGCGCCCAGCCTGTCGGCCAGCGGCATGATCACCGCCTCGAAGCCCGCCGCATCCTTGAGCGCGCGTCCTCCCGAAACCACCACCTTGGCGCTGGTGAGTTCGGGGCGCTCATTGCTGGCAATCTGCGCCTCGACAAAGGCCGAAAGCCCCGCATCGCCGGGCCCCGCGATGCTCTCAACCGTCGCACTGCCGCCCGTGGCCTCTGCCTTGGCGAAAGCGGTGGCCCGCACCGTCAGCACCAGTTTCGCATCGCGGCTTTCCACCGTGGCGATCAGATTGCCCGCATAGATCGGGCGGGTGAAGGTCCTGGGCCCCTCGACCGAGAGGATCTCCGAGACCTGCATCACATCGAGCAAAGCGGCAATGCGCGGCGCGATGTTCTTGCCCCCGGTGGTGGCGGGCGCGACAAAGGCATCGAAACCCTCCATCAACCCGGCGACCAGCGGCGCTATGTTGTCCGCCAGCCCATGGGCATAGGCGGCATCCTCGGCCAGCAGCACCCGCGAGACGCCGGCGACCTTGGCGGCGGCGGCGGCCACCGCGCCACAGCCCTGCCCCGCGACCAGCGCGACGACCTCGCCAAGCTGCGCCGCCGCCGTCACGGTGGAAAGCGTGGCATCCTTCAGCACGGCACCGTCATGTTCGACCCAGACCAGACTCGTCATCTCATGCAACTCCCATATCCTTGAGTTTGGCCACCAGCGCATCGACATCGGCCACCTTGATGCCGGCACTGCGCACCGGCGGCTCGGCCACCTTCAGCGTGGCGAGGCGTGGGGTGATGTCCACACCGAGATCCTCGGGGGTTTTCGTCACCAGCGGCTTCTTCTTGGCCTTCATGATGTTGGGCAGCGACGCGTAGCGCGGCTCGTTCAGGCGCAGGTCGGTGGTGACGATGGCCGGCAGCGTCAGGCGCAGGGTTTCCAGGCCGCCGTCGATCTCGCGCGTCACCAGCAGGCTGTCGCCCTCGACCGCCAGCGCCGAGGCGAAGGTGCCTTGCGGGCGGCCCATCAGCGCGGCCAGCATCTGGCCGGTCTGGTTGCAGTCGTCGTCGATGGCCTGCTTGCCCAGGATGACCAGCTGCGGCTGCTCCTTGTCGACCAGCGCTTTGACGATCTTGGCGACGGCCAGCGGCTCGGCCGCCTCATCCGTCTGCACCAGGATGGCGCGATCCGCGCCCATCGCCAGCGCCGTGCGCAGGGTCTCGGTGGCCTTGGCCGGGCCGACCGACACGGCGATCACCTCGCTGGCCACGCCCTTTTCCTTCAGGCGGACCGCCTCTTCGACGGCGATCTCGTCGAAGGGGTTCATGGACATCTTCACGTTGGCGAGGTCGACGCCCGATCCATCCGCTTTCACGCGGGGCCTTGCATTGTAGTCGATCACCCTTTTGACAGGCACGAGAATCTTCATGGCGGGCATCCCATTTTGTCGGAAAATATCTAATGGTCGTACCATTAAGATTCGATGCGCAACTGTCAAGCCTCTACGGTCCGGCCATTGCCCCTTTGCGCCCATGCGCTATAGCGGTGTTCTCCTGTTCGCGAGTTGACCGCCATGCCCGACGCCACTGCCCCCAAACCCAGCTTCGCCCCGATCAAGACCCAGCGCACCTTCGAGGCGGTCTGCGAGCAGATCCGCGCGCAACTGGCCGCCGGCACGCTGAAAACCGGCGACAAATTGCCCGCCGAGCGCGAATTGGCGGTCGAATTCCAGGTCAGCCGCAGCGCCCTGCGCGAGGCGTTGCGCACGCTGGAAATGGCGGGCATCATCCGCAACGCCAAGGGCGTGAAGGGCGGCTCCTTCATCCAGGCGGCCGAGCCTGACAAGATCGTGCAGGCGATGCGCGACTATGTGCATCTGGGCAAGGTCACGCTCGACGAGCTGACCGAGGCGCGTCTGGCCACGATGGACATCATCATCCGCCTGGCCTGTGAACGCGCCACCGAGGCCGACCTGGCCGAGCTGGAAGCCATTGCCGAGCGCACGAAACAGGAAAGCGGCGTGGAGGCGCGCTATGAATGCGCCGCGCAATGGTACAAGGTGCTGGCCCGCGCGACGAAAAACCGCATCTACGGCATTTTCGTCAATTCGCTTTCCTCGATCCTGCATGAATTCGTGCAGGGGCCCGATTACGAGACCTTGCAGGAAACGCTGATCGATTCGCGCCTGCGGTTGATCCGCGCCATGCGCAAGCGCGATGCCGAAGCCGCCGCGCAGGAAATGCGCAAGCATCTGGAGCGCATTCACCGCCATGTGCGCAAGAATATGAAGGCACGCGGCGCTTCGGCGGCCTGACCTCCGCTTCCTGTCAAAGCTGCCCCATCGCCCGGTACGGCACCGGAGCGATTGACCCTTTCGCGCCCTCATGCAATAGGTATGACCATTATACTTTTAAGCAGATAGGGAGAGATCATGAGCCATCCAGCCACAGAGCCGGGACACCCCTCTGGTGACGCATTGTCCGGCGTGCGTGTGCTCGATTTCACCAGCGTGATGGCCGGGCCCTTTGCCTCGCGCATGCTGGCCGATCTGGGCGCCGAGGTGGTGAAGATCGAGTCGCTCGAGGGCGATCAGGTGCGTGCCCGGCCTCCGGTGCGGGATGGGCATAGCGCCTATTTCGGCCACCTCAACGCGGGCAAGCAGTCGCTGGCCTGCAACCTCAAGGCCCCGGCGATCCGCGAGTTGATCCAGCAACTGGTGCCCCGCTTCGACATTGTGATCGAAAACTTCCGCCCCGGCGTGATGGCCCGCTTCGGCCTGGATTATGCCACGCTTTCGGCGCTCAATCCCCGGCTGATCTATTGCTCGATTTCCGGCTATGGGCAGAGCGGCCCCAAAGCGCATTACCCCGCCTATGCCCCGGTGATCCATGCCGCCAGCGGCTTCGATATGGTCAATCTGCACTATCAGGACGGCGCCGACCGGCCCGCCGCCAATGGCATCTTCATCGCCGATGTGCTGGGCGGCACCCATGCCTTCGGCGCGATCCAGGCCGCGCTCTATCAGCGCGAGAAGACGGGGCAAGGCCAGCATATCGACGTCTCCATGCTGGAGGCGATGGTCGGCATGCTGGTCTATGAAACCCAGGCAGCGCAATTCCCCGGCGATCCGCGCCGCCCGCTTTACACGCCGCTGCGCACCAGCGACGGTTTCATCATGGTCGCCCCCACCAGCCCGCGCAATTTCGAGCAATTGAGCGAGGCGGTCGGCCATCCCGAATGGCAGCAGGACCCGCGCTTTCTCACAAATGCCGACCGCAACCGCAACTGGGCGCTGCTGCTGGGTCTGGTGGAAGAATGGAGCCAGCACCTGACCGGCGCCGAGGCCGAGGCCATCCTCTCGCGCCATGGCGTGCCCTGCGGGCTCTATCGCGGTGTGGATGAGGTGCTGGCAGACCCGCAACTGGCCGCGCGTGGCGCCTTTGCCGAGATCCACGATGGCGCGGGCGGCTATCGCGTCACCAACCCGCCCTTCCGCATGAGCGCCTCGCGCACCTATGCCCGCGATCATGTCTCATCGCTGGGGGCCGATGGCGCGGCGCTGCTGGGTCAGGAACTGGGTCTGTCCAACGAAGCATTGGCTGCGCTGCAGGCTTCAGGCGACCTGGCCTGAAACGAAAGGGCCGGGGCATACACGCCCCGGCCCATCACCCTCAGCGCAGCAATTCGCGCGCGATGGTGTTGCGCTGGATCTCGGAAGACCCCTCGTAGATCCGCGTGATGCGGATATCGCGATAGAGCCGCTCGATGGCAAAGCCCTTGCAATAGCCCGATCCGCCGAAGATCTGCAGCGCGGTGTCGACGGTGCGGCTGCCCGCCTCGGTGGCGAAGAGCTTGGCCATCGAAGCCAGTTCGCGCTTCTTCTCGCCCTGATCGTAACGCCATGCCGCATCGAGCAGGATCAGCCGCGCCGCGCGCATATCGGTGGCCATGGTGGCGATGTAATGGCGGATCGCCTGAAAGTCGGAAATCACCCCGCCAAAAGCCGGGCGCACCTTCGATTCCTCGATGGCCAGCTCCAGCGCATACTCGCCCATGCCGACCGCCGTGGCGCCGACATTCATGCGCCCCTCGTTAAGCCCTTCCAGCGCATAATGGAAACCGCGCCCGATCTCGCCGATCACGGCATCCTCGGGCAATTGGCAATTGTCGAAGACCAGCTCATAGACGCCCGGCGAGGCGGTGCCCATCAGCTCGATCGTGCCGGTCACGGCATAGCCCGGCGTGTTGGAGGGCATCAGGAAGGCGGTGATGCCGCCGCGCGTGCCCGCCGCCTTGTCGGTATAGGCATAGACGATGACATATTTGGCGTTCTTGCCGTTGGAAATATAGGTCTTGCTGCCATTGATCAGCCAGCCATCGGCGTTGCGCACAGCGGTGGTGCGCATCGATCCCGGATCGGAGCCCGAATTGGGCTCGGTCAGGGCGAAGGCGATGCCGATTTCGCCGCTGGCCATGCCGGGCAGGAGGGCGGCCTTCTGCGCCTCGCTGCCGTGATGGATGATGTTCTTGGCGCCCGGCCCCATCAGCGGGCGCAGCTCGGTCCAGAACTGGGGAGGAAGACGCGCCAGTTCGATCTGCACCACCGCCTGCGCCAGCGCGCCCAGCCCCAGGCCGCCGAATTCCTCGGGCAGGGCCATGGCAAAATAGCCGTTCTCCACCAGCGTCTTGCGCACGATAGGGTTAATTTTCCCGGTCTCGTGAAAGGCCCGTTCATACGTCAGCAGATTGTTGACGATCTGGCGCGTGACCTCGCGGAATTCGGCGATATCTTCGGGTAGTTCAAAATCCATGGGGCATCCTCCTGGGGAATGGACTCGACGCCTCGGCGTCAATTCACTAATGGTCGTACCATTAAGAAAAAGGTCAGTCCATTCCAAATTCAGGATTGGCGAGAACCCGACCTTTCCCTAGAAGGTGATCCATGGCGGCAGACCCCTTCGACCTGAACCTGCGGCATTTGCGCGCCCTGCTCTCCATTGCGGAGAAAGGCTCGATCACGGCTGCGGCGGACAGCGTCAGCCTGTCGCAACCCGCGCTGACTCAAGGGCTGGCCAAGCTGGAGCGGCAATTCGGCTATACGATGTTCGAAAGGCGGTCGGGCGGCATGGTGCCCACGCCCATGGGCGCGATCGTGATCGAACGCACCCGCGCCGCGCTCGACCATCTTTCACAGGCGGCCAAGGGCCTGTCGGCGGTGTTTCAATATCCCGAGCGGCTGATGACCATGACCCAGTTGCGCGCCTTTCTGGCGCTGGCCGAGGCGGGCGGCTTTTCCGCCGCCGCACACAGCAGCGGCATGTCGCAGACCGCCGTGCATCGCGCGGTCAGCGATCTGGAGCATATGATCGGCGGCCAGTTGGTCGAGCGGCGCGGGCGCGCGGTGTGGCTCAATCCGGCAGGGCGGCGGCTGGCGCGCGGCGCCCGTCTGGCCGTGGCCGAGATCATCGCCGCCGTGGCCGATCTGGGATTCGACAGCGGCAGCGAACTGATTGCCTTTGGCGCGCTGCCGCTGGCCCGTCCCTATCTGGTGCCCACGGCGATGGCGCGCATGGTGCAAAGCCATCCGCGCGCCGGTTTCAAGGTGCTGGAAGGCAGTTGGCGCGAGCTCGTCGAACCCTTGCGCGATGGCGATATCGACATGATCGTGGGCGCGCTGCGCCCCTTCGAAATCGCCGACCTTTATCAAATGCCGCTCTATGAGGACCGGCTGGTGATCGCAGCGGGCAGCCGCCATCCGCTCGCCGAGGTCGAGCGCCCGACGCTGGAGCAATTGGGGTCCTATCCGTGGATCGTCAATCCCGCCAATTCGCCGCTGCGCGAACAGTGGGAGCAATTGTTCGACGGGGCGCATCTGCCCGAAACGCCCATCGAATGCGGATCGGTGATGATCATCGGGCGCCTGCTGACCGAGGGCAATTTCCTCACCCTGCTGTCACCCGATCAGGTGGCCTTGCAGATCCGCAGCGGGCTGCTGGCGCAGGTGGGCGCGCCGCTGGAACACAGCCGCCGCCTGGTGGGCATCACCACCCGGCGCAGTTGGCGGCCCACCGCCACGCAGCGGCATTTCCTCGACTGTCTGGAAAAGGCCGCTGCGGTGATGCGATCCGATACGCCCCAGTCCGAATGGCGCAGTTCGGGCTGGGTGTAGCGCCTGTCAGTCCAGATTGATCCAGACGGCCTTGGTTTCCAGATAATCCTCGATGTGATGCGGGCCGGATTCGCGCCCGAAGCCGCTCAGCTTGTAGCCGCCAAAGGGCACGCCCGGATCGAGCATCTGGTAGCAATTGACCCACACCGACCCGGCCTGAATGCCGCGCGCCATGCGATGCGCGGTGGCCAGATCGCGCGTCCACACGCCGCTGCCAAGGCCGAAAGGCGTGGCATTGGCACGCTGCAACACCTCTTCCTCGGTGTCGAAGGCAAAGGCGCTGAGCACGGGGCCGAAGATTTCCTCGCGCGCGATGGTCATCTCGTCGGTGACGCCGGTGAAGATGGTGGGCTCGATAAAGAAGCCCTTGTCCAGCCCCGCGCCGCCCATGCGCGCGCCGCCCACCAGCGCGTGCGCGCCTTCCTGCCCGGCGCCCTCGATAAAGCCGAGGATCTTGTCCATCTGCGGGCGCGACACCACCGGCCCGATCTGCGTGGCGGGATCGAGCGGATCGCCCACGCGGATGGTGCGCGTGTGTTCGGCTAGGCGGGCCATGAACTCGTCATGAATCTCGCGCTGCACGAACAGCCGCGTGCCCGCGCTGCAGATCTGCCCGGCATTGGCGAAGACCGCCGTGGCCGCAGCGGGCACCGCCTTGTCCAGATCGGCATCGGCAAAGACGATGTTGGGCGATTTGCCGCCCAGCTCCACCGTCACCCGCTTCATGGTCGAGGCGGCGGCATGCAGGATCTTCTCGCCCACGCCCGTCGAGCCGGTGAAGGCGATCTTGTCGATCCCCGGATGCATGGAGAGCGCCGCCCCGGCATCGCCCAGCCCGGTCAGGATGTTGATCACGCCTTCCGGCACGCCGGCCTCAAGGCACAATTCGCCAAAGCGCAGGGCCGACAAGGGCGTCTGTTCCGCAGGCTTCATCACCATGGTGCAGCCGCTGGCCAGCACCGGCGCGGCTTTCCACACCGACATGCCCACCGGCCCGTTCCACGGGTTGATCGCCGCGACCACGCCCATCGGCTCTTTGAAGGTCTGCGACAGCACATCGCCCGGCGCGGAATTGGGCAGCGTAGCGCCAGAAATCAGCGTCGCCTGACCCGCGTAATAGCGCAGCAACGCCCCGGCCCGCGCCTTGCCCAGAAGGGTGCGCGAGACCGGCGCGCCAAGGTCCAGCGTGTCGAGCATCGCCAGTTCCTCGTAATGCGCCTCGACCAGATCGGCGAGGCGCAGCATGATGCGCTGACGCTCGGCCGCTTTCATCCGGCGCCAGGGGCCCTCGAAGGCCGCGCGGGCCGAAGCCACCGCGCGGTCCACATCCTGCGCTGTACCGCGCGCCACGCGGGCGAGCAGTTCGCCGGTTGCGGGATTATGCGTCTCGAACCGCTCGCCCGAGGCGGCGGGCACGCGCTTGCCGCCGATCAGCATATCCTGATCGAGGGATGCCAGCATGGCGGGTCGGTTGCGCATCAGGGTCATCTCCATGGGGGGCTCTCCTTATATGATTTGGTTCAGGCCGCGATGTTCGATGTCGCCGCGTCTTCCAGAATGAAGGCGGCGGCGCGCTGGGCGATCATCATGGTGGGGGCGCTGGTGTTGCCGCTGATGATCTCGGGCATCACCGAGGCGTCGACCACGCGCAGCCCCGACACGCCCCTCACCCGCAGCCGCCCATCGACCACCGCCATGGGATCACTGTCCGGCCCCATCTTGCAGGTGCCGGTGGGGTGATAGGCGGTGTTGACGATCTTGCGCAGCGCGGCGTCGATCTCGGCGTCGCTCTGCACATCGGCGCCTGGCTCGATCTCGGCGCCGGTCATGGCGGCCAGCGCGGGCTGGGCGAAGATGCGCCGCGCCTCGCGGAAACCGGCGATCAGCGTGCGCATGTCATAGGGATCGGCGAAGAAATTGGGGTCGATCACCGGCTTGTCCCGCGGATCGCTGCTGGCGAGGCGCACCGAACCCTCGCTTTTGGGCCGCAAAAGCTGGATCAGCGCCATATAGCCATGCTCGGAGGGGATGACGCGCGCATTGGCCTTCAGCCCGACCAGAAAGGTGATCTGGATATCCGGCCGTCCGCTGCCATCGGTGCAGAGAAATCCCCCGCATTCGGCCACATTGCTGGCCAGCATGCCATCACGGCGCAGCAGATAACGCAAAGGGCTGAGCAGGATACGGCCATAGGTGCGCGGCGAGAGCGCATAGGATTCCGCGCTTGGATTCTCCATCGCCACATGGACGGTGGGGTGGTCCTGCAGATGCGCGCCGACGCCGGGCAGATCGCAGAGCACCTCGATGCCCTTCTCGCGCAGATGGTCGGCGGGGCCGATGCCCGACAGCATCAGCAATTGCGGCGAGTTGATAGCCCCGCCGCACAGCACCACCTCGCGCCGGGCCTGAAGCACGCGCTGCTCGCCCGCCTGCTCGATCTCAAGGCCGGTGGCCCGGCCCCGGTCGAAGAGAATGCGCCGGGCCAGCGTGTCGGACAGCACGGTCAGATTGGGGCGTTTCAGCACCGGGTTGAGAAAAGCCCGCGCGCTCGACAGCCGCGTGCCGCGCCGCTGGTTGAGGTCATAGGGGCCGAAGCCCGCCTGACGCTCTCCAGCGAAATCGTTATTGCGCCGATGGCCTGCCTGCTGCGCGGCCTCGATGATGGCATGGGTGATCGGATTGAAGGAGCGCGGTTTCTGCACATCCAGCTCGCCGCCTTTGCCATGCCAGGGTTTGTCGGGCCCTTCGTAATTCTCGACAGCCATAAAGCCGGGCAGCACATCCTTGTAAGCCCAGCCCTTGTTCCCGGCTCGCTCCCAGGCGTCGTAATCCTCGCGCTGGCCGCGGATATAGACGCCGCCATTGATCGCGCTGCAGCCGCCCATCAGCTTGCCGCGCGGGAAGTTGATGCTGCGCCCGCCGATCTCTGTATTGCCCGAAAGCGTATGCTTCCAGTTGTAGCGGGCATGCGGGATCAGGAAGATGTTGCCCACCGGCATGGCGGTCTTGATGTTGACCGGCCATTGGCGGTCCGATGGGCCGGCCTCGATCAGCGCGACCCGGTTGGCCGGATCGGCCGAAAGGCGATTGGCCATCAGGCTGCCGGCAGAGCCCGAACCGATGACGATATAGTCGAATGTGTCGCTCACCTTAGATCCTCGGCTCTGCCCCGCGCCAGGCGGGGGATATGACCGCGCACGGTCAGAAAACTCAGCATGTTGACGATCATCAGACCGCCCAGCACAGCGAAAAAGCCCCCGCGTCCCGCCACCAGCCACGAGCCGGCCAGCGCGCTGACCAGGGCACCGATCCGCCCCGCCGCCCCCATCAGCCCCATGCCCCGCGCGCGCAGCGGCAGGGGGAAGGCATGGGCGCCCAGCGCGAACATCGCCGATTGCGCGGCGCTGCCGGTCAGGCCCAGCAGGCCCAGCCCGATCATCATCGGCAGCCCGGCCCCCTGCAGAGGCGCCAGCGCCAGAAAGGCGCAGACCAGCACCGCCAGCCCGGCCAGAACCGGCAGGGTAACGCGCGAGCCCAGCCCCATGATCGCCAGCGCCGCCAGCAACGCGCCCGTGGTGCCGCCAATGTTGTATAAGGTCAGGCCAAGGCTGGTGTCTCGCAGGGCAAAGCCTTGCGCGGCCAGCATGGTCGGCGCCCAGTTGAACATCAGATAGACCAGAAACATGCCCGAGAGCATCGCTGTCGAGAGGCCCAGGGTGCTGCGTGTCAGATCGCCGCGCAGCAGATCGGCGAGCGGAGGCGACAGGCTGTTTCGGCCCGCTGAGAGGGGCAGATGTTCACCCAAACGCCCCAGAACCCGCTCCAGTTCGGCGCGGCGTGCCGGATGGCATGCCAGAAAGCCCGGCGATTCCGGAAGCAAGCGCACCAGCAGCAGCGCGATCACCAGCGTCCCCGCGCCGCTGCTCCAGAACAGCCAGCGCCAGCCCAGCGCGGGCAGGATCTGAGCCGCCATCGCCCCGCCCAGAATGCCGCCGATCGAGACGCAGACCACGCCGAAGGTCACCGCCAGACTGCGCCAGCGCGCCACGGTGAACTCCGCGATCATCGCCGCCGCCGTGCCGGGCACGCCGCCCAGCCCCACACCGGCCAGCATCTTGAGCGCCGCCAGCTGCCACACCTGCGCGACGAAACCTGTCGCCAGCGTCGCCACGCCAAACACCACCACGCCCAGCAGCAGCGCCACGCGCCGCCCCCGCGTGTCTCCGATCTGCCCGGCGCCCAGCGTACCCAGCGCCATGCCGACAAAGCCCAGCGCGAAAATGCCGCCCAGCACCGCGCGCGGCAGGCTCCATTCATGCAGCAGGGCAGGCGCGGCCAGTCCCAGCATCTGATTGTCCAGCCCGTCGAGCACCACGGTCAGCGCGATGAGCAACACCACGCCGGGCCGGTAGAACCGCAGGCCGCCCGCCGGGGGCAAAATCAAGTCTGTCGCGCCTGTGGCCAAGATGTTTTCCTCTCCGGCGCGGCGGTTCATGCCGCCGCTGTCCGCATGTTTGTCGGCTGGGCCGGAACGGGCTCCGGCGCCAGCATCAGATATCCAGCACCAGTTTCGGCGATTTCGAGCCCGAGCAGCACACCATGATCGAACGGTTGGAAGCCTTGTCCTCATCGGTCAGGAAATGGTCGCGGTGGTCGGGGATGCCTTCCAGCACCTTGACCTCGCAGGTGCCGCAGACGCCCTCGCCGCAGGCAAAGCCGATATCGACCCCAACGCCCAGCAGCGCGTCGAGCATCGTCTCGCCTTCCTGGACGGTCACCGTCTGCCCGCTGCGCGCCAGCTCGAGCGTGTAGCCGCCTTCGGTGGCCACTTCGGTCTCGGCGCTGAAATATTCGATATGGATATGGTCCTTGGGGCGGTTCTTGTTGATCGCCACAAAGGCATCGAGCATGCCCGAGGGGCCACAGCAATAAAGATGCGCATCGGCGGGCGCCGCATCGCTGATGGCTTTCAAATCCAGCCGCCGGCCACCGGGAATGCCGTCAAAACAGACAATCACGCCATCATGCGCCTCGACATGCGCCACATAGGCGGCGCGCTCGGGCGAGGCGGCGACATAATGCAGCTCCCAACTGCGGCCCAGCCTATTGAGCCGCGCGATCATCGGCAGCATCGGGGTGATGCCGATGCCCCCGGCGATCAGCACCGTATGGGACGCGTCCTCGACCATCGGGAAATTGTTCTTGGGTGCGGAAATCTCGATGATCTGACCCGCGCGCCATTGCTCATGGATATGGCGCGAGCCGCCCCGGCTGGTCGGCGAAAAATGCACGCCGATCTCGTAAGACCCACGGATCGCCGGGTCATTGGCCAGCGAGTAGCTGCGCGACAGGCCCGGAGCCAGTTGCACATCGATATGGGCGCCGGGTTCAAAGGCAGGCATCAGCCCGCCGCCCAGCGGCTCCAGGGTAAAGGACAGAATATCCTCGGCCTCCCAACGGATGGCCTTGATACGAGCCTGCATCACACTCTCCCTTTGGCGCGATGCCTGTCTTGGCCGGAGACCTCGCCATGGATCGGCGGGGTATCGCGGGCCAGATTGCCTCTCGTCACCTGATCACCTGTTGTTTGTGGAGCCGGTGCATGGATCGCAACGGCTCCGGTTGTCCTTATTCCGCTGCCTCAACCTTGTCGGGCCAGCGGACGGCCTTGGTGAGCGCCACCTCATAGGCCTGCTGCAGCGTATCATCCGGATTGTGCAGGAAAGATCCGGCACGCGCACGGTAAAAGATCGAGGGATCTTCCACGCCCGGCCCCGCCGTGCCCTTGGTGGCCAAAGCGCGGGCGGCCAGCAGCACGCGGCGGCGCACGCGGGCGATCATCTGATCGGTGGGGGCCAGATTCTCGAAATTGTGGTCGGTGATCGGCCCCATGCTCTCGGTCACGGCCTGATCCTGCATGGTGATGTTGGGGATGCCGGTGAACTGCGTGCCGTTGCGCTGGCTGTCGCGGTCGATGGCCCAGTCGTTGGCCTGGCTGTCGGCCGAGCGCCAGCGGCCGAACCAGTCGGTGGTGGTCGGCGCATACTGGATCACATCGAAGAGCGGCGTGCCGTCCTTGAGCGTCGAGGTGTAGGCCGGATTGCCCGCATCCACGCCGCAGGTGATGTCGAACAGCATCGAATGCTCGTCATCCATCGGCACCCAGGCGCGGGCGATGGCGCGAGTCGCGAAGCGGTTGTTGGGGGTCTGCGTCCAGAAGGGGAACATGTAATGGGCGACGCGCCAGCTCTTCTGCCCGTCGTCATTGGGGCGGTGCGCGCCATACATCACGCCCCAATCGGCCTGGGCGACCTCATATTCAGGCGCACGGTCCAGAACGGTCGGGCGCATGGGGTGGTCTTCGTCCAGATCGTCGGCCTCGATCGAGCCGACATGCAGGAAGCCGACATGGCTGGTGTCGATGTCGCCTTCCAGTGCCTGGAGCCAGTTGCAGTCGCGCTGCAGGCACCAGATTTCGGCCTCGGGATGCATCGTCGCCTCGATCTCGGGCAGCGGCGGCGGATTGGCCTGGTTCTCGCCCATATAGACCCAGATCAGCCCGTTGGCCTCATGCGTCTTGTAGGCCTTGGCATGGACCTTTTCCTTGAAGTCCATCCGCGCGGGGACCGAGGGCATATCGACGCATTTGCCGTCCACATCGAACTTCCAGCCGTGATAGACGCAGCGGATGCCGTTCTGCTCGTTGCGGCCGATGAACAGCGAGGCGCAGCGGTGCGGGCAGCGGTGATCCATGATCCCCACCCGGCCCGAGCTGTCGCGGAAGGCGATCAGCTTCTCGCACATGATCATCAGGCGGACGGGATCCCCATCGGCCTTCACCTCGGAGGAAAGGCAGGCCGGCATCCAGTATTGGCGCATGAACGCCCCCATGACCGTGCCAGGCCCCACCCGGGTCAGATCGATACTGTCGTTGGACTGCATTTCAGGCTCTTCCTCTGCTGGTGGCGGGTCCGGCGGGGCGCCCGGCATCGGGAGCGCTGGCCTGCCCGGCCGTGACCTTGTCCATTTCCTGTTAGAGCCTGCGCCTTTCGCGCCCCAATCGGAATAAGGTCTTACCATTCAAAAATCGGGACGATCCTCTTGCGGGCATTCACGCTTTGCTGCTTCTGTCCTTTTCGAAGCGGCGGCAAACCCGCCCGACAACAGGGGAGAAACCACAGGATGCGTCGCAAATTCAGGCATTTTTCCGCCATTTTTATGCTCTCGGCGAGTTTTACCCCCGGCATGGCTTTGGCCCAACAGGCAGCGGCGCCAGCCGCTCAAACCGAGGTCGCGCCTTCGGAAGATATAATCGTGACGGCACAGCGCCGCGAATCGACCGTGCGCGAAGTGCCCTTCTCCATGGCCGCCTTCGGGGGCGAGCAATTGCGCACCCAGCAGGTGTTCAGCCCGGCATCGCTGGTCCAGCAGATCCCCGGCATCACCATCAACACCGCCGACAAATCGCTCTCCATCGTGGCGATCCGCGGCAATGTCTCCACCTTCCGCACGGCGACGCTCGACACGCCGGTCGCCTATTTCATGGATGACATCTATTACGTCTTCAACAACGACCTGAACGCCAACTTCTACGATATCCAGCGCGTCGAGGTGCTGCGCGGGCCGCAGGGCACGCTGTTCGGGCGCAATGTGGTGGGCGGGGCGATCTCGGTCGTCACCAACAATCCCGAGATGAAGGAAGACTATTTCGGCCAGGTCACCGGCGGCAATGGCGGCTATCTGCGCACCGAGGGCATGTTCAACGCCCCCATCGTCGATGACAAGGTGGCGGCGCGCTTCGCCTTCAGCACCGAGCGCGGCGATGGCCTGATCAACACCCCCAACCAGAGCGGCCATTACGGCCAGACCGAGGGCTATGCCATGCGCGGCAAGCTGCTCTTCAAGCCGACCGACACGCTCAAGATCGTGCTCGCGGGCGACTATTCCTACACCACCGGCAATGGCGGCGCGATCCAGCTTGGCGTGGGCGGCAATCAGGCGATTCCCGCCAGCTTCGGCAAGTTCACCAATGCGCAATGGACCAACAACGACTTCGCGCCATCGCCCTACAGCCAGCGGCTGCGCGGCTTCTATGCGCGCGGCGATCTCGATCTGCTGGGCGGCACGCTGACCGCGATCAGCGGCTATCGCATGAACGACAGCCATGCGATCAACGACGATGTGCCGGTCGGCACCGCCACCCCGGTGTTCGACCGCAGGCAGGATGTGCGCAACCGCAGCTTCACGCAGGAGGTGCGCTTCGCCTCGGCGCCCAACCGCCTGTCCTATGTGGTGGGGGCCTATTTCCTGACCGCCGACGTTTCCACCACCAACACCTTCAACTACAGCCCGCTGTCCACCTCCTCGACGGGCGCCGCGATCCGGCCCAATCCTGGCATCACCAACATCGTGCGCGTGCAAAGCGGCAATGTGCGCTCCATCGCCGTCTTTGGCGAGGCGACCTTCAAACTCACCGACAAGCTCGCCGTGGTGGCGGGCGGGCGTTACACCAGCGACCGCAAGCAGATCGACTACCACGCCTACAGCAACACCGATCCCGGCGCGATTGCAGCCTTCGGTTTCCCGGGCGAGGTTTTCGCCTCGGGCGGCAAGACGTGGAATGCCTTCACCCCGCGTTTCACCGTGAAGTATGAGCCGGTGCGCAAGGTCAACCTCTATGCCACCTTCGCGCGCGGCTTCAAATCGGGCGGTTTTGTCGACAACGCCTATCGCAACCCCACCATCCCGCTCGAACCCGAAAAGGCCCGCAACATCGAGGTCGGCGCCAAGACCCGCCTGCTCGACAACCGGCTGGATTTCAATGTCTCGCTCTTCGACCAGAAGACCGACAATCTGCAGAACTTCTCCGGCGCGGGGGGCATCGCCCATACCTATAATGGCACACTGCAGATGCGCGGCGCCGAGGTGGAAAGCGTGCTGCGCATCACGCCCGCCTTCCGCATCAACGCCAATTACACCCATCTGTCGGGCCATTACACCTCGCTGCGCGATCCGCTGGTCAATGTCGACTATTCGGGCAATCCCGCCAAATTCGCGCCGCACGATGCCTTCAGCCTGGGCGCCAGCTATGCCTATGCGCTCAAGGGTGGCGCCACGCTGACCCCGCAGGCCGATTTCAGCTATTCGTCGAAAATCTCGACCGATGACGCCAACACGCTGCGGCTCTATTCCAACCTCTATGACAAGACCGAGGGCAAAACGCTGAATGCCCGGCTGACTTACGAATCGGCCAATGGCCGCTGGCAGATCGGCGCCTGGGTCAAGAACCTGACCAACAACTTCCAGATCGTGAATGCCGACGACATCACCTCCTTCCTGGCGGTGCCCGGTCGCGGTTCCACCTACTGGAAGATCTTCACCAACCAGCCGCGCACCTATGGCCTGACGGTCTCGCTGCGCCCCTGACCCACCCTGCCACCGGGCGGGGCCGTTCCCCGCCCGGTGGTCTTTGCGATGAGAGCCCCCCCCCCCGATGAGTGACACCTTCTCCCTTCCCGCCAACGGCAGCTTCTCCTTCGAGGGGCGCAGCGCCCTGGTCACCGGCGGCGGCCGGGGCGTGGGCGAGGCTGTCGCCCGCGAAATCCATGCCGGAGGCGGCAAGGTGGCGGTCAGCGACGTCGATCTGGCGGTGGCGCAGGCCGTTGCTGAGTCGCTCGACCCGAGCGGCAAGACCGCCATGGCGATCCCGCTCGATGTGCGCAGCAAGGACGATTTCCTTGCCGCGCGCGACAGCATCGCGGGTGCCTGGGGCCGGGTGGATATCGTCGTCAACAACGCCGGCCATGCCAAGCGGACCCCCACGCAGGACATCTCCCCCGAGGAATTCGACGAGATCGTCCAGATCAACATGCGCAGCGTGTTCCTGAGCTGCCAGATCTTTTCCGAGCATATGCGCGAGAACGGCTATGGCCGCATCGTCAACATCACTTCGCTGGCCGGGCAGAACGGCGGCACGGTGGCCTCGCCGCATTATGCCGCCTCCAAGGCCGGGGCGATCATGCTGACCAAATATTTCGCGCGCTATCTGGCGGGCAGCGGGGTGACGGTGAACGCCATCTCCCCCGGCCCCATCGACACCGCCAAGGCCCGCCTCAGCCCCGAGCAGATCGCCCGCGTCGAAAGCGAGGTGCCGATCGGCCGCTTCATGCATGTGGGCGAGATCGCGGCGGCCACCGCCCTGCTCGCCTCGGATCGCGGCGGCTTTTTCGTGGGTGCCACGCTGGATATGAACGGCGGGCTCTATCTGCGCTGAGCACACCCCTTCGCCATTCACGCAACGCATAGCCCACGTCCCGTTTTTGTTATGGCTTTATGAGATTGCGATTGGTCGGGCCGCGGGCTCCACCATACTCTCATCCACAACAAGAATGGGGCGATAGCCCCAACGACCAAGCCATTCGGGAGATCGGCATGTTCATTCGTAACACATGGTATGTCGCGGCCTTTGCCGCCGAAATCGCCCCCGGCAAGGCGCTGGGCCGCAAGTTCCTGAACGAGGCGGTGGTGCTGTTCCGCACCGAGCAGGGCGAGATCGCCGCGCTGGAAGATCGCTGCAGCCACCGCGCCATGCCGCTCAGCGCCGGGCATGTCGAAGGCGACATCATCCGCTGCTGCTACCATGGCGTGGAATTCAACGGCAAGGGCACCTGCACGCGCATTCCCAACCAGCAGCGCATCCCCGCCGCCGCCAATGTGCGCCACTATCCGGTGGTGGAAAAGGACCATGTCATCTGGATCTGGATGGGCGAGCCCGCGCTGGCCGATCCCTCGACCATCATCGACAACCCCGAGCACAATGATCAGCGCTGGACGTGGAAGCCCTTCAACTTCCATGTGAAGGCCGACTGGCAGTTGCTGATCGACAACATCATGGACCTGACCCACGTCCCCTACATCCACGCCCGCACCATCGGCGGCAATCCGGAACAGCATTACGGCGCCGACACGCAGGTGGAGTTCGATGGCCGCAAGGTGACGCTGCTGCGCAAGATGCCCAACTCGGTGCCGCCCAAATCCTATGTCGATGCCGGTGGCTTCAAGGGCCGCGTCGACCGCTGGCAGGAGGTGCGCTTCGAACCGGGGCGCGGCATGACCTGCCGGGTGAATGCGGGCGGCTGCGATGCGGGTACCGGCGCCTATGAAGGCAAGCGCGACCATGGCTTCATGCTGGCCAACAACCACTTCATCACGCCCGAGACCGACACCACCACCCATTACCTCTGGACGATCTGCACCACAGCCCCGCGCGACAGCGGTGTGCCCGAAGTGCTGTTCGACCAGTTCTTCGACACGATCACCGAGGATGAGGTCACGCTGCAGGCCCAGCAGGAGCGGATCAACGATGCGCCCGACCGTGGCTTTGTGGGCATCGCCAGCGATGGCGCGGTGAACCAGACGCGCCGCCTGCTCGGCTCCATGCAGGAGCGTGAGCAAGACCAGCGCATTCCCGCCTGACGACAGATAGGAGCCGGGCGCTGCCCTCACCGCGCCCGGCTCGCTTGTCGATCATCCAGCATCAGCCTTGCCGGCGGGGCGCTCGTTCGCCCGGCATGGCTGGCCGCCTGCATGCGGAAGGGGAGACCTCTTGACCATCCCTTCCCCGCCCCCTGCCGTAACACACTGCGCTTTCGGCTTTGGACGCCAGCCAAGGGTCAAGCCCGCCCCACTCTGGCTGCTGGGCACGATTGCGCTGGGCGCCATCATGACGGCCCATATCTTCATTCCCGCCCTGCCCTTTGCCGCGCATACGCTGGGCGCCAGCGCGCGCGACATGCAACTGACCGTCAGTGTCTACATCACCGGCCTGGCCGCCGGGCAGTTGATCTATGGACCGCTGGCCGACTGGCTGGGGCAGCGCCGGGTGCTGATCGCCGGGCTGTGCGTCTATATTCTGGCCAGCATCGCCGCAGGCATGGCGCGAACGGTCGGCGCGCTTATTCTGATCAGGCTGGTGCAGTCGATGGGCGGCGGCGTGGGGATCGTGCTGGCCAGAGCCATCGCCCGGCGCGGCTGCCAGCCGCAGGAAGCAACGCGCCGTCAGGCCATGATGAATCTGGTCATCACGCTTGGCCCGGCCCTGTCCCCCCTGGTCGGCGGGACCATTGCGGCCCTGTTCGGCTGGCGGATGATCTTTGCCCTGCTGGCGCTGCTGGGTACCATGAATCTGGGCGGAACATGGTGGCTGATCCCCGATGGCGATCAGGGCGATGTCGATGGCAAAACGGTGCTGCGCAATTATCTCCGGCTGCTGGTGACCCCGCGCTTTCTGGCCTATTCGCTGGCGGGCGGCTGCTTCACCACATCGATGTATGCGCTGATCGCGGCCGCGCCCTTTATTCTGGTGAGGCAATTCGGCTTTACGGCGGACCGGATCGGACCGGTGCTGGCCATCGGCAGCGCGGGGATCTGGATCGGCAGCATCGTGGCCAGCCGTTTGGCGCATCGCCTCCCCACCGTGACCCTGCTGATAGCGGGCGGGATCTGTGTTGCCACCAGCGCCTCCAGCTTCCTCTTGCTGGTCCTGAGCGGCCATCTGACCGTGGCGGCACTGGTCATGGCCCTGGCGCTGTTTCTCTTTGGCGCGGGCCTGTCCGGGCCGCCTGCCCTGACGCTGGCCATCAATGTCAATCCGGTCGCCGCCGCTTCGGGATCCGGCATCTATGGCGCGGTGCAGATGGCCATCGGTGCGCTCTGCGCCATGGGGGGGGACGCTGACCTCCGACCCCGCGCGCGGCGCGGCCATCACCGTCGTTGCGGCCACCGGCATCGGGTTGCTGAGCATGATGCTCTCCCGAAGGGCAGACATTTCTCGAAACGGAACGGCCTGGCCGTCGTCCCCGTGATCATTTCCGCCAGCATAGCGCGGCCTTCTCAGCCAACCACCGAACGAAGAGGCAGGGCCCCGCGGCACGATCGGTCAGGCGCTGGTAGCCCGATGCGACTTCCCTTTGATCGAAAGTGGCGAAGGCGCAGCAAACGAGCAAATGCAAATCTTTTCGCTCGAGGTCGATACGATCGCCGTCCCACGGTCTTCTCCGCCCGCGCTCTGGCTGCAACCGTGATCTTCTTGCTCTGATCCGTGAATCCGAAATTCGGGGCTGATAGAGGGTCAACAATCAGTTTTCAGATCGAGATCGGCGAAAGCTCGCGCCTCTCACCTCCGCGCTCGGCATTGTGCAGGCCCGGCAGGCGGCGTTGCCGGGTGGCACTCGAAAAGTCCCTGTCAAAGATCAAGGCGCTTGCCAGCCCCAGCCCAGCCAGCGCGCTCATCAGCCAATAACCCTGCACGCCAAATTTCGCGTAGAGCGGCCCGGAGGTGATCACCGCCACGCCCCCGGCCAGCCCCGTCGAGGTCGCCCAGGTCAGGATCTGGTAGCCAAGCTTGCTGCGCCGATGCGCCAAGGCCTGCGCGATCTGCACCGAGGCCAGGCAGGTTGCGGTAAAACTAAGCGCATGCAGCCCTTGCAGCACAAAGAGCCATGGCAGCGCCGGCGCCATGGCAAAGCCTGCCCAGCGCGCCATGGCCGCCCCCGCCCCCACCATCAACAGGCGGGACGATCCGAGCCGATGGCACAGAGGCCCGGCCAACCCAAGAAAGATCACATCGCACAGCGTACCGGTCGCCCAAAGCGCGCTGTTGATCTCTGGCCCCAAACCCCGCGCCTTCCATCCGATCATCGCGACGGCATGCAGTCCATGCGATGCCTCGATCAAGGCGGCCGCGCAAAGAGCAAGTGCCAGCGATCCCCGTCCTGCGGGCGTGACCGGGGTTTGCACCGCCGAGGGATGATCGGGTTGTGCCTGCACGGCCTCGCCGCGCCGCAGCGCGGAATACGCGCAATACAGGGCGGCCATGACGCCGCTTGCCGCCGCCCATAGCATGATCGCCATCAGCCCGATGCGGGCGGAGCAGACACCAATGGTCAGGCTGGCGGAGAGAAAGGCCAGAGCCCCGGCACTCTTGGCCCGTGGCAACAGGGAAGCATGGGAGGTGCCGCTCGCAGAGGACAGGATCGTTGCATCCAAAATCGGGATGCAGGCCCCGGCGGCCAGACTGGCCAAGGTCCAGATCGCGAGGGAAGCAGGCAACGGCATGCTCCGAAGGCCCAGTATGGCAGCCAGCGCGGCCAAACCACAGAGAATCGCCATCGGCCCCCATGGCGAACCAAAGCGCGCCACCCAGCCGGCCAGGGGACCAGCAATCAAAGGGCGGACCATCAAAGGCGCGGCAAGACAGATGCCCAGCATGGGCAGCGCAATGCCCTGGCCATGCAGCCAGACCGCCGCGAAGGGCGTGATCGCGGCAGGGCCTCCGGAAATCAGGGCATAGGCCAGCATCGGGCGCCGCGTGAGGCTCCTGTGCTGCGCGTATCCGCTCGGGGAGGTCTGCATCTGCGGCATGGTCGGCCTGTAACCGCGAATTATGACGGGAGCTTGTCACAATAATATCATACATGATGATATATATGGCCCGTCAGCACAGGATTGCACCGAGGGCACGCACAGCAATGAACGACAGGATTTCCAAGCGATCACTTTCCTATGGGGTGGCGATGATGGCGGCACTGACCCTGCATTCAGGGCAGGCCTGGGCCGCAGAGGCGCCCGCCGCAGCACCTTCGTCGGACACTTCACCGGCAGGGGACATTGTCGTCACCGGCGCCCGCAAGGCGCAACGCGCGGCGATCGATGAGAAAGCACGCTCGCTGACCATCAAGGATTCAATCACGCAGGATGATATTGGCCGCCTGCCCGACACCACCGTGGTCGAGGCCGCGCGCCGCATCCCCGGCGTCTCGGTCAATCTGCTCACCGACAACAACCGTGGCCGCTCGGAGGTGCAGCGCGCCACCATTCGCGGCTTCGATGCCAAATACAATCTGGTGACCATCGACGGCAGCGAAATCGCCTCGATCGACACGGCAGCCCTCTCCTCGGGCAGCATCACCCGCGCCTTCAACCTCAATCTGCTGCCTGCCAGCCTGATGAGCCGCCTCGATGTGGTGAAATCGGTCACCGCCGAATATGACCCGCAGGCGCTGGGCGGCCAGATCGACATGGTGACCCGCAGCGCCTTCGACAGCAAAAAACCCTTCTACGCCAACATGTCGGCCATGGGCGGGCTGGACACCAGCTCGGGCGGCTCGATCAGCGGCCGCCATCCCTCCGAGCGGCTGAGCGCCATCGTCTCGGACCGCTTCGATCTGGGCGGCTCGCGCCTGGGGCTGACCTTGGCGGCGGATTACCAGAACACCTGGTCCTCCTCCAACGGCAGCACCGTAGGCGTGCCCGGCGCCACCAATCAGAACAATGCCGGCTGGACCTATTACGATGCCAATGGACGATCGGTGGCAGGCCCTGCCCAATCGACCTCGGGCGCGGTGCCCACGCGCTTCCAGGCCTATTCCTTCGACGATCACCTTGAGCACTGGAGCGTGTCCGGCAAGGCTGAATTCGAAACCGACGGCGGCTTCAAAAGCAGCCTTTTCGCGGGCTATTACGGCTCGACCAGCACCGAAACGCGCTATGAGGATCTGGTGACGCGCAGCGCCAGCCAGATCGCGGGCACCGGCGCCACCGGCACGGGCGCCCCGGCCAACCAGACCGCCACCACGGGCCGTTATGCGATCAACGATGTGGAGATCGGCCTCACCTATCAGCCGATCAAGCAGAGCACGCTGATCCTCAACTGGAAGAACCACCTCGACCTGAGCGACAATCTGAAGCTGGATCTGGACGCGGCCTATTCCCGCGCCACCGGCCACCTCTATCGCAACATGATCAAATATTCGGCCAACAATTCGGTCTCGGCGAGCGGCTCGGTCTCGGCGGTCACCACGCCCGCCATCTCGGGCGGCTACAACAGCAGCAATTTCGTCCCCACGCTGCAATTCGACAATCCGGGGCTGCTGACGGCCTCCTCAACCTACAGCTCGACCTATTTCCGCTACATCGACTTCAACGAAACCAACAACATCGTCGATCTGCATCCCACCTTGTCATGGAATGCCGGGGCCAATGATCACGGGCTGGGCCTGCGCGCCGGTCTGCGCTTCACCCAGAACAAGACGGGCTATGGCGAGCATTACGTCGAGTATGATCCCAAAACGCCCACCCAGTTCAACCTGAGCAATGCCTCCTCTCTCACCCAGAGCATCCCCTCCTGGGGTACATCGGTGCCGGTGATCGACCACAGCGCCGCCAATGCGGTGCTGAGCGCCAACCTCTCCTCCTTCACCGCCATCGACGAAACCACGGCCAACAACGCCAATGGCTTCTCCTTCCGCGAGCAGACCGGGGCGGCTTTCCTTCAGGCGGTCTACAATGGCGGACCGTTCAAGGCACAGGCGGGCCTGCGCCGCGAGCGGACCTGGAACCATATCGAGAACCTCCAGCAGGTGTCGAACGGCACCTATGCCCCGGTGACGGACAATTCGCATTATGACGCTTGGTTGCCCTCGGTGCTGGCCAGCTATGCCATCCGCGACAATCTGATCGCCCATGCCGCCTTCACCGAAACGCTGGGCCGCCCGGATCAATCGGCCTATGGCCTGCTGGCCAAGGTGGGCCAGCCCGCCAATGGTCAGATCGCGATCACTTTGGGCAATGCCGCAATCAAGCCGCGCCGCACCACCAATTACGATGCCGCACTGGACCTCTATTTCGACAACCACCACAGCCTGCTCAGCCTGCAGTACTACCACAAGGACCTGCGCGACGAATTCTACAACCGCGCCTATTCCGCCAATTACACCTACGCAGGCACCACCTATGTCGGCAATTTCACCCAGGTGACCAATGGCGGCTCGGCCCATGTCGACGGGCTGGAAATCAACCTCCAGAAGGACAGACTGCCGATCCTGCCCGAGCGTTTCGGCACGCTGGGCATGAGCGCCAATGTCACCAAAATGTGGACCAAATTCACCATTCTGGACAGCACCGGCGCCACGCGCCAGCTGGGCAATCTGGTCAACCAGCCCGATTATATCGCCAATGCCTCGCTGTTCTACACCTATGGCAAGTTCCAGCTGGCCTTCTCCGCCAATGCGCAGGGCAAGACGCTGTTCCAGACCGGGCTTTACACCTGGCAGGACACCTATGTGCTGGCCCGCCACCAGTTCGACCTGACCGCGCGCTATGAGCTCCGCCCCAACGTCACCCTGCTGTTCGAAGGCTCGAACCTGACAGGCGAGCGCTTCCGCTCGGCCATGGGCCCGCATCAGGAGCTGGCGGCGGATGACTACAACATCGGCACCCAGTTGTGGGCCGGCGTGACGATGAAGTTCTGAGGGGCAGCACTATGATGAAGCGATCCCTTCTGCTGGCGGGCGCCCTTGCGGCGCTCACCACGGCAGCCCCGGCGGAGGCCGAGAGCCCGATGGTCCATCTCGTGCTGAAATTCGTGAAGGATAAGCCCACCAGGGGCCCGGCGGTGGTGCTGGACCCGGTCAGTTGCCCGGCCTGCGTGGTCGGCCATGATCCGGGTTTCGAGCGCGACAATGCCCGCGAAACGCTGGTGGAGTTGCGCGTGCCCGCACAGCGCTCGCTCGAACTTGCGTTCGACAGCCAGCCCGGCATGCGCCGTGTGCTGCTGGAAACCACCGATCTGCCCTTCCGCCGCGAGGGCAACAGGCTGCTGGTCGCGCTCGCGCCGCTGCATGGCGATCTGGTCGATACGGGGGAGTTCTCCACCCATATCGTCGAGCCGGGCATGGTGCTGCGCTTCGAACATGCCGATCCTGCGCGGTTGGCGGGCGATTATGCGGGCAAGCCACTGCCCAAGGTCCAGCGCGAGGCCGCCAATGTGCTGGAATTCGCCGAGCGCGAAGCCATTCGTGAAATCGGCCTTGGCGAGCATGTCGCGCGTGAGGGGCTCGGCGTGATCGAGATCATGGGCTTCGACACCAACGAGCCCCATGGCCACAAGGATTCCCCGCCGCATATGCATATGCATCTGCGCTGGCCTTTCAACATCGGCACGCAGATCGGCCATTACTACCTCAGCCCGGAAGGCCTGCTGCAGCACAATCAGGCGGGCGCCACCGGCTTTCACCTGCCCGCCCATGATTACGCCCCCGGCGAGCCCTTCACCACGATCGACAACCGCGGGCGCCCTGCCTACACCCAGACGATTACGCCGGAAGGCTGGCTGAAGCTGACCGCGCCACTGCCGGGCGGCAACTGCCTGATCCGCCCTGTGGGGCAAGGCTTCGCCTCGGGCGCCAGCGTGGCCTGCGATGGCCATGCGTCGCAGACCGTGCAGGTCAGCGACGATCTGGAGCATGGCGTGCTGCGCGTCACCACCGGCACGGTGATCGAAACCTTCCGCTACGATCGCGATAACGGCCTGCTGCTCTCCCCCACCGAGGCGCCGCGCATGCCGGATGGCACGATTGTCCCGATATCGCGCACCGAATTCCCTCTGGCGCATGCCGCTGCCACACCTTTCGCCGCGCCCGGCAGCGATTGAGACGGAAGGAATAATATGACACCGCATGAAATGAACTTCTTCCCTGCCCGTTTCCCGTTATAAGTAACTGCATGATCAAGGATTCCATGCGCGACAAACGCTTCCGGCCCGTCCGCCTCGCCACGGTGACCGACCGTGAAAGGCTGGTGCTCAGCCTGATCCGGCGCGAGGGAGCGGTCTCACGCTCCGATCTGATCCGCTTCACGGGCCTTTCGGGCACGGCGGTGTTCCGCGCCACCGAGGATCTGGCGGCGCGCGGGCTGATCGATCTGGGCGAAAGCGTCGCCCATGGCCCCGGCAAGCCCAGCACCATGGTGCGGCTGCGCGCCGGGGCGCTGGGCACGGTGGGCCTCTCGGTCATGACCGATTTTGCCGAGGCGGTGCTGCTGGACTTTGCGGGAGAGGTGCGGGCCACGCGTGACGTCACCGTCGCGGGCATGGATTGCGAGGCGGTGCTGGACCAGCTCGCACACTTTATCGCAGAGGAAGGCCAAGGGCACGGCTTCGAGCCGAATGCCATTTTCGGCCTGGGCATCGCCTTTGCCGGTTTCTTCACCGGCGATGGCAGCAAGATGAACCCGGCGGCGCCGCTGGACAGTTGGGCGCTCAAGGATATTCAGACCATCGCCGAGGCGCGCATCGGCCTTGATGTGGTGGTGGAGAACATCGCCAGCGCCGCCGCCGTGGGAGAGCGCCTGCTGGGCGTGGGCCGCTGGGCGGAAAGCTTTGCCTATATCAACGTCGCCCATGGGCTGGGCGCGGGCCTGATCCTGAATGGCGAACTCCATCGCGGGCGCTTCGGCAATGCGGGCGAAATCGCCGGTATGCTCGACAAATTCGCCGGGCTGCCGGTGCCCAATCTGGAATCCTTGCGTGCGGCGCTGGCCCGCGAAGGCATCGAAACCCGCGACGTGAGCGATCTGGTCCAGCGCTACCGGGATGACTGGCCGGGCATCTCCTCATGGGTGGCCTGGGCCGAACCCTCCTTTTCCTTTCTGGCCTCGATGTTCCGGCAGGTGCTGGATTGCGAGGCTGTCGTGCTGGGCGGGCGCCTGCCACCGCCCCTCGCCCAGCGCATCGCCCAGAGCATCCGCTGGGCCGAGGATATCATGCCACATCGGCGCAATGCCGGTCCTCCCATGTCGCGTGCAGTAGCGGCCGAGGTCACCTCGCGCTCGGCGGCGGTCGGCGCGGCGGCGATCCCCTTGCGGGCAGGCTATTTTGTTTGATCCGCAGATGCGTTGAGGACTGGGATTACGGATAATGGCTGAAACGCCACGCTGATCCATGCTGAACGATCGTCTGCTATGCACGATCCGGAGCAGGGAGGCTGCCTTTCTGATCCCCACAACAGTTGCGCAGCGAAGATCTGTTGGAAGCACTGACCGAGCTGTTCGTCACGCGTGGACCGCCAGCGCATATCAGATCCGACTACGGCCCTGAATTTTTCGCAACGGCAGTTACGGAATGGCTGGCCAAGGACGGCATCAAGACGCTTTACATCAGCCTGGGGAGCCCGTGGGAGAACGGCTGCTGTGAATCCCTCAACAGCTCGATGCGTGATGAACTTCTCAAAGGTTCTATACCTTGACCGAGGCGATGCGGCGCCATTACAACTCAGTGCGCCCTCATAGCTCCCTCGAGTACTGCTCACCGGCGCGCGAAACAGCAACATCGCCATTGCCGCACTCCTGTTCCGCTCCGGTCACCTGCACACGGCAATGGCGCTGGAGACTACAATGCACCAACATTCACGCCGGACCACCCGGCGGGGGCCAATCAGGCCTTCCTCCCGAATTCCGATCTTGCCCAGTTAATCGCCGGGTGAGCGGTTGCCCCCCCGGCGATCCCCTCTTACAACGCCAACGAAAGGGTCACACGGCCCGCATGATCCGCCCCCCGATCGCCTAATACGCCGTGGTAGCCGACATCGAGCGTGACACCTTTCGCGCCAGCCCAGCCCAAGCCCAGATCAAAAGCCGCTGCATTGCGCGACAGATCCGCACCTGTCACGGCAAAGCTCTGCCCGCCTGCCACGAAACCCAGCGTCGTGTCGGCCTGCGCAGCGCCGTAGCGGTGCTGCCACGCCAGGCGGCCCTGCGCCGAAATGGCCCCGACCACGGGCGTGGCAAGCCGCGCCCCCACCTCGGTCATTTCCGACCAGCTGGTGCGAGCCGCCCCCTGCAACGCCGCCGCGCCGCCCTGCTCGGCAAAGCCATTGGTGGCGAGGCGATAGACCCGTCCCGCGACAAAAGGTGTCACCGCTCCGCCACTCAGCGCCACCGGCACGCCAATTTCACCGAAGGCGTGCAGCACATCACCTTTGTAATTGGCCTGATCGGCATCGCTGAAGCCGGCGAAAGCGATCTGCCGCGAGACGTGGTTCGATGCCCAGACATAGCCCACACCACCCTGCAACGACAGGCCGGAGAGTGCCGCGCGCGCATAGCCCAGCACCTGCGGCGTATTCACGCCAGCCGTACCCGTGGCGGCGGCCAGCCGCGTATGGAGATAGCCTGCGGCCAGCCCCACCGTGACAGAGCCGAGCCCGTCTTCCAGCCCCATCACCCCACCATAGCTCTGACGCGACACGGGAGCAGCGCCGCCAAGGCCCGTGCTGTTGCCTGTGCTACCCAGCAATTGCCCCCACAGGTGCAGCCCGGTCTGGTGCTTGCCGCTGCGGGTCAGCGCCGCTTCGGTGAGCATATCGGCCGTATGCAGGATCGCGGCGCGCACCGCACCATGCAGGTCGCCGTTCAGTTGCGGATAGGCCGCGCGCACGGTGGCGTCATCCGGCGCCAGGCCGAGAGTCGAGTAGAGCGTGTTGCTGAACGGCAGGCTGACCAGCGCATTGGCCACACCCACCTGATTGGCGCCTTGCGCCAGCGCCAGCATCGCTGCATTCGACCGGCCGAAGGTCAGCACCACGCTGTCGGTGTTATATGTCAGGCGGTAGTAGGCAACATCGCTCTGTACCGCCGTATACTGACCGCTCACCCCGCCATTGGCGCTCAGCAGTGTGTAGCTCTTGCCCAGAACTGCGTTCTGCGTGGTGATCACCAGCTTCGATCCAGAAGCCAGCGTGGCGGTGCCGGTCACGGTGATCTTGTCAGCAGTGCTGCCAACCACTTGCGCGGCATAGATCGAGCCCGCCCCTTGCGCGAAATTACCCGTCACAGCCAGCGTGCCCACGCTGCTGCCCGTGCCGGGTGAGACGGTGCTGCCCGACTGCAGGCTGAGGCCGCCCACGCTGCCATTGCCCGCCAGTGTGCCCCCATTCGCGACGGTAACAACCGACGGCATCGCTCCGGCCATCACTAGTTGCCCGGCAGAGACCAGCGTCGTGCCGGTAAAGCCGCTCTGATTGCCCAGCGTCAACGTGCCTGTGCCGCTCTTGACCAACTGGCCCGATCCGGTGAGCGTGCCACTGTAGACTTCATCGACGCCCTGGTTGAACACCAGCGTGCCGGCATCGCTGACCAGGTTGCTGCCCCACTGGCTGGCCGCCCCGATGCCTGTGGCGCCCGAAGCGATGGTGATGCCGCCTGTGGCGCCGAGCGGGGCGGAGAGCGTCCATGTGCCCGCATTGATCGCCACATCGGCAAAATTGCGGGTGACGCCCAACTGGCCTGCACCGCTGCCGGTCAGGCTCAGCGTGTTGGTGCCGCCGCCGCCATCGATCGCGCCATCGACCGAAGCGCCGGTGACCAGCGTCACCGCATCATCACCGCCGCCCAATTGGACCGCGGTGGCCGCGCCTCCGGTCTTGATCGTTCCGGCGATCGTCAGGTTCATCGCGCCAGTGCTACCGATGATCGCGGGCATGCCGCTGGATTGCACGGTGCCGCCTGCCTGCACGTTGACCGTGGCCACGCCACCCGCCGTGCCGCGATAGTCGATCGCGTTCGAAGAGGTGTAGGCGCGCACCAGCCCGGCAATGTTCAACGTCGACCCACTGGTCAGGATGATTGCGGGCGAACTGGCCCCGTTGGTGAGCACCTGGCCGGTCGCTGCGATGCTGATGGTGCCGGTGCCGCGCACGGTGTTAGCAAAGAAGTCGGTCGAGATCATGTTGATCGCCGATCCGCCGAATGTGGACGAATTGCGCAAGATGCCATAAACCTGAACGGTCGTGCCGGTGCCGGTCACCAGGATCGCGCTGCTGTTGTTGGGGGTGATGCCAACGCGGGCGGAGGACTCTATGTCGCCGCTTTGGGCCAGGAAGAGCGTGGCGCCCTGCCCCAGATTGACGCCGGTGCCCCCATTGGTCGCGGTGATCGTGCCCCCCATGTTGACGGTTGAACCGGCGCCGGCCACCACTGCTTTACCGCCAAAGGTGTTGACGATGCTGCTACCGGTCTGCGCGTTGAGCTGGCCTGCTGCGCTCAGGAGGACGCTGTCATAGCCGAGTGCCGCGCCGGCGAAAGGATCGACCGGCTGGACTTGCGCGCCGGGATTCAAGGTGATGTTGGTGCCGCTGACCGGATTTGTGTAAGGATTGGGCGCGGAGGCATCACAAACCACAGTGGTGCCGGTGGTGGTGCAGTTGGCCCAGACTGTCTGCGCGGAACAAAGCGCCATAGTGCTGATCGTGGACGCAAACAGAAATTTCGCCAAACGCGGCGAAGCATAACCGAATTTCATCAAACCCCCTATCAAATGCCTGTCGCGAAGGCATAGTTGGTGCCCCATGACCTTCCTAGGTCAGCATGGTCAACTTCTAAGTAGCAAGGCACCTCGATTATCGAAGATCGACATGACCAGAATTTGGCTTCTCTAGTCCGTGATATATATTTTTTATAATGCCTGGACCGCCTGGAAAGGGTAGGTCATTCTATGAAACCGTCCCTGGGTGAACCAAGCCTTGGAACATGGTTAAGAGGCGCACAAAAATCGCGTTCGGATGCCGCTGCCGATAGGGACGAGATTGTTATTATTATTTCACGATAGCTTAATTAAAACCAGATAAGCCATTTAATTTTAATATAATTCATTTATAAAGACTTAATTTTTTATATATTATTTACTTGCGGAAGTACAAAAGCATATTTTCTGGAATCCAGCCATCTCAGATACTCTGCTTTCTGAAATGGCCCATTTGAGCTGGGGTTTTGCGCCGTAGATTTCCTTGGCTGGACGAGGATTCGTCACATAAAAGCATCGCAGTTCACGGACCCGCAAAAGGCGTTCGTCATCAAACAAGGCGAGAAAGGGGCGCTCGTGGCAGAGGTTTGTTGAAAGCCGGGATCAGCCAGGCGACCTATTTCACCTGGAAGAAGAAATACGCCAGGCTTCTGCCGACAGAGATGAGGCGCTTACAGGAGCTGGAAGACGAGAATGCATGCCTGAAGCGGATTGTGGCTGACCTCAGCAGCCGTGCATTCGAACAACATCTGCGCGATGGACTTTACTGGCAACAGGCCGGAAACTAAACATCGTGACCGTTGTGGACATGTTCTAGCGCGTCTCGCCGGTGGTCGATCCCCGCTTCGTATCGCGGTGAAGACGTGGTCGCGACACTGGAAAAGGCCTGCCAGATCGCCTGGCTACCCCAAGACAATCAGGACACAATAGCCGTGAATTCATCTCTCGCGACATGGCTTTATGGGCTTACCAGCGGGGCGTGACCCTGGACTTCTCCCGCCCTGGCAAGCCTACCGACCTTGCGTTCATCCAGGCCTTTAACAGCAAGCTAAGGAGCGAATGTCTGAACGCCCACTGGTTCCTTTCCCTGCAAGACGCTTGCGAAAAGCTGGAGCGGTAGCGTAGACACTACAACGAGAGCATGCCGCACAGCAGGATCGGGAATATCCCCCGGATCATGATGGCAAACTCATCCGGCGCCACCAGCGCGCCGGGCCGAAGCAAGGCCCAGACCACCAGCCTCAGGCGGTCCGAGCCTAGGGAGCAGTAGTAAAACTCAAAGATTGAGTAAATCGAGCAAACGGGATCTCGGCCACGAGTTCGCATTGGTGCGCTGGTCGAGAACGGCATCTGGAAAAGGGATACTACTTTGCCTGACAAACCCCCGGGGGGAGCACAGGAGACTTCAGGAAAGTCCGTTTGAACATTGCCCCGTAATCATCGAGCATGTGGTCACACTTTGCAGCAGTGTTATAATAGCTTGCCCTTCGCTCTACACTCTAATGCAAGCGCCACCATCTGCAGCATGCTGCGCAACAAAGTTCTGAACTCGCGCTTTTCCCCTTGCTCTTCGAGCGGGTTAACAACTCCATCCTGGGTCATGTGTTTCCCTTCGATCGGACCCTCTTACCCATCTGTCCCGCCACCTGTTCGTAAAGGGTCAGCCATTACGAAGAAGGAGGAGAACGCGCATCGTGCTTCAGGTCGAATCGACATGAGAACAATCGATCATCTGATCGACGCTGCGCCAGCCTACATTCCTGGACAGCACAGAAACGTCGATGGTCGTGCGCAAGGCCCGGTTTCATCGCGACGATTTCGCATGTCTCAATCTGCCGCCGCCGTAGCCAGCATATCAGGCATCCCAAGCAGCTTTTTCCCGAATAACGATCTGACCAGCCTGCCTTCAAGCACCCGCCCGACCACATAGAGTACCGCAAACATCGCCGCGAACACGTAGGCTGAGGTAGGCGAAGGTTTCTTGTCCTGCCCCTCGGACAGGTCGGTGCCATCCTTTTTAGGCTTGTCCGGGGCCGGTGCGCCCAGCGCCTTGTCGATCGGATTTTGCGGCAGTTCGACTGTTTTCTTCTGCTCCTTATGCGCGCGCGTGGCCTCCGCCGCCGGCTTCTCCCATCGGCCAAGCGCGATGGTCAACTGCGCAAAGGCAAGAAACAGCAGGGGCGCCAAAAAGCAGAACAACAGGGCCCGGCTGGTCAGGCGGTAATGCAGCACACCCCCGGCCGCCTCATCCCTGATCTGCAACACGCCGCCATCGAAGACCGACATGCTGTCCTGCGCCGCCTGATCCTTCTTGCGGAAGGTCAGCGTGTCACCCATGCGGGAGCGCGTGGTGCCACTCTGGCGGAACAGCGGATCGAGCCTGCCGAAAGCCTCCTCGCTCGACTGCCCAGGGGCCAGCGGCAGGCTGCCCGTGACATGCCAGATCCAGTCGAACCAATGCCGTTTCACATCAAGTCCTTCAAAAGAGTGCGCCTCACTCGGCGGGCATCACCTCGGCAGGCCGGGCAAAGCGTTCCTTCAGCGTCTTCCACCCTTCCGTGAAGGGATAGGTCATCTGCTCGCGGATCGACATGCGGCGGCCGCCTTCCATCCCCAGCAACTCGGCCTCGCCGTCGATGCAGGTGCCGAACATGCGGTCGATAAAGATGTAGGTGCCGGCGTAATTGCTGCGGCTCGCCTCGAAATCCTGCGAATGATGCACGCTGTGATGCTCGGTGGTGTTGAACACAAAGCGCCACCAGCGCGGCGTGTTGAAGCGCACATTGATATGCTGATAGGTGCTGACCGCCATGCCGATCGCCCCGGCCAGCAGCGCGGCGCGCGGCAGGAAATCGAAGAAGCCGCCCACGCCCAGCCCGATCAGGAAGATCTCGACCGGATTGCCCACCGCGCCCTTGTTGATGTTGAGCTGGGTGATGTAGTGATGCACCGAATGGGGCAGCCACAGCGGATACCAGTTGTGCATGCCGCGATGCATCCAGTACTGCCCGAAATCGAAGATGAAGGAGATCAGGAAGGCCTGCACCAGCAGCGGCAGCCCCATGAACCAGGTGAACTTGTCCCAGTCGAAGGCATGCTGCACCGCCTTGGTCATCACGCCCGAGCCGATATAGCCGTTCACCAGCCGCACCAGCGTATAGCCCAGCCCGACATAGAACAGATCGGTCACCAGCTCCTTCCAGGTCAGCCGCCAGCTGCGATAGCGCGGATTGACCCATTCCAGCCCCAGCAGCAGCACCTTGAAACCAATGCCGATCCCCACCGCGGTGGAGGTCTTGGCGATGGAATTGGGCGCATAATACCAGAACAGGATCAGCGCGAAGAGCATCGTGGGCTGAAACCAGGTGAAGACGAATCGCTTGAGCGGGCCGCCCTCCACGCGCGGGATGTTCTCCCACCCGACTGTCACCGGTGCCTGAGCCCCGATCAGCCTGTTGCCGACGCGAACCGCTTCCATAAGCTTTCCCTCATGATCTGAGGGCAGCTTCATAAAAGCACCCCCATCACGCCAGAGGCCAATATCTTATGAATGGCATAGATACGCTCTATGCCCCAGTGCATCCCCTGGGAATTTCCGCGAGTTTCCGTCTGTCTGGCCCGAAACGAGCACCCCTATGCCGATCAATGACAAGAAATTCGCCAGCCGCGTGGACTGGAATCTGATGCGCACCTTCGTGGATATCGTGCGCGCGGGGGGAATCGGCGCGGCGGCGCGGCAGCTCAACCGGCAGCAGCCCAGCATCAGCGCCGCGCTCAAGCGGCTGGAGGAAAGCGTGGGCGCCACGCTGCTTCACCGCACCGCAACGGGCGTGGAAATGACCACGGCGGGCCGCGCGATGATGACGCTGTGCGAGGATATGCTCGAATCGGCTCGGATGATGCCGCATCAGATCGCCCAGGCCACCAAGCGGGTGGAAGGCATTGTGCGCATCCAGATCATTTCCGGGCTGGTCTCCCCCGAATTCGACGATGCCATCGCCAGCTTCCATGTCCGCAACCCCGATATCCATATCGAGATCCGCGTCTCTCCCTGGCGGCAGGTGCTCGACGCCATCGAGCAGGGCGAGGTGGAAATCGGCGTGGGCTATGACAACAATGTGCGCGGCTCGCTGATCTATGAGCCGCTGTTCACCGAACGCCAGCAACTCTATTGCGCGCGCAACCATCGCCTTTTCGGCTATCGCGTCGGCCGGCTGAACGAGCTGAAGGATGAAGGCTTCGTGCTCACCGGCGAGGATGAGATCGAAACCATCACCCAATTGCGCCGCCGCTACCGTCTGGGCAAGAAGGTCAGCGGCATGGCCGAGGACATCAATGAGGCCCGCCGCCTGATCCTGCAGGGCGTGGGCATCGGCTTTCTGCCGATCCTGGCGGTACAGGAGGAGGTGGCCAAGCGTCGGCTATGGCCGATCCTGCATGCCGAATTCGAGCCGTCCTACGAGCTGTTCCTGCTGGCCCGCGCCGAACCGGCGCGCGATACGGCGACCCAGCTTTTCCTCGATGAAGTGGTGAGGCGGATCCGTGCGCAGCGTCGGTCCTGAAAAAGGGGGCATAGATCAGCCCTATGGCTTTCATCGCAAATTTGCATCTGCCCTGATGACCTGCCCTGCCTCACTCTGCTGCAGCGCATCAAGGGCAGAGTCCTTGCCATGCGACACGCGGGGAAGCGAGACATGAAAGACAGGCTGTTCAATCTGGTGCCGCCCGCCATGGTCGCCATGGTGGTGCTGTTCTGGTCGATGGGGCCCAAGGTGCTGGTCGACAATGGATGGACCATCATCGTGATCGGCCCGCTGATCACCGTGATCGTGCTGGGGCTGGAATTCGTGCATGAACGCCACGAGGGCTGGCGCATGAACTGGCAGGAGTTCTTCACCGACCTCTTCTATGTCGTGCTGGGCGCCACGGCGATTGAATGGGCTTCCGACACGCTGACCAAGGATCCGCTCAAGGCGCTGAAGCTGAAACTGGGCATCACCACGCTCTGGGCGCAAAACATGCCCTTTCTGGCGCAGGTGGCGCTGGCGGTGTTTATCGTGGAATTCGGGCAATACTGGATGCATCGCCTGATGCACAACAAACTGCCCTTCTGGCTGACCCATGCGCCGCATCACCACATCACCCAGCTTAACGCCGCCAAGGGCGCGGTGGGCAACCCCATCGAGCTGTTCCTGATCAGCCTGAGCGTGCTGGCCCTGTTCGACATTCAGGAAAAGGCCCTGTTCTGCGCCTTCACCGTCATGACGGTGGTCTCCACCTTCGCCCATGCCAATGTGCGCGCCGATCCGCCGTGGTTCTATTCCTTCTTCTTCACCACCATCCAGCATCACAGCCTGCATCACTCGACCGATTATGAGAGCACGCGCTGCAATTACGGCAATTCGCTGATCCTGATCGACCGTATCTTTGGCACCTTCCGCAGCGGGGAATCCTCGGTGGTCGGCCAGGATGAGCGCAAGCGGCTGAGCATCGTGGAGCAATTCCTCTTCCCCTTCCAGCCCCTGATCGAGGCCTACAGACAGCGCCGGCAGCAGGCCGCACTGCAACCCAGCGGTGACGCCCCGGCATGACGAGCCTGCGCGCCAAGCTGGTCAGCGCGGCGCGCGGCGCGCTCAGCCGGGGCGATCTTGCCGGTACGCAGCGCCATGCGACAGCGCTGGTCGCCAACGATGCGAAGGATGCCGAGGGGCACTTCCTGCTCGGCATCGCCGAGGCGGGTTCGGGCCGCATTCGCCTTGCCCTTCCCCATCTTCAGCAGGCGGTGGCGCTCGACGCTCAAGGCGAATATCGCGCGCAACTGGCCCGACTGCTGATCATGCTGCGTCAGGATGGCGAGGCGGCGGCCATGCTGCAGGCAGCGGAAGCAACGCCCCCCAGCGATGCCCTCAGCCGTGACACGATGGGCTGCGTCTATGCCCGTCTGGGCGATCACGCCGCCGCCCTGCCCCATTTCATCGAGGCCGTCCGGCTGGAACCGCGCAACAGCGAATATCTCTACAATCAGGCGGTGACGCTCAATTTTCTGGGCCGCGTCGATGCGGCGGACACTGCGCTCGGAACGCTGATCGCGCTGGAGCCCGGCCATGCCCGCGCCCACCACCTGCTGGCCAGCCTGCGCAAACAGAGCCCGGACACCAACCATATCGACCGCCTCACCAGCACCCATGCCCAGGCGCGCGATGATCGCAGCAAGCTGCTGCTGGGCTATGCCCTCTCCAAGGAGTTGGAGGATGTCGGCAGGGCGCAAGAGGCGCTGGCGCAACTCTGCGCGGTGAACAAGGCCTATCGCCAGTCCCTGCCCTACAGCTTCGCTCAGGATGCCGCCGCTTTCGACGCCATGGAGGCGCATTGGCCGCAACTGGCCGCCGCCCCCGCCAGCGATGCCCCGCAGGATTCGCCGATCTTCGTCATCGGCATGCCGCGTACCGGCACCACGCTGATCGACCGTATCCTCTCCTCGCACCCCGATGTTGAAAGCGCCGGGGAACTGCAGGCCATGCCGCTGGCGGTGAAAAAGGCCTCGGCCACGCGCAGCCCGGTCATTCTCGATCCTGAAACCATCGCCGCTGCCGCCATCAGGGATGCAGGCGCGATCGGCCATGATTATCTGCGCATCGCCAGCCACCACCGCCGCGACACCAGCCGCCGCTTTACCGACAAGTTTCCCGGCAATTTCCACTATGTCGGCTTTATCGCGCGGGCCTTTCCGCAGGCGCGGATCGTCTGCCTGCGCCGCCATCCGATGGATACGGTGCTCAGCAATTTCCGCAATCTCTTCGCGATCAGCTCGCGCTATTATGATTACAGCTACGATCTGCTGGATATCGCCGCCTATTACGCCCGTTTCGACCGGCTGATGCGTTTCTGGCACCAGGCTCTGCCGGGCCGCGTGCTGGATGTCCGCTATGAGGATCTGGTCGCGGATCAGGAAGGCCAGACAAGCCGTCTACTGGCGCATTGCGGGCTGGATTGGGACGAGGCCTGCCTGAACTTTCACACCAACAGCGCGCCGGTCTCCACCCCCAGCGCCGCGCAGGTGCGCCGCCCGCTCTACAAGGATGCGGTGGCGCGCTGGAAGCAGCATGAAGATGTGCTGGCCCCGGTGGCGCGCTTCTTCGAAAGGGCCGGCATTGCGCTGGACTAGCCCCCTGCTGGCCATGGCCCTGACCACCGGCCTTGCAGCCCCCGCCATGGCCTCCGCGCCCGGCACAAGGCTGGTGACAGACCATGGCGAGATCTGCCTGCAGGTCTCCGGCCATCGCGACGATCCCGCCGCCGCTGTGCAGATCGCAGGCCATGCCGTCCCGGTGAAGGGCCATCGCAACTGGCGCGCGCGCGTGCCGGTCCAGACCCTGCACCAATGGGCCCCGCCCTTTGCCCGCCGGATCGAGATCACCGTTACAGGGCAGACCGCCCCCATCATGGCCGAGCTGCCGATCGGCCTGCTGGGCCACACCACCGGTCTTGCCGCCCTGACCATCGGTCAACGCTGAAACCGGCAACGCTGAACAATCAGGCCGCTTCTTCTGGCTATCTCCCGCCCCGCAGGCTATGATGCGCGCAGTCGCCAAAGAGCGACGCTTTGCAGGAGATGATGCATGAACACCCGCCTGATGGCCCCTGCGGCCATAATGGCCGCGCTGATGCTGGGCAGCAGCACATCGGCCGCCACCAACAGCAATCCCTTCGCTCAGGACAAGGTCATCCTGCAGCTCAGCGACCTCGATCTGGCCACGCCTCAAGGCCAGCAACGGCTTGCCATCCGTATGGACCAGGCCGCCCGCGCCGTCTGCGGTGAGAAGATGGCCAGCATCCATCTCGCGCTGGAGGATCAGGCCCGTGCCTGCCGTGCCGAGGTGCTGGCCGATATCCGCAGCCGGATCGAGGCCCGCAGCGCTCTGGCCGACAAGCCTGTGGTCATGCGCCTCGCATCCAATCGCTGAAACAGCATCGCCTGCCGGTGGTCCATCTCCGGCAGGCGGATGCCTTACTTCCCGATCTTCCTGGGCTTTTTCCACCATGACAACGTGTGCTGGTCATGGGCGGAGGTCCACACGCCCGCCTTGGTGTAACGCAGAGCCCCGCTGCCCGCCGCGGCACCCACGCGCGCGCGGATCGCCAGCGTCACCGGATCGATCACGGCGAATTGCTGATCATCGGTGGTGCGCAGCCACACCTTGCCGCCGCCCGTATCGATATCGCCCCATTTGAGGTTATCGCCCACCTTCACCCGGCCAGAGACCGCGCCGCTGTCCTTGTCGATGCGGGCCAGAGTGCCATCGCCCTGCTCCTGCACCCAGACAGCGCCCTCGCCGACAGCAAGGAAGCCGGGCGCCTTGCCAAGCGCCGTCCTGGCGGTCACCCTGCTGGTCAGCGGATCGATCCGCTGCACCGATTGCTGCTCACTGCTCACCGCCCAGAGCGCATCATAACCGAAGGCCAGATAGAATGTACCCGGATCCACCGTGATGCTGCCCACCACCCGGTTGCTGCCCGGATCGATGCGCGCCACCACGCCTTTCTCATCGCTGGCCACCCAGATCGAGCCCGCGCCTTCCACCACATTCAGCTCGCCCTTGGGGTTGGCGATGCCGGTGGCAATCGTGGCGGTGATGGTGCCGCTGCGCGTATCGATCCGCTTGAGCGTGCCTTCCTGGCAATCGGCCACCCACAAGGTGTGGCGAGACAGCGCCATGGCCCCGCAAGGATGCGCCATGGCCACTTCGCCCAGTTTGCCCTTGCGTGACCAATGCTCCACCCGGCCCCGGTTGGTGGCCCAGACGGTCTTGCCCTCCACCGCCAGAAAATCGGCGAAACCGGGCACTTCGATCACCTGCGCGGCCGGGCTCTGAGTGTGTGCCTGCGCCATCGCTGGCATCATGCAGCCCGCTGCCATCCACCATACCCAGAGCCTGCGCATAGAAACCTCCGTTTAAAGTGATCAGGCGATCTGCGCGATATAGGCGCGCCAGCCGCCCAGCTCGGTGATGTCACGCGCGCCAGTCATCGCGCGCGGCTCGGCCACAAAGCCCTTGACGCTGGTGCCATCCTCCAGCGTAACGGTGCCAATGGCCAAGGGCGCGGGCACCTCCACCACAAAGCTGCCGAATTCGGCCACGCCCAGCTCATAGACCTCCACCGCGATGGAAGCGCCGCTCTCGTCATGGACCAGCGCGGGCTTGGGCGGCACGCTGTCGGCCATGGCATAGAGCTTATAGGTCGGCGCGGTCTGGAAGGCACCCACGAAGGTGGCCTCGCGCGAGGTCAGCTGCCAATGCAGCGGCATATCCTTGAGGTGAGCGCCCACGACGGCCAGTTTCACAGTCTGCATTTTACCCTCCAGATCCAAAGGTGGCAGCGACGGCAGATCCGACGCCGAGAAATAGGAATCCGCCTCGGCCAGCAGCGCCATATCGCTGTCCGCCGGGCCGATCAGTGTGATGCCAAAGCCAGTGCCATTGGCCCGCGCGCCCGCCGGCACGGCCACCGCAGCCATATCCAGCAGATTGACGAAATTGGTGTAGGCCCCAAGATTGCTGTTGAGCGCGATGGGCGCGGCCTGCAGCTCACGCACACGGAAGGTGGTGCCGGTGGTGGGGAAGGCCAGCATGCCAACCTTAGTCCACATCTCATCGGCTTGCCGCTTGAGGTCGGCCAGACGATAGATGCCGTTGAACACCTCCACAGCGCTGATGTCGGTGCCCGGCTCGACCACCGCGCGCACGGTCTCATCGATGGCCTGCGGGTTTTCGGCCAGCAGGCTCGCGATGGCAGCGGTGCGCTCGGCCACCCAGGGCCCTTCATAGAGCAGCTTTGCTGCTTCCTTCAGCGGTTCGAGATCGATCTCGACGATCGGCGCCAGCGTGCCCAGCCGCTCCAGCGCGCGATCATAGAGATATTCGGACTCCGCATCGCCAAACCACACACGCTGATCGCGGCGCGGCACGCCGATGGCGGGCAGGCGGATCGGCTGATCGGTGGACAGTTTGGAATAGGGATCACCGGCATCGTATTCGGCCAGCACCAGATCGACCAGCCGCGCATCCGCCGTATCGTCGGTGAAAACGGTGATGCAGTCCAGCGTGCGGCAGGCGGGCACCAGACCTTTGGTGCTCCAGCGCCCCTTGCTGGGCTTGAAGCCGATCAGATGGTTGAAGGCGGCGGGCACGCGCCCGGAGCCAGCCGTATCCGTTCCCAATGCAAAGGAGACGAGGCCCGCCGCCACTGCCACCGACGAGCCAGAGCTGGAGCCGCCGCTGACATAGTTCAAATTGTAAGCATTGCGCGGAATGCCATAGGGGCTGCGCGTGCCGACCAGCCCGGTGGCGAACTGATCGAGGTTGGTCTTGCCGATGCATAGCGCGCCCGCCGCCAGCAGCCGCTCGACCACGCTGGCCGAGGCTTCCGGGCGATAGGCGAAGGCCGGGCAGGCCGCCGTGGTGGCGAAACCGGCGACATCGATGTTGTCCTTCACCGCAAAGGGCACGCCGGCCAGCGGCAGCACCTCGCCCGCCACGACACGGGCATCGACGGCGCGAGCCTGGGCCAGCAGATCCTCGGGCGCGGCACGGCTGATCCAGATCTGCGGCTGCACCGCATCATAGGCCGCCAGCCGCGCCAGCGTTTCCTCCGCCACGGCGACGGCGCTGGTCCAGCCCGCCTTGACGGCAGCGGCAATGGTGGCGGCATTGCGCCGGTTCATCGCGCTCATGGCCGGCGCCTCAAGGCAAACATGGCGGCGCCGGGCTGGAAGGACTGGCGCTCCTGAAGGTAGACGGCCTCGATCGTGCCCGCGCCGGGGCTTTCCACCGGATATTCCATCTTCATGGTCTCCATCACCGCAAGCGTGTCGCCCGCCTTGACCTCATCCCCGGCGGCGGCCAGCATCTTCCAGACACTGCCGCCAAAGGAGGCTTCGAGCAGCTCCGCTCCCTCGGGCACATGGATGGCGACAGGCGCCGCATCGCTGCCTTCCGTTTCGGGTACGCGATCGAATTCGCCCTTGCGCTGCCAATCATCACGCTCGGCATCGAAGGCGGCCTGGCGGCTGGTTTCGAACTGCGCGATATCCTCGGCATTCTCGGCGAGAAAGGCGCGGTAATCGGCGAGGCGGAATTCGGACTCCTCCACCCTGATCGGGCGGCGGCCGCTGGGGAAATCACGGCGCCATTCGGTCAGTTCCTCCGCGCTGACGGGGAAGAAGCGGATCTGGTCGAAGAAGCGCAGCAGCCAGGGCTTGCCATCGATAAAGCTGTCGGTCTGGCGATGGGTGTTCCACACCTGAATCGTGCGCCCGAAGAGCTGATAGCCGCCCGGCCCTTCCATGCCATAGATGCACATATAGGCCCCGCCGATGCCCACCACATTGGGCGGGGTCCAGGTGCGCGCGGGGTTGTATTTGGTGGTGACCAGCCGATGCCGCGGATCGACGGGCGTTGCCACCGGCGCGCCGAGATAGACATCACCCAGCCCCAGCACCAGATAGCTGGCGTTGAAGATCAGATTTTCCACCGCATCGGCATCGGGCAGACCATTGATGCGGCGGATGAACTCGATGTTGTCCGGGCACCATGGGGCGTCGGCCCGCACGGCGCTCATATATTTTTCGATGGTCTCGATGGTGGCCGGATCGCGCCAGCTCAGCGGCAGATGGACGATGCGGGAGGGGATCGAGAAATCGGCCAGATCGCCAAGCCGCTCCTCTGCCGCAACCAGTGCCGCCAAGGCGGTCTGCTGCGTGAGTGCCTTGCCATCGATATGCAGCTGCAGCGAGCGGATGCCGGGCACGATATCGATCACGCCGGGCAGCGCCTGCTGCTCCAGCTCGCGCATCAGCGCATGGACGCGGATGCGCAGCTCGATATCGAGGACAATATCGCCATATTCGACCAGAATGTTGCGGTCGCCCTGCTGGCGATAGACCACGCGGGGGCGGCCCGGTGCCTGCGCAATCTCCTGAAGGATGGGCGAAAGGTCGGCCACCGCCCGTGCCGGCGTGGAACCCGGCACCGCGCCTGTGGCGATCAGCGCCTTTTGTGCGGCATCGGCGGCCTGCGCGTCCGTGATGGTGACGGGCACGAAGCTCAGCCGGTCTCCCGGCTTGAGCTGGCCGATCTTCCAGCGATCCGCCGCGATCACCACGAAGGGGCAGACGAAACCGCCCAGCGAGGGACCATCGGGGCCCAGAATGATCGGCATATCGCCGGTGAAATCCACCGCGCCGATGGCATAGGGATTGTCGTGAATGTTGGAGGGGTGCAGCCCCGCCTCGCCACCGTCCGAGCGCGCCCATTCAGGCTTCGGGCCCACCAGACGCACGCCGGTACGGTTGCTGTTGTAATGCACCTGCCATTCGGCCCCGGTGATGGTGTCGATGTCCTTCGCGGTGAAGAAATCTGGCGCGCCATGCGGGCCGTACAGCACGCGCAGTGCCCATTCCGCGCCCAGTTCGGGCAGGCTGACGGCGGGCAGCGCCTCCTGCGCCGAGGCATCGCCCAGATGCAGCGTATCGCCCGCCAGCAGGCGGCGTGCCGCATGGCCGCCAAACTGGCCCAGCTCGAAGGTGCTGCAACTGCCGAGATAGGCGGCGACATCCAGCCCTCCGGCGAAGAGCACATAGCCGCGCATGCCTCCGCCCGCCATGCGGCCCAGCGTAAGGGTCTGCCCTTCGGCAATCTCCAGAGGCACGCCGCGCTTCACGGCCACGCCATCAAGCGTCGCGCCGAAATCGGCCCCCATCAGGCAGATGCGCGCGGGTGCGTTGAACAGCAGGCTGGGGCCCGAAACGGCGATTTCCAGCCCCGCCGTGCCCTCGGCATTGCCCAGCAGGCGATTGCCCAGACGGAAGGACTGATCATCCATCGGCCCCGAGGGCGGCACGCCGATGGCCCAGAGGCCCTCGCGCCCCGGCCAGTCCTGCACGGTGCTGGCGGTGCCCCCGCTGATCACGCGGATGCTGCGCGGATGATAGGTGACGCCGTCGAGCGCCTTGGTCGAAACCTCGCCGCTGGTGAAGGCGGGGGAGCGCACCACATCGCGCAGCCAGCGCAGATTGGTCTCGATGCCATCGACCCGGCTGGCATCCAGCGCGTCTTGCATCGCGGCCACCGCTTCGGCGCGGGTGGGCGCGTGGACAATCAGCTTGGCCAGCATCGGATCGTACCAGGCGCTGATCGTGGTGCCCGCCATGCACCAGGTTTCGGCGCGGATATCGCTTGGGAACTCCAGCGCCGTCAGCATGCCCGAGGTGGGGCGGTAATCGACCGCCGGGTCCTCGGCATAGAGGCGCACCTGCACCGCATGGCCCTGCGGCTGCGGCGCTTCGCGATCAAGGAAGGCGAAATCCCCAGCCCCGCCGCGCACCATCCATTCGACCAGATCAACGCCCATCACCTCTTCGGTGACGCCATGTTCGACCTGCAGTCGGGTGTTCATCTCAAGGAAGAAGAACTGCTGCTGATCGGCATCGTAAAGATATTCGACCGTGCCTGCCGAGCGGTAATTGGCCGCCTGCCCCAGACGGACCGCCGAGGCGATCAGTTCCTTGCGCACATGGGCGGGCAGCAGGGGCGCGGGGGCTTCTTCCACCACCTTCTGGTTGCGGCGCTGCAGCGAGCAGTCGCGTTCGCCAAGCGCCATGACGCGGCCCGCGCCATCGCCGAAGATCTGCACCTCGACATGACGCGCGCGGCCCACGTAACGTTCGAGGAAGACACCGGCATCGCCGAAATTGCCCTCGCCCAGCCGGGCCACGGTGGCGAAACCCTGACGGATGGCATCGTCATCCTCGCAGATGCGCATGCCGATGCCGCCGCCGCCAGCAGTGGCCTTCAGGATGATGGGGTAGCCGATGGACTGCGCCGCCGAGACGGCCTCTTCCTCATCGGTGAGCAGGCCGGTACCCGGCGCCAGCGGCACGCCATGCGCCTGCGCCAGCGCGCGCGCACTGTGCTTGAGGCCGAAGGTGCGGATGTTCTCGGGCGTGGGGCCGATAAAGACGATGTCCGCTGCCGCGCAGCTTTCGGCAAATTCGGCGTTTTCGGCCAGAAAGCCATAGCCGGGATGGATCGCCCCGGCGCCGGTGGCCTTGGCCGCCTCCAGAATTTTGGCGGCGTTGAGGTAGCTTTCCGTCGCCGGCGCCGCGCCGATGCACACAGCCTCATCGGCGAGAGCAACATGGAGCGAACCCTCATCCGCCTCCGAATAGACGGCGACCGAGCGCAGCCCCATGCGCTTCAGCGTGCGGATGATACGGGTGGCGATCGCGCCCCTGTTCGCGATCAGGACGGTGTCGAAGCTCATGCGGCAACGATCATGCGCACGGGGGTGGGGTTGAAGGCGTTGCAGGGATTGTTGATCTGCGGGCAGTTGGACACCGCCACGATCACATCCATCTCGGCGCGCAGATCGACCAGCAGGCCCGGCGCCGAAATGCCGTCGACAATGCCCAGCGCGCCATCGGCTTCCACCGGCACATTCATGAAGAAGTTGATGTTGGAGACGATGTCGCGCTTGCCGCGCCCCTGCGCCAGATTGGCTTCGAGGAAGTTCTCGACACAGGCGTGTTGCGATTTGGTGTGGTGGCCGTAGCGCAAGGTGTTGGATTCACATGAGCAGGCGCCGCCGATCGTGTCATGATACTCGACCGAAGTGCCGATGATGGTCATCATCGGGTTGCCTTCATTGGAGAGCAGCACGCTGCCGCTGCGCAGAAAGAGATTGCCTTGCGCCGAGACCGTATCCTGAGCGCTGTAACGCTCGGCATCGTCGGCGGCGGCATAGATCATGAAATCGACCGCCTGATTGCCTTCCAGATCGACGATGCGCAGCGTCTGCCCCGCCGCCACCGTATGCAGCCATGGCGCGCGGGCGGGCACGACCTCGTCATGGATGGGCGTGCCGGTCAGTCCGGAGAGATGAGGATCAGCGCTCATAGCGGCCTTCCTTGCAACTGGGCGTTGTCGCATGCGGCGGGCACAGGGCTCCGCTCCGCGAAACGCGGTCAAACACAATCTGGAGCGGGTTAAGCGGCTCTAGCGGCGGTAATAATCCTCGACGTTCTGGAAGGCGCGCAGGCCCTCCGGCGTCGCATTGCGAATGGGGTCCTGGGTGGGCGTGACCGCGCCGCGCCAGGCGGAGACGCGCAGCGGCGAGACGCTCCACGCCTCACGCGGGTCAAGCACATGGGGGCAGTTGGCGATGACCACGATCACATCCATCTCCGCGCGCAGGGTCACGCTGCGGCCCACATCGAAGGGGCCGATCACCGGGGTGATCGTGCCGTCCGCCTCGATGCGCGTGCCCTTGAACAGGTTGATGCAGGGGTGAACGTCGCGGCGGCCAAGCCCGTGCTTGGCAGCGCCCAGCAGCAAGCGGTCGTGCCCATTGGGAAAGGCCCCGCTGTTGCGGCCATCACCATATTTGCGCGTGTTGACCGCTTCATTGGAGGTGCCGCAGAAGGTGTCGTGGGTTTCCGCGTCATCCTCCAGAATGCTCATCAGCACGCGGCCCATATCCGAAAGCAGCAGCTTGCCGGCCTCCAGATAGGCGTTCCACTGGATCTTGACCGTATCGGCGACATTGAGCCTTTCGGTCGGCATCTCGGCGTTGAAGAGCATCAGCGAGGCGCAGGCATCGCCCTGCAGGTCGATCAGCCGCAGCCGCGTGCCGCGCGACAGACGCCGCGTGGCATAGCCGCCCGCTGCGATGGTCTCTTCCCACAGCAGATCCTCTGCGGCCACATCCTCGGGCAGGTCGGTGGCAACCGGGGGGATGATCGGCATGGTATCGACCTGCGTGCCGCCCATGGCGCGGGCGTGATCGCGCGCGGCCAGAGGGTTGGCCAAAATCTGGCTCATTCGCCTGTTCCTTTCCGCTTGGCATTCTGCTCATGCCCCTGTTCATGAAGGGGCGGCAGGAGCGCCGTGGTGGTGACGAGTTCAAGCTGCTGCACGCCGCGCACCCGGCGCAGCGAGTCACACAGCTCCTTCAGACGGATCGCCGGGCCCTGCACCAGCAGGACCTCCAGCGACTGGTCGTCCTCAAGGAAGACATGCTGCGCGGAAATCACCTCACGCAGAAATTCGGCTTCGGTCTGGGCGAGCTGGTGGCGCACGCGCCCACGCTCACCGCGATAGACCAGCGTGATCGTGCCCGCGAGCATCTCCTCGGGGCGGATCAGCGCTTCATGCTCGGCCAGGGCATGGCGGATCAGCTCGGAAATCAGCTGCGAGCGGGAGGGCAATTCCCGTTCTTCCACCATCATATCAAGCTGTCGGAAGAGGTCGGCGGGCAGGCTGATGCTCAGCCGGGCCAGGGTCGATTCTGAACTCATGCTGCACCCTCCAATTTATTACCATTGTTGTCAACGGTAATACCGAGGGAAGGCTGCCCTTTCCGATCGAGCCGCAGATCATAGACCGCCGTGGCGCCATAACGATGCGGCGCATGCGGATCATGGCGGCGCTTGTCGAGCGCCAGAACGCGGGTGCCAAGGCTGAAAGCCTCGCGGATATCATGCGTGACCATGATGATGGTCAGCGCGTAATCGCTCCACAATTGGCGGATCAGCGCGTGCATATCGGCGCGAATGCCGGGATCGAGCGCGCCGAAGGGCTCGTCGAGCAGCAGGATGCGCGGGCGCTTGATCAGCGCCTGAGCGATGGCCAGACGCTGCTGCATGCCGCCCGACATTTGCGCCGGGTAGAGATACAGGCTGTCGCCCAGCCCCACCGCCTTGAGCATGGCGGCGGCCTCTTCCTCGGCGGCGCGGCGGGCACTGCCGAAAAGCCTTGCGGCCAGTGGCGCCTTTTCGCATTCCAGCCCGAAGACCACATTGCGCAGCGCCGTCAGATGCGGAAACACCGAATAGCGCTGGAAGACCACGCCGCGATCCGGCCCGCATTCCGGGGCCAGCGGTACGCCGTCGAGCAGGATGGAGCCCCGTGTCGGCACCTCTTGCCCGAGGATGACGCGCAGGAAGCTGCTCTTGCCAGCGCCCGACGGGCCGACAATGGAGACGAAGGAACCCGCCTCGACATCGAGGTCGACCTTCTCCAGCACGACCTTGTCGCCATATTCGACCCAGACGCCGCACAGGCTGAGGAGCGCGCTCAATGGCTTGCTCCATGGGCCCAGGGGAAGAGACGACGGCTCATCAGCGCCAGCACGGCATCCATCAGGATCGCCAGCAAGGCGATCCACACGACATAGGGGATGATCACATCCATCGCCAGATAACGCCGCACCAGAAAGATCCGATAACCAAGGCCGACATCCGAAGCGATCGCCTCGGCCGAAATCAGGAACACCCATGCGGGCCCGAGCGACAGGCGCACCACCTGCAGCAAACGCGGCATGGCCTGAGGCAGGGCAACGCGGATCATGATCTGCCAACTGCCCGCGCCCAGGGTCTGCGCCTTGATGATCTGTTCGCGCGGCAGGGCTGCAACATGGCCCGCCAGATCGCGCAGCATGGCAGGCGCAATACCCAGCACAATGAGCGCGATCTTGGCGGTCTCGCCCAGCCCCAGCGCGATAAACAGGATCGGCAGCAAGGCAATCGGCGGGATCACCGCAATGCCCGTCACCAGCGGCCCGAAGGTGGCGCGTACCGGCGGCAGCACGCCCAGCGCGAGGCCCGCAAACAGCGCGATCAGCGTGGAAATGCCGATGCCGATGCCAAGCCTTTCAAGACTGGCCATAGTGTCGGCCACAAAGATCAGCTTGCCCGAAAGCGGGTCGGGCTGCGCCATCAACGCGCCAAGGCTCTGCGCCATGCCGGCGGGCAGCGGCAGGATCTTGTCCGCCGGATTGATGCTGTGGCGCTGCATCGCCGTGAAGAGATAGAGCAGCAGCAACAGCGCAATCGGCAGCCCGCCCAAAAACAGGCGGTCCTGTCGCCGCATGTGACGGTTTACCCAACGCATCGTGTCATCACCTTGATGGAGCGAAATCCCACGCGATCACAGCTTGCCGTCGGCGGCCATTTTCATGAAGCTTTCGTCGAAGCGCAGGGTGACATGCTGGCTGTCGCCCAAGGTCTTGCCACCGGGGAAGCCAATCCCCACCGCATCGGCCGAAGTCGCGCCTTTGAACAGCCCCTTGGAGAAGCTGAAATCGCGCACCCGCTTCATCGTCGTTTCCAGCGCGGGAGCGGTGGTGGCGGCAACGGCAGACTTGGGATCGTCATAGAGATAGGTCGTGGCAATCTGGCTGTCGAAGACATCGGGCTTGGCGCCGGCCAGCTTGGCCATCTGCGCGCGCGCTTCCTGCCCCTTGGCATTCTGCTGCGTCATCAGCTTGATCGTATCGTACCAGATGCCCGCCAGCGCCTTGCCCAGATTGGGGTTGGCTTTGAGCGTGTTGGTATCGACCACCAGCAGATCGAGGATTTCGCCCGGCACATCGGCAGAGCTGAAGACCTGCTTCACGCCCGCCTGCGCCTTCATCGTCGAACGCTGCGGGTTCCAAGCCACCGCCGCCTTCACATCGGGGCTGGCAAAGGCGCCGACAATATCTGCGTCCGAGGTGTTGACCGTCTTCACATCGTTGAAGGACAGTTTGGCGGTATCGAGCGCGCGAGCCAGCAGATAATGCGACACCGTCAGCTCGGCCAGATAGATCGACTTGCCCTTGATATCCCCGACCTTGTCGCCACCCTTGACCAGAATGCCGTCATTGCCGTTGGAATAATCACCCAGGATGATCGCGCTGGTGTCCTTGCCACCCGCAGCCGGGATGGTGAGGGCATCCATATTGGTCACCGTCACGCCATCGAATTTTCCGGCGGTGTATTGATTGACCGACTCAACATAATCATTCACCTGAACGATGTTGATCTTGATGCCGTATTTATCTTCCCACTTCTTCACGATACCAGCCTGATGCGCATAAGGCCATGGCATCCAGCCGGTGTAGATTGACCAGCCGATGTTGAATTCATGACGCGGCTTGGCACTGTCACTGGTGGTGGGAGAGCAGGATGCCACCATTGCCACGGCGGCCATCAAAGCGAGATTGCGTGTCTTGCGGAAAGATCCCGTCATGATTCGTCCCCTTTGCACTGCAGCATCGCGGCGATCGCCTCACCTGTCCAGTGGAAATATTACGTATTAGACGATTGGTAATATCGGCTCATCCTCCCATTCGCACAAGCCAGCACAAGCATGCGATGAAGGACGTCGACAGCGCCTTTCGTCGCTTTTTGCCGTGCTCCGGTTTATCCGACACAATTATCTGTATTAAAATCATTTTTATCACACCCATTCATCGCGAATCACTCCTCCTCCGTATCGCCCTGATGATGCTTTGCATGCCTCCTCCTCATGGTCAGGGCAGCACGATTACAGCGCTCACCGCCCGGTCCGGGTTGGAAATATCACGAAATTCCGGTGTGCGATGGTCGATCCCTTCATACTGCGATGCACAATAATTATTACGCTTGACCATCTGGGTAATATCAATAGCGTATGGTGCATCGCCCGGCGGAAGACCCATATGCTTCGCGTCAACGCCCGGCCGTTCCATAGAGTACAAACAATCCAAGAGTAAAACATGGAACCCCTGCTCCATTGGGGTTGCATCAGGGAATAATGGCCAGGTTTTGGCTGACGACACTGGCGTAGTCAGGCGTCCATGAGGGGATGTCACTTTGCGACAGGCTTTTTTGAAAACAAAAGGGGGCCGAAGTGACCGAGCAAGCTTTCCGTAAAACGTTACTCTGCGCGACCATGCTGATGGGCACCGCTTCCGCTCCGGCCTTTGCCGCTGATGCCGCACCGGACCCTGCAGGTGCCGCACCGGGTGCTGCCAATGAAATCGTGGTGACGGCCACCCGCCGCTCCACCACGCTTCAGGATGCGCCGATCAACATCAGCGCGGTGAGCGCAGAACAGCTTTCCAAGCAGCGTATCGATGATGTCAAATCGCTCTCGGCCTTCACGCCGGGCATGACGGTGGTCGATACCGGTCCGGGATCGACCGGCAATATCATTCTGCGCGGCATCTCTTCTTCCAGCACCAGCGCGAATGGTTCCAATTACCAGAATGCGCTGGGTGTCTATCTGGGTGAGGTTCCGCTCTATCTCGACTTCAAGCTGATCGATATCAGCCGCGTCGAAGTGCTGCAGGGCCCGCAGGGTACGCTGTATGGCCTCGGCACGCTGTCGGGCGCGGTGCGCTACATGCCCAACCGCCCCACCGCCGACAAGTTCACCTTCGATTTCCATGAACGCGCCTTTGGCCAGTCGCACAGCTCCTCGGCGGGAATCAACATCGATGGCGCGGTCAATATTCCCATCATCAAGGATCATGTCGCCTTCCGTTCGACGGTGGGTTACTATGACAATCCCGGCTTCATCGATTACAATTATTTGCTGAAGAACCCCGGCGTGTCCAATCCTCAGCCGGTGCGTGGCACCACGGCGGCGCAGGGATCCTTCGGCACACAGGCCGATTACAATGCCAACTTCTACAGCAAGCGTGATGTCAATTACGAACACACCTTCACCACGCGCAATCAGCTGCTGGTCGAGGTCAATCCCGACATCAAATCCTATCTGACCTACGCGCATCAGGAAACGCGCACCGGCGGGCGCCAGGCCAATGGCGCGGGCGTGCTGGGCACCGGCAATTACGAAGGCCCCTGGCGCTATCTTGAGCCGACCACTCGTATTTCGGACCTGTTCTCGGCCGAATTCAACGTCAATCTCGGCATTGCGCAGTTGGTGGCAACCACCGCCTTCACCAATCAGAAGATCCAGGACAAGGGCGACAACACCGACCTGCTGCTTGATCTCGATTACGGCTATGAGGCCTTCCCAGCCTTTTCCTCCTACAACACCCAGACCGAATATTACCGCCAGTTCAACCAGGAGGTTCGTCTGGTCTCCTCGCATGGCGGTCCCTTTAGCTGGGTCGTCGGCGGTTTCTACAACAATCTTCGCGACTATCGCAATTACCGCGAATACACGCCCGGCTATGCCAATTTCATCGGCGTCAACCGACCCGACGATCTGGAATACATGTCCTTCGTGAACACCGCCACCAAGGAAAAGGCGGTTTACGGCGAAGGCACCTTCCATATCACCAAGGCCTGGCAGGTGACGGGCGGCATCCGCTATTTCAAATATGACGCCGAGGCCACCGGCGGCACCGACACGCCGCTCACCGGCGGGGGCTTGGCCCGCACTCCCTATCCGCTGGTGCAATTCGCCGCCAGCCGCATCAAATCGGGCGCCACCAATGCCAGCGGCACGGTGTGGAAGGCCAACACCTCCTACAAGTTCAGCAACCAGTTGCTGGCCTATGCCACCTACAGCACCGGCTATCGCACCGGCAACGTCAACCGTGTGGCGCCCTGCGTGCTGCCGCTCAGTCCGGGGCAGAATGTCTGCGCCCTGCCCAATGAGCTGGTCTACAAGCCAGACAAGACGCGCAACGCGGAAATCGGCATCCGCGCCTCACTGCTGGACAAGCGCCTGCAGTTCACGCTGGATGCCTTCCACGTCAATTGGAACAACATCCAGGTCGCGACGCAAACGGTCAATGGCGCGGTGGGCGTGACGGTCAACGCCAAGGATGCCGTGTCGCAGGGCGTGGAATTCTCGGGCCAGTTCAAGGTGACGCCGCGCCTGCAGATCGCGGGCACCTATTCCTACACCGACGCGCATCTCACGCAGGATGCCCCCGGCGTGGTGGTCAGCGGCGGCGTGGCCTATGATGTCTACAAGGGTGACCGCCTGCCCGGCTCGGCCAAGAATTCAGGCAGCGCGCAACTGACCTACACCTATCCGCTGAGCCAGGGCCGCGACATCGAGGCCAGTTGGGCCAGCACCTACACCGGTGACATCTATTCGCGCATCGGCCTGCGCGGCAATGGTCAGGACATTCCGGGCTATGTGCTGCACCGCGCCTCGGTCACCTATCACGCCAAGGCCTTCGAGATCGGCGTCTATGCCGACAACATCTTCAACAAATATGCCGTCACCGCGATCAGCGAGGATGTCAGTTCCTACAACCAGGTCCGCACCGGCGTCGTCGAGCGCTATTATGCGCAAGGCGTGCTGACGCCGCGCCGCGTCGGGGTGGACTTCCGCTTCCATTATAACTGAGCAGGGGCTGGCGCTCTCGCAAAGGAGCGCCGGCCTCCCCCGCCTTTTCCCTGTGAAAACACAGACAACGCCCAGAGAACGATCATGCCCAATTTCAAAGTTTCGACGATCAGCACGCAGGATGTCACCATGGCCGCGGCCGAAGGCCAGTCCCTGATGGAAGCCCTGCGTGATAGCGGCTTCGAGGATATTCAGGCCTTTTGCAGCGGCAGCTGTTCCTGCGCCACCTGCCATGTCATCATCGATGCGGACTGGTTTGCCAAACTGCCGCCTGTCTCGGAGGAAGAGAGCGATCTGCTGGATTCGATCGAGGGGCGCCTCGCCACCTCGCGCCTGGCTTGTCAAATTCCGATCAGCGGCGCTCTTGAGGGCATGGCGATCATGGTGCCTCCAGCCGCCTGAAGTGCGCGGGGCAGCGCTATCGATTCCAGTGCGGGGATGGTCGCTCAGCAGGAGGTCTGTGACCTGCCGAGACTGCGTGGGCGACCCGAAACTATCACCAAGCCGCCCATCATCCCTGACCGTTACCATCAGATCCTGAAGGACATGCCCAGCGCTTGAGGAGGGTGACGTTATGGGCAAAATCGGCCATGTCCTCCAGAACGGAGGCGTTCCCGCGCAGCGGTTTCGCAATCGCCGTCACCAGTCCGATATGGCCAACGTCCGGATAGCTCTTGCGCTCGACCGCCACCCCCTGCCCGCGCAAGGCCTGCGCCAGCGCATCGCTGTTGCGCGGCAGAACAAGCATGTCCTTGTCTGCGCTTGCGAGAAAGGCGGGCGGCGCATCCGCCCGCGCGTAATGCACCGGCTGGGTCGAGACAGGATCGGCCACACCGGCAAAGGCCGGTTCGATAATCGGTCCCTTGAAGGGCAGGAAGTCATAGGGCCCGGCCAGTCCGATCAGCCCTTTCACCGCGCTGCGATCCGCCCCCAACCAGCGTGGATCGAGCGCGAGCATCGCTGCATTGTAGGCCCCCGCCGAATGCCCCGCCAGAACGATCCGGTCCGGATCGCCGCCCAGTTGCACCGCATGCTGGCGCACCCAGCGTACAGCCGCCGCATTGTCCTCCAGAAAGGCCGGATAATGCACCGCGGGCACCAGCCGGTAATCGGGGATCGCCACCAGAAAGCCCCGCGCGGCCAAGGCATCGCCGACAAAACCATAGCCGTCCTTCGTGCCCGAATTCCATGACCCGCCATAGAGAAAGACGATCACCGGCAAAGGCTCCGCTCCAGCCTGGCACGGCGCATAGACATCCAGCCGCTGGCGTTTCTCCGCCCCGAAGGGCGCATCATGGACGAGCCGGACACCCCCGCTGTCCCTGGGCATCAGGGCATTGAAGATACGCACCGGGGAACAGGCTGCCAGAGCCGTCACCCCCAGCATGGCCACCAGACGCTTCGTGGCGTCAAACCTGACGGATGCCATCATTCTTTCGCTCACATCCTCTTGCCAAGTGGCAGGGCTCGGCTACTCTGCACGGTATCGAAGATACGCTCCGTGTCACAGGATGGATGCAAGAGGCCGATGAATTCGGAAGAAGATCGCTCCAGCCTGGCCCTGATGCTGACACAGGTCTCGACCGGCGACCGCCATGCCTTCGAGGAAATTTACCGCGCTACCCACGTGAAGCTATTTGGCGTGTGCCTGCGTATCTTGCCTGTCAGGCAGGAAGCGGAGGAAGCCTTGCAGGAAGCCTATCTCTCGGTGTGGCAAAGGGCCGCCTCCTTCGACGCCGCGCGCGGCAGCGCCATGACGTGGCTCATCACCCTCGCCCGCAACCGCGCGATCGACCGCCTGCGCGCCAGGGGCAAGATCGCCACAGCCCCCGTCGAGCTGGCCGAGGATGTGGCCGATCCCGACCCCGATCCCGCCAGCCTGATCGAGGCCAGCCAGGACGAGCGCCGCCTCGCCCATTGCCTCGGCACGCTGGAAGGCGGCGATGCCGGGCTGATCCGCCGCGCCTTTTTCGAGGGGCTGACCTATGCCGATCTGGCGGCAAGGGCCAGCGCTCCGCTGGGCACGGTCAAGAGCCGCATCCGCCGGGCGCTGCTCAAGCTGCGTGAGTGCCTGTCATGAGCGCCGCCATGCTTCCCGAGGATGACGAGCTGCTGGCCGCCGAACTGGCCTTCGGGCTGATCGACGGCGAGGAGAAGCGCGCCGCCGAGGCACGCCTGACGCACAACGAGACTTTCGCTGCCGCCCATGCCCGCTGGCAGGATTACGCCGCAGCCATGTTCCATGACGCGGGCGAGGCGCCCCGCCCCTCGGTATGGAGCGCGATCGAGGCACGCCTGCCCGCCAATGATCGGGGCCGCGCGATGGTGTCGCGCGCCACTCTGCGCTGGTGGCAGGGCGGCGCGGCGGCGGCCTGCGCGGCGGCGCTGGTGCTGGGCGTTGTGGCGATGCAGAAACCGGCGCAGGTCTTCGTGCGCATCCCTGTGGCGCAGGCTCCCATCGCACCGATGGTGGCGGTGTTGACCGGCAAGCAGGGTCTGGTCACCGTGAGCTTCGACCCCGCCAGCGCGCGGATGACCTCGGCCGCCAGCGGTCTCGCGCTGGGCGACCATGTGCCCGAGCTTTGGGTGATCCCCGCAGATGGCAAGCCGCGCTCGATGGGCGTGATGAACGCAGCCGCGCCGGGCTGGGGCAAGGTTCCGGCAGAGGCTGCCGCGGCGCTGTCGGCGGGCGTGACGCTGGCCGTCTCCGTCGAGCCGGTCGGGGGCTCACCCACAGGGCTGCCAACCGGTCCGGTGATCCTGACCGGCAAGATGGCCACCACAAGCTGAGGTATCAGGCCTGCCGCTCGTAGCGGATCGGCGCGCCGCCTTTCACAAAGGACAGGCCAGCCCATCCGGCATGATCGTCGTAGAACATATCGAGCTGCACATCGCCCGTCAGCGCATAGCGACGCGCCAACAGACTTGCGCCATCGGCGGCGGGAATGGTTTCCATGCCCTGCGCGGCGACATGGGGCCGCATGAGCCGCCCGTCCTGCGTGTTGATCCAGGGGCCCTCCAGCTCGCGCCGGTTCCAGTGGGTGGCGGGCAGCGCATCGGCGGGGGCGGCATAGCGCGGCGCCTTGGTGCCCTGCACCATCAGCACGCCGCCCTCCCGCCGGGCCGAGACCTTGTAAGGTGTGCCATTGTCGCTGGTCTCGGCGTCGAGGGCCATCACCTGTTGCCCCTGCCAGCGCTCCACGGCCTGATGACGGTAGTGATAGAGCGTGATCCCGGCGATCCTGAAGACCAGATCGACGGCGACCTGAACATTGAGCGCATCGCCCTCGGATGCGAAGGTGAGGACATGGGTGCCCAGCTTCGAACCCTTGCGCAGAATGTCGAAGCCCAGCCGCCGTGATGGCGGAATGGGCAAGGCCGCCATCAGCGCATCGGGCATCGCCGCAAGGGCCACCACGCCGATCATCATGCCGCGCCGGTCCATCATGCCCTTTGCTCCAGCACATAGAGCCCGACATCGATGGTGCCGCTGCGGAAACCCGCCTCGCAATAGGCGAGATAGTAGTCCCAGAGGCGCTGGAAATCGGGCTGGAAACCCAGCGCCAGAATGCGCGGCCAGGCGGCATGAAAGCGCGCGCGCCACAGCGACAGCGTGTCGGCATAACCCGCGCCAAAGGTCTCGCGATGGGTGATGGCCAGACCGGCACGTTCGGCCTGAGCCCCCAGCAAGGATGGTGTCGGCAGCATGCCACCGGGAAAGATATAGCGCTGGATGAAATCCGGATTGCGCTTGTAGGCGGCAAAGCGATCCTCGCGAATGGTGATCGCCTGGAGCACGATCCGCCCGCCTGGACGCAGGCCGGCGCGCAATGTCTCGAAATAGACCGGCCAATAGGCCTCGCCCACCGCTTCCAGCATTTCGATCGAGACGATGCGGTCGAAACGCTCGCTTATGGCGCGATAATCCTGAAGGCGCAGATCGATCCTGTCCTCCAGGCCACCGGCTCTCACCTGCGCTCGCGCATGGTCCAACTGCTCGCGCGACAGGGTGAGGCCGGTGACCCTGCGGCAGGCCGGCGCCAGATGCTGCGCCAGTGCTCCCCAGCCGCAACCGATTTCCAGAACATCGTCCTCGCCATTGAGGTCCAGCAGGGCGGCGATGCGCTCCAGCTTGGCCTGCTGGGCGGCCTCAAGGCTGGTGCCGCGCGGGATGGCGATGGCCGAGGAATAGGTCATGCTCTCATCGAGCCACAGGCGGTAGAAATCATTGCCCAGATCGTAATGGAAGGCGATGTTGCGACGGCTGCCATGCGCCGAGTTGCGATGCAGGAAATGGCTGAGTTTGCGCCACATCCGCACCGGCCAGAAGCCTTCCAGCGTGCCGTCGAGCCGGGCGACATTCTGCGCGGCCAGCGCGATCAGTTGCGGCAGGTCCGGGCTGGTCCAGTCGCCCGCGATATAGCCCTCGGCAAAACCGACATCCCCGCGCGTCAGCAGGCGGCGGAAGGCCATGCCATTGCCCATCTCGATCACCCCATGCGGACCGGGCAGCGCGCCAGCATGATCGATCCTGACGCCCGAGGGCAGGATGATCGTCAGCCGCCCGCACTGCAGATGCCGCAGAGCGCGGCGGATCAGCCAGGGCGTGGCCCGCTGCGGCTGCGGCGTGACAGGGGCCAGAGCGGCCTGTGCTTGCTCGTTCAGATACATGCGCCCTCGCCTGTCTGGGTTGGAATGGAGATGGGGTGGTCGGGCGGCGCGGGGCAGGTGTGCACCGGCACGCCCTTCGCCCACAGCCGCGCCGCTTCCCACGCGATACCGCCCACCACCTTGAGCGTGAGCAGCGGATGGGTGACAAAGACGCGCAGCAAAGCCCCGTCGGTCAGGTTGCGGCGCCGCGCGGCATGGGAGGCCATCAGCACCGGCCCCAAGCCGTCCGAGACGGTGATCACGATGGACAGAGTCTCGGCAGGCGCCGCGACGGTGAAACTGTAGCCCATCTCCATCCCCATAAAGGGCGAGACGTGAAAGGCCTTGGGGCAGCTCTGGCGGATTTCGGCCGCCTGCCCCGCCGCCACCGGCAGCAGATAGCTGTGGCGCTGACCGAAGGTGTTGTTCACCTCATAAAGGATGGCCCGCAGGCGCCCATTGCGTCCATGGCAGAAAAAGACGCTGAGCGGGTTGAAGGCAAAGCCCAGAATGCGCGGCATGGTCAGCAGGCGGATCGGCCCGCCATCGGGCACGATGCGCGCCGCCCAGAGATGACGCTCGACCTGCGTGCGCAGCGGCGTGGCACTGCCATCGCCGTAATCACGGTCGTAAAAGGAAAAGAGGTTGAAGCGCCCGCGCGAAAAGATTCGCAAGCCTGCCGCCAAAGCATCGATCCGGTCCAGATCGAGCAGCAGCGAAAACACGCCATAGCGCAGCCGATGCCGACGCGGACGCAGCCGCTGATGCGTCACCTGGCCGACATAGAGGGCGCTCTCGTCGCTCATGCCGCCTGCCTTTGCGGCAGGGCGATGCGCCCGGATTCATCTTTCACCAGCCAGGGGCGACGCACCCCGCCCAGTTGCTCGGCCACGGCGAGGCCCGCCTGCAGACCGTCTTCATGGAAACCGGCACCGAAATAGGCCCCGGCAAACCAGGTGTTGCGCGCACCCTGCAAGGACCAGAGGTCCTGCTGCGCCCGCCCGGCGGCGGCGTTGAAGATGGGATGATGATAGATCTCGCGCCGGTGGACCAGTGCCGGGTCTGGCTCGATCAACGGATTGAGTGTGACGAACAGCAGCGCATCCTCGGGCAGGCCCTGCAAACGGTTCATCCAATAGGTGACCGACAGATCGGGATCGCTCCCCCTCGTTTGCGATGCATAGTTCCAGCTCGACCAGCCCCGGCGGCGCCTGGGCATCACACGCGGGTCAGCATGGAGCACGGCCTCATTGCTGCGATAGCCAAAGGCTCCCAGGCTTCGCCTTTCGGCTCCATCGGGATCGGCCAGCAGCGCCAGTGCCTGATCGGCATGGGTGGCGATCACCACATGGTCGAAATGCCGCTCGCCATCATCGAGATGGAGATGCACGCCATCATCGCTGCGCCGGATGCGCCGGACCGGTCGGCCGGTAACGATACGGTCGGCGAAAGATGCGGTCAGCCGCTGGACATAGGCGCGGCTGCCGCCCGTCACGGTGCGCCATTGCGGGCGGCGGCCCAGCTTGAGCAGGCCGTGGTTCTCGCAAAAGCGGATAAAGGCGGCGGCGGGATGGTATGGAATGTCGCGCACCGGGGTCGACCAGATGGCGGCGGCCATGGGATAGAGGTGGTCCTCCCGAAAAGCCGCGCCGCAGCCGAGCAGATCGAGATAGGCGCCGAGCGGTTTATCGCCCAGCAACGGCAGATCGCGCGGGGCACAGCGATAAAAGCGCTCCAGATCGCGCAGCATCGACCAGAAGCGGGGCGAGACAAGGTTGCGTTTCTGGGCAAACAGCCCGCCCAGATCGGTGCCGGCATATTCCAGCCGCCCATCATCGAGCGACACGGCAAAGCTCATCTCCGCAGGCTGGGTCGGTACCTCAAGATGGGCGAAAAGCGCGGTGAGGTTGGGATAGGTCTGCTCATTGTAGACGATAAAGCCGGTATCGACGGGCGTGTCGCCCACCATCACCGTATGGCTGTGGCCGCCGATCCGGCCTTCGGCTTCGAACAGGGTGACCCGGTGGCGCTGGCTCAGCAGCCAGGCCGCCGACAGGCCGGAAATGCCGCTGCCGACGATGGCGATCTCAAGAGTTCTCTCCTGCCGCATAAGCGTGCCTGCCTCCTGGCCCGTGCAGGCTGTGGCACCTGCGCGTCGGAAGCAGCTACGCAGACCCAATGGCTGCGGATGCGCCGTGCCGTAAAATTTTTGCGCCATGCATCCGTTGCCGCGCAGCCCGCGTAGCTGCTGCCATGGAGCTGATCCTGCCCTGTGCCCTAAGCCTTGCCGCCCTGTCGCTGATCATGGCGGGGGCGTGGCTGATCGCCCGCGAGCCGGGCCGCTCGGGGTGGATCGATGCGATCTGGTCGCTGGCGGTGGGGCTGGTGGGAGCAGGCGCGGCGCTGGTTCCTCTGGATGGCACCATCGCGCCGCGTCAGGGGCTGGTGGCAGCCATGGTGGCGCTGTGGGGGCTGCGGCTGGGGGGCCATATCGCGCTGCGCACGGCAGGTCATGGCGACGATCCGCGTTACGCCCAGTTGCGGCGCGAATGGGGGGAGCGCTTTCCCGCGCGGCTTTTCGCCTTTCTGCAGGTCCAGGCTTTGGCGGGCTGGCTGCTGGTGCTCTGCGTGATGCTGGGCGCGCATCGCCCTTCGCCCTTTCCCGTATGGAGTGACATCGCCGGAGGGCTGGTGCTGATCGCCGCCGTGGCGGGCGAAGGGCTGGCCGATGCGCAGTTGCGTGGTTTTCGCAAGGCACCCGCCAACAAAGGCCGCATCTGCGACACCGGATTGTGGGCCCTTTCGCGCCATCCCAACTACTTTTTCGAGTGGCTCGGCTGGGTGGCCTATGCGGTGATCGCCATCGGGCCCGATGGGCTATGGCTGCCGGGCTGGCTGGCGCTGACCGGCCCGCTCTTCATGTATGGGCTGCTGGTCCATGTCTCGGGCATTCCGCCGCTCGAGGCGCATATGCTGCGCTCACGCGGGGACGCCTATCGCGCGCTGCAGCGGCGCGTGCCCGCCTTCTGGCCCCTGCCCCGCTTCCGCCCTTGAGGAGATCCGTGATGAACGCTGTTGCCAGCCTGATCCGCGCCGCCGAAAGCCTGCCCCTGCCCGATCCGCTGACCCGCGCCGGGATCGACATGCTGGTGGGCATGCGCCGGCGCAGCCTGACGGATGGTCCCGACCCCAACGCCGATTTCGCCCGCAGGATGGTCGACCACCCCATCGCCGAACACACGGATACCGCCAACCAGCAGCACTATGAGTTGCCCCCGCGCTTCTTCGAGCTGACGTTGGGGCCCAAGCGCAAATACAGCTGCTGCCTGTTTCCCCATGGCGATGAAACGCTGGCAGAGGCGGAAGACGCCGCGCTCGACGCCACGATCGACCATGCGGATCTTGCCGAAGGTCAGGCCATTCTGGAACTGGGCTGCGGCTGGGGTTCGCTCAGCCTCACCATGGCGGAGCGCTTTCCCCAGGCGCGCATCACCGCCGTCTCCAATTCAGCGCCGCAACGCCGCTTTATCGAGCAGGAAGCCCGCGCCAGAGGCCTCACCAATCTGCGCGTCATCACCTGCGACATGAATGATTTCCACCCCGAGGCCCGTTTCGACCGCATCGTCTCGGTCGAGATGTTCGAGCATATGGCCAACTGGCGGGATCTGCTGGCGCGCGCACGCGGCTGGCTGGCGCCGGAGGGCCGCCTGTTCCTTCATGTCTTCAGCCATCGCAGCCATCCCTATCGCTTCGACACGACGGACAAGACCGACTGGATAGCGCAGCATTTCTTCACCGGTGGCATCATGCCCAGCCACGGGCTGATCGACCACTTCGCGCAAAGCTTCACGGTCGAAAAGAGCTGGCGCTGGGATGGGCGGCATTATCAGCGCACCGCCAACCTCTGGCTGGCCAATTTCGATGCCAACCGCGCGGCTGTAGATGAGCAACTGGCCCTGGTCTATGGCGACAAGGCCGCCTTGTGGGGGCGGCGCTGGCGCCTGTTCTATCTGGCGACGGCGGGACTCTTTGGCCATGCGCAGGGTCGCGAATGGGGCGTGAGCCATTACCGGCTGCGCCCCACCCCATGAGTTTGGCCCGGCGTCTGCGCGCCTATGCGGCCCATCCCGATCCGGCCACTTCGGCCTGCAACCGGATCGCGCTGCTGGTGGCCTCCAGCCAGCCGACCTATCCGCTCTATATCGCCGGGCTGGTGGGCCGTGAAGGGTGGGTGGCCTGCGTCACCTTTCTCTCGACGCCCTTCTTCCTCGCGGTTCCCGCGCTGGCCCGGCGCAACGCTTCAGCCGGGCGGACCTTGCTGGTGCTGGCGGGCGTGGGCAATGCCGTGTTGGCAACCAAGGCGCTGGGGACCGTATCGGGCGTGGAAGCCTTTCTGGTTCCGACCGCATTGATTGCCCTGCTGGCCTTCAGGGGCCGCCTCAGGCTCGGGCTGGTGCTGGTGAATGTGTTCGCCACCCTGCTGCATGGCGCTTACGGCACACCTTGGGCAGAGTTTTCCGCGCAAAGCTATACTGCTTTGCTGCGGCTCAATGCCTGCAGCGCCGGTCTGCTTTCGGTGGTCATCCTGTGGACGCTGATCCCCCGAGCCAGCGCGCGGCGATAAAGCCGATGGTGGCCGCCAGTGCGGTCAGCATCGTGCCCCAGCACAAATCCGCCAGCGTGATCGCCAGCGGCCAGTCGCGCAATGTCGCCTGATTGGTGAGATCATAGGTGGCATAGGCCATCAGCCCGAGCAGCGCGCCGCGCCATGTCGCGCCATACCAAACCCCAGCGCTCCGCGCCGGTGCTATGGCAAAGATGAGGATGCCTGCAATATAAAGCACGTAGAAGGCAATTGCCGGGGCAAACGCGAAACTCTCGCGCAGCATTCCGCCCAAAGCCGGGCGATAGAGCCGGCTCGCCATCATGCTCAACCACACGGCGTCGCAGCCCAGAAAGCCGATGGCGGTGACAAGATAGGTGATAAGCCAAAGCCGCATGATCTGTGCCAAACCGCCTGTCGCTGGAGCCGCCCCACCGAAGATGGAATGAACGCAGCCCAGTCCGGTTCCGCAAAGATAGCTGCATCCAAAGAGCTGCTGTTCACGTAATGATGTGGAGAGGAGACCTTCCATGCCCTTTCGTTCGAAACGCCTGATCCCCATCGCGCTGGGTGCCGTGGCTCTCGCCGGATTGGTTGTCGCCCTGCCGGGCACATCCGCTCTTGCCGCCTTGCCCCAGGGCGCCGCCGCGCCGGATTTCAGCACGCAGGCTGTGCTGGCAGGCAAGCCTTTCGCCTTTCATCTGGGCGATGCGCTGAAAAAGGGCCCGGTCGTCCTCTATTTTTTCCCGGCGGCCTTCACCAGCGGCTGCACCATTGAGGCCCATGACTTTTCCGATGCGACCGAGGCGTTTACCGCTGCCGGGGCCACGGTCATCGGCCTGTCGCACGATCCGCTCGACAAGCTCAGCCGCTTTTCCGTGACCGAATGCCGCAACAAGTTTGCCGTGGGCGTGGCGGGCAGTGATGTGATCAAGGCCTATAAGGTCAAGCTGCCGGTGCTCTCCATGTCGGACCGCACCAGCTATGTCATCGCGCCCGATGGCACGATCCTGATGTCCTATTCCGCCTTCAGCCCGCAGGGGCATGTCGCAAAATCACTGGCGGCGGTGAAAGCCTGGCGGGCGGCCCACCCCGCTTCCTGAACCTTGGCCTGCCAGGGACGTCAGGACATGGAAGGAGCCTGCCCGTGATCACCGTGCATCATCTGGAACACTCGCGCTCGCAGCGCGTCCTTTGGCTGCTGGAAGAGCTGGGGCTGCCCTACGCGGTCAAGCACTATGCCCGGAACCCCAAGACGATGCTGGCGCCGCCAGAGCTGCGCGCGGTCCATCCGCTCGGCAAATCGCCGGTCATCGTCGATGACGAAGCCCGGCGCACCATCGCGGAAACCGGGGCGATCATCGCCTATCTGGTCGACAAGGCCGGTGGAGGTCTCGGGCCCCCGGCCGATGAAGAGGGCATGCTGCTCTATCGCTTTTACATGCATTATGCCGAAGGATCGCTGATGCCGCCCCTGCTGGTCAAGCTGGTGCTCGGCAAGGTGCCGCTGCTGGGAGGGCTGGCGCAAAAGCGCATCCAGCCGATGATCGACGTCCATCTCGATTTCGTGGAAAACGAACTGGCTTTGCGCCCGTGGTTCACCGGCGAGAGCTTCACCGCCGCCGACGTTATCATGAGTTTTCCGCTCGAGGCCGCGCGGGATCGAGGGGGGCTCGATGCGAGCCGCCCCGCAACCACGCGCTGGCTTGAGAAGATTCACAAGCGATCGGCCTATCAGGTCGCCTTATCCAACGGTGGGCCATATCGGTTCGCATGAGCCATCAATCACATGCTCACGCAGCTCCCCAAAGAGGCCCCCTGATAAGGGTTTCGAAGCGGTTCAGCGGGCTTCATCCGCCGGGTTCTGCGCAAACCAGATTACATGATGTGCCCCCAGATCGCCCTCACCTTCCCGGACGCTGATCATCTCCACCGTGAAACCGGCTCTGCGCAGGCGGATGGTGAAGCCGGAAAAGGGCTGACAGGACCAGACCGCCAGAATGCCGCCCGGCCGGAGCGCCCGCCGCGCCATCTTGAGCCCCCGCGTGCTGTAGAGATGATCGTTGTCGAGCCGCGTGATCCCCTCGGGCCCATTGTCGACATCCAGCAGGATCGCGTCATAGGCGCCGCGCGCCGCATCGATCAGCATGGCGACATCGTCCTGCACCAGCATGACACGTGGATCGTCGAGACATCCCGCCGTCAGCGCCTGCATCGGGCCGCGCGCCCATTCGATGATGGCAGGCACGATCTCGGCCAAGGTAACACTGGCGTCAGCGCTCAATTCAGCCAGGGCCGCGCGCAGCGTATAGCCCATGCCATAGCCACCGATCAGCCATTGCTGCGCATCGGAGCGGCCGAGGCGCTGCGCGGTCATGGTGGCCAGGGCTTCCTCGGAAGCGCTGACCAAGGTGCTCATCAGCGCCGTATCCTCCAGCAGGATGGCAAAGGCGTCACCGCGCTGGACAAGGCGCAATTCCACCCCATCGGGCACTTCGGCCCAGCCGATCTCCTGATCGATGGGCTGGTCGGGTTCAAACGAGCGGGGCTCCGGCGCCGATTCTAGGTCGATGGTGTGTATGCCTTCTCTGCAATCTTCGGTTCAGTCTCGGATGCCATGGCAGCCGCCCTGACGGCAGCGACGCGTCGGTCCGGAAAGATCCTGTTCCTGTCGTCTGTTATCACTGTGCAATCATGACCTTTCCGTCATCATGAGGTGCGGCGATGGGGAAGCTTCTGTCCTGCTCACCCATCCAGGGGCACCTTGTCCGGCGGGCTGTCGGGCGGTGCCGGAAACGAAGGGCCGCGACGCACCATCGCGCGCATATCCGCCAGCGCAAGAAGATAGGACAAGACGGATTCCGCACCGCGATTGTCATTCGCGCGATCGGGATGCAGCCCGTCGCGGCAGCTACCGCTTTCTATGTCCACAAGCGACACGGCCAGATCGTTCTCCCCCAGGAACCAGGCAAAAGCCTGATGGGCCGACGATATCCAGAGCTCGCTTCGATCGTGCTGCCGCGCCGCACGGCAGGCCGCCACGGTCGCGCAGGCTTCCAGCGGCTGTTGATCGAAGGGCAGAGGTGTGCGTTGGGCCAGCATGAAGCCTTGCGATCCGATGGGGCGGAAATGCCCGGCTGGCGCCGTCTGCATCCCCAGCAGCCAGCGCAGGCTGGCCAGACCCGCCGCCAGCATGTCCGCGTCGCCGATGCGCCCCCCGGTACGGATCAGCGCCTCGCACAGGCGGGCATTGTCATAGGTCAGCCGGTCTTCAAACCACGGCCACGGATCGGTCGCGGTGTCGCGCAGCAGCCGGACCAGACGCCCGGCCAGACGGTGACGTATCGCATCGGCCACCGTGTCGCCCGGATGCACCGGGCAATAGGCATCCAGGCCCAGCAGGGCAAAGGCCCAGCTTCGCGGCGCGGTGAACTCCAGCACGGTGGGCAAGGCTTCCACGAAAAGATCGGTTGCCCAGGCCGCCAGCCCCGGATCGGATGAAGCAGCACAGACCCCCAGCGCCCAGAGCGTGCGTCCATGGCTGTCCTGCGATCCGGCGGGTTCCAGCCAGCGCCGCTCGAAACTCATGAAATTGCGGAAACGGCGATAGTCCGAATTCCAGGCATGCTGGACGAAGCTGGCAAAATGCGCGGCCAGCGCCAATGCCCCGTCGAGCCGGTTGTCAGGCTGGATGCAGAGCAGCAGGGCGCGGGCATTGTCATCGACGCAATAGCCATGGCGGCGGTCGGGAATGGAGCGGATGGCGTGCTGGAACAGGCCGGTGTCGTCGCACATCGCCTTGAAATGCCGGTTCGAGGTGGCGGGCAAAGGCAGGATCGGCAGAGCAAGGGGCGCAGCACGACCCGCCCGCAAGCGGATGCCGACCGGTGAGCGCAAGGCCTCACGGAAAGCCTCGCCATAGCGTTGCGCCACATGGGCCCAGATCATCGGACGGCTGGCGACATAGGCGTTGTTGGCCATGACCTGCCGCGCCGGCCCGTCGACCAGCAGGTCGGCCACGGCCTCACCCATGCGCGGGCCGTCGTCAAAGGGCACCAGCATGCCCGATCCGTTGCCCAGCAATTCGGCCGCGTGCCAATAGGGGGTGGAGACCACCGCACGCCCCAGCCCATGCGCATAGGCCAGCGTGCCCGAGGTCATCTGCGCCTCATCGCGGTAGGGCGTGACATAGACATCGCACATGGCGATATGGTCGAGCAGTTCGGGCCGCTCGGCAAAACGGTTGAGGAACACGACATGGTTGCCCAGCCCCAGCTCCTCGACCCGCTCCATCAGGCCGAGGCGATAGCTCTCCCCGGCGTCGCGCAGCAGATGTGGATGCGTCGCGCCCATCACGACGTAAACGGCATCGGGGCAGCGCTCCACAATCGCGGGCATGGCCTCGATCATGGTCTCGATGCCCTTGTTGGGGCTGATCAGGCCGAAGGTGAGAATGACCTGACGCCCCGGAAAGCCCCGGCGCTGTTTCGCCGCATCGCTATCGGCAAAAGGCTCGTCGGGAATGCCATGGGGGATGACACAGATCTTGCCCGGATCCGCGCTATAGGTCTCGATCAGGATCGAGCGCCCCTTTTGCGCCATGACGATGACCCGCGCTGACGCCGCCAGCACCGCCTCCATCACCACCCGCTGCGCCGGGCTGGGCCGGTCGAGAACGGTGTGCAGCGTGGTGACCAGCGGCATGGTCAGCCCCGCGATCAGATCGAGGATCAGGCATCCGGCCTCGCCGCCGAAGATGCCGAATTCATGTTGCAGGCAGGCGACATCATAGCCCGCCTCATTGATGGCATCGGCGGCGGCGCGATATTGGGCCGGATCGTTCTGATCGATGCTGCGCACCACATGGGCGGGCCACAGATAGTCACCGCCCGGATCGCGCATCGCCAGAATGCCGCTCTCGACGATCTCCGGCAGCATGCTGACAGCCTGCTCCAGATCGGTGGTGAAGGTGGCGATCCCGCAGCGGCGCGGCAGGGCGTTACCGATGAAGGCGACGCGCAACTGTGTGCCCAGAACCTTGTCTCAGAGCTTGCCTTTCGGCTTCTGGATCAGCGTGCTGACCGGCGAATTCGGCAGGGCCACAGGCGCTGCCTTCGGCTTGGCGGCCTTGGGCTTGCGGATTTCGCGGGTGCTGCGTTTTTGTCCCTTGGCCATATCAGCGGGTTCCTCTCTGCAACGGGGAGATGGCCGCGACACGCGATGCCTGCCCCGCCTTGCCAGCGGGGCCGCCTGCCGAGGGATCATAGGGGCGGTGCGGATAGGGATAGGCGCGCAGCAACCGCTGGGTGATCGCCAACTGCCGGCGATGGCGCAGCATGTGAACAGAACTGTTGGAAGTATTGCATCCAATCAATGCGATCTGTTCATCGAAAAGAATCTGGTTGGGGCACATAAAGCGCACTCCTGCTTCAAGCGGGGGCGCAGTCAGTCCCTCTGTCACATGTGGCTTGGATTATCATCAGGTGATGGCGATGCCCTACACCACTTTTACGATTTTGCAGACTCAATTCGATGTGGTAGAGAAAAATAGAAAATATATTTGTCGCTTTGAGAGCATTTATCTGCTCTGCGTGAGGGAGCCTTTTATGGCCCTCTCCCTTCGGTCCAGCGCCATGCCCGCTCTCGCGAAGCCTTCTCCTTGCATGCAGGAGCGTCAGGATGCTGATCCGCGCCGGATATGACATGGCCTTCGAAGCCGATCTGGCCACGCCGATGCTGGCCGCGCTCAGCGTCCATCCCTCGCGCAACCGCGATCTGCGCAGCATGCAGCGGATCACCACCGTGCCCGAGGTGCCCCTGTATGATTATATGGATGGCTTCGGCAATATCTGCACGCGGCTGACCATGCCGGCGGGCGGCATCACCCTGTCGTGCAGCTTTACCATCGAGGATGCTTTCATCCCCGATGCTGTCGCACCCGATGCCCAAGCCGTGCCGGTCAGCGATCTGCCCGATGAGATCATGGTCTATCTGCTGGGCAGCCGTTATTGCGAGACGGACCGGCTGGTGGACATTGCCTGGCCGCTGTTCAGCCGGATCACGCCGGGCTGGGCACAGGTGCAGGCCATTGTCGCCTATACGCATCAGCGCATCGCCTTCGGCTATGAACATGCCCGCCCCACCAAGACCGCTTTCGACGCCTGGCGGGAACAGACCGGTGTCTGCCGCGACTATGCCCATCTGGCGATCGCCCTGTGCCGCTGCATGAACATCCCCGCCCGCTATTGCACCGGCTATCTGGGGGATATGGACCTGCCCGCCGTGGTGGGCGACATGGACTTTTCCGCATGGTTCGAGGTGTTTCTGGCCGGGGGCTGGTACACTTTCGATGCTCGCCATAACAGCCCGCGCGCCGGGCGCATCCTGATGGCGCGCGGACGTGATGCCGCCGATGCGGCGCTCGTCACCACCTTCGGCCTGTCCAAGCTGTCGCGCTTTCAGGTCCATACCCACGAAGAAGCGCGCGATCGCGCTTTCCTCCTGCCTGCAAGGATCTGGACATGACACTCTCAGCCGCATTTTGCCGCGCCCAGGAAGCCCTTCAGCTTCAGCGCGCCGACAGCGAACCCCTCGAAAATGTCCGCAAGATCGCTCGGGCTGCCGCCAAGGCGTGGAACACCGAAGCCGCATGGGCCGAAAGCCGCGAAAACGGTCATGCCACGGTGCCCCGCCTGCGCCTGAGCCCCCAGGAGCGGGAAGAAGACCGTCAGGAAAGCGGATCGCTGAGCGAGAATCCCGATCGGGGGTTGTCCGATCGTTGAGGATGCCATGAGAGGGCAGAATAGCCTGGGACAATCCGCCATGCCTCACCTCATCGCAAAGACGCCAAGCCGGCGGGATTTGCTTTGACCTTTGCGCGAAAGAAGCGCTGAGATCGTGGGGCACGCGACATTTCGCGAGTCCGCCTGAGGACTGCGCCATGCCTGAACTCGCCTTCAACTCGACCGTGACTCTCTGGCGGCTGGCCGCCGACCATGGCGGGGTGATCCGCAGCCTGCTTCAGCAGGGCGACTGGACCTTCGGCACCGCAATCACCCATGTGCTCGGCCAGCCCGGTGATGAACAATGGCGTTTTGCCGTGGTTCACGGCACCTTCGCGATCGATCATCTCGATATGCAGCGTCTGGCTGGCACGAGCGGCTTTGAGCAATGGCAAAGAGGTTAGGAAAGCCTCATCCACCCGCCGGACCGCGAGGAGGCCGCAACGGCGCTAACCGCACTGACCTTTGCCGCAAAAGAGCGCCGGCATGAATGGGCACGCGAAAGCCCGCGTGTTCCATGAAGGAAAGCCCATGAACACGCTTCCGTTCGATGCTTTCGTGACGCTGTGGAAATTTCAGCATGATCCGCTCGGGGTGGCGCGCAGCATGCGGCAGGAAGGCGACTGGACGCTGGGCCTGGCCATTCGCCATGTGATCGGCCGTCCTCTGGAAGATCAATGGCGCTATGAAATCGTGACAGACGATCTGGTGCTCGATCACGTCGATGCCACGCAGATCGCCTATACCAGACATTTTCGCGCCTGGGACAAGGATTGACGGAATGCATGACTGTCATGTTACCGGAACCTGGATGGTGCAACCTACGTGCCATCATGACAAACGCCACAGCCCGCCAGAGCCCGACCATCAGCCTGATCGTCCCCGCCTATAACGAGGAGGATTATCTCCCCGCCTGCCTCGATGCGATCATGAACAATGTCGCGGGCGAGGCGCTGGAAATCATCGTCATCGACAACAACAGCACGGATCGCACCCGGCAAATCATCGAGGGCTATCCGGGCGTGACCTATGTGTTCGAACCTCACAAGGGCATCACCCGCGCCCGCCAGTGCGGCTTTCAGGCGGCCAGCGGCGAGATCATCGCCTATGTCGATGCCGACACCAAGCCGCCCGCCGGCTGGATCACACAGATCCGCGAGCAATTCGCGGCGCGCGAGTCTCTGGCCTGCCTGTCGGGCCCTTACAGCTTCTACGATCTGGGGCGGGCGCGGAACGGGATTTCCAGAGCTTGGTTCATCGCGGCAAGGCCGCTCTACAAGCTGACCGGCTATATGATGGTGGGCGGCAATTTCGCGATCCGCCGCGATGTGCTGGAAAAGATGGGCGGGTTCGACCGGACGATCGAATTCTATGGCGAGGACGTCGACATCGGGAAACGCGCCAGAAGCCATGGCAAGGTGCTGTTCTCGCCCCGCTTCGTCATGCCGACATCGGGGCGCCGCATGCGGAAGCAGGGCTTCGCGCGCATCGCCGGCCTCTATTTCGCCAATTACCTGTCCATCGCCGTTCGCGGCAAACCGGCCACCAGACATTATCAGGACATTCGATGAGCCTCTGAACGGACGGTGGTTCAAGGGCGGAAAGCGTCAGCCCTTGAACCGCAGCGCCTCCAGCAAAAGGCTGAAGGCGGGCGATGGCTGGCGACGGCTCGGATAATAGAGGTAATAGCCGTCGAAGGGCTCGCACCAATCCTCCAGCACCGGCTCCAGCGCGCCCGAGGCCAAGAGCGGCGCGGCCCGGTCCTCCACCAGATGCACAAGGCCATGCCCCTGAACCGCCGCCGCCACGAGGAGTTCGACATCGTTGAACACCAGCTGGCCGTCGACCTTGACCTTCAGCTCCCGTCCGTCCTGTTCATATTCCCAACTGTAGAGGTTTCCGCTCGGCATCCGCAGATTGATGCAGCGATGGCGGGACAGATCATGCGGCGTCGCCGGGCGGCCATGTTTGGCGAAATAGGCCGGGGCTCCCGCCGTCACCATGCGCAGGCGCGGGCCGATCCTCACCGCGATCATGTCCTGCTCCAGCCTTTCCCCCAGACGAATGCCCGCATCGTAGCGCCCGGCGACAATGTCGGTCAGCCCGGCATTGACGTTGATCTCGACACGAATGTCGGGATAGCGGGCAACGAGCCGGTCGACCGCCGGCCACAACAGGGTGCGCGCCGAATGTTCGGCGGCCGAGATGCGGATGGTTCCGGCAGGCTGATCGCGCAAGGCCGTGAGCGACGCGATCCTGGCATCGATCTGCTCCAGCGCCGGGCCGAGTGTTTCCAGCAGCCGCTCCCCCGCTTCGGTGGGCGCGATGCTGCGCGAGGACCGGTTGAGCAGGCGCAGGCCCAATTTGCCCTCCAGCCGGCGCAGGGAATGGCTCAGCGCCGATTGCGACACACCCAGTTGCGCCGCAGCCTTGGTGAAGCTGCCCGCCTGCGCGACAGCCTGAAACATCGCCAGACTTCCAAGATCGTCGCGATACATGCCGCCGCTCCTCACATCCATTCCATGACTCAGTGTCATGGCGCCATGCCGATTACCACCTCTGTTCGCAAGGACGGTGCTGGCATATGATGGCTGTCAGAACGTGCCTCCCTTGAAAGCGACGATCATGACCAGCACCACGCCCACCGTCACCCTGAACAATGGCGTCCACATGCCGATCCTGGGCTTCGGCGTGTTTCAGGTGCCCGATCCGGCCGAGTGCGAAAGAAGCGTGCGCGATGCCATCGACGTGGGTTACCGCCTGCTCGATACCGCCCGCTCCTATGGCAATGAGGAGGCCGTCGGCGCGGCCATCCGCAGCCATGGCATCGACCGGGGCGAGCTGTTCGTCACCACCAAGCTGTGGATCGAGGATGCCAGCTATGAAGGCGCCAAGGCCGCCTTCGAACGGTCGCTCAACAAATTGCAGCTCGATTATCTCGACCTCTGGCTGATCCACCAGCCCTATGGCGATGTCTATGGCGCGTGGCGGGCCATGGAGGAACTCTATCGCGCCGGGCGCATCCGCGCGATCGGCATCAGCAACTTCTATCCCGATCGCGCGCTGGACTTCGTGCTGCACAACCAGATCACCCCGGCGGTAAACCAGATCGAGATCCATCCCTTCCATCAACAGCATGATGCGCAGCAACTGCTGCGCGACCACGCGATCCAGCCCGAGGCATGGGGCCCCTTCGCCGAGGGCAAGAACGGCCTGTTCACCCATGAGGCCCTGCAGGCCATCGGCCACAAGCATGGCAAGAGCGTCGCGCAGGTGGTGCTACGCTGGCTGATCCAGCGCGGCATCGTGGCCATCCCCAAGTCGGTCCGCAAGGAACGCATGGCCGAGAATTTCGCGGTGTTCGATTTCGCGCTGGATCAGGACGATATCGCGGCCATCGCGGCGCTGGACCAGAAGGCCAGCAGCTTCTTCGATCACCACGACCCGGCGATGGTCCAATGGCTCGGCACGCGCAAGCTTTGACGGCAAAACCATAAGAGAGGGATGATGATGAAACTGACGGCAAAAATCATGATGGCTCCCGCCATGGCCCTTTCCATCGCTGCGAGTGCCGCCCATGGCCAACCCGCGCTCTTTCCCAAGGGGGAGCTTTCGACGACCAGGAATCACACCGGTGATATCTGGCTCAAGGAACTCAATGTCGGGGACGATGTGTTCGACCCCAGTATCGCCGTTGCCGATTACGGGCCGGGCGCAAAACTGGACTGGCATGTCCATCCCGGCGGGCAGGTTCTGGTGATCACCCAGGGCACAGGTTACTATCAGGAAAAGGGAGAGCCGGCCCGGCTGGTGCACAAGGGCGATGTCATCAAGTCAGCGCCGGGTGTCGAGCATTGGCATGGCGCGACGCCCAGCTCGGATTTCTCCTATTTCGCCGTGACCCCCACGCAAAAAGGCAAGACGGTCTGGCTCAAGCCGGTGACGCCGGCCGAATACGATCACGCGGCGGCCCAATGATCGCCTGCGCGTAAGCCTCATTCGAACACGTTTGACGCGGCGGGCTGCGCTCCGCAGAGGCATAACAAACAGCCTTTTCAAAGCGAGGCTGTTGCAGTTGGGCGATGGTCGGATCTGCCGTCCATCACCCAACTGACGCTCAAGGCACCTTTCCCTCAAGTTGACAGCAGACAAGCCAGCCAGCGCGCGATACAGGGACATCGCGGGCAAGGAGGGCAGCGCTTGGATCGGGAAAAGCAACAGGATCTGGAACGGATCGCGGGGATGGAAGCGGTTCCCGCCATTCTGGCGATGGTCTGCCACACCACCTCCATGGGCTTTGCCGCCATCGCCAGCGTCACCGAGAAGCAGTGGCTGGCCTGCGCCACGCGCGACGAGATCGCCTTTGGCCTGCTGCCCGGTGGCGAGCTGCCGCTGGAAACCACGATCTGTCATGAGATCAGGGACCATCGCCAGCCGGTCATCATCGAGGATGTCGCCGCCGATCCGATTTACTGCCATCATCACACGCCCGCGCTCTATGGGTTGCGCAGCTATGTGTCTTTCCCGATCCTGCTGCCGGACGGGTCGTTCTTCGGCACGCTGTGCGCCATCGATCCGCAGCCCCGCAAGCTCAACACACCGGAAGTTCTCAACACCTTCAAATTGCTGTCGGATCTGATCGCCAAACATCTGGCGACAGCGCGGCAGATGGCGGTGATCGAGGATCTGCTGCTGCAACGCGATCGCCTGATCGTGCAATTGCGCTCGGCACGGGACGGCGCTCTGGACGAGCTGCGCCGCGCCAGCGCCATGTTCGACGACGCGCCCAGCTTCATGGCGGTGCTGGAAGGCCCGGAGCATATCTTCGTCTCCGCCAATCCGGCCTATCGCGCGTTGATCGACCAGCGCAGCGTGATCGGGCGCACCGTGGCCGAAGCCCTGCCCGAAGCGGCCGAGCAGGGCTTCGTGGCGCTGCTCGACAGGGTCTATGCCGAGGGCGAGCCATTCTCCATGCGCGGCGCCCATTTCATCGCGGCAACCAGACCGGGCGAATCCTCCACCGACCGTTTTCTGGATTTCCTCTATCAGCCGATCAAGGAGGCCGGGAGCGTGACCGGCATCTTCGTCGTCGGCCATGATGTGACCGATCGCGTGAAGCAGGTGCGGCGTCAGGCCGCGCTGGCGGAACTGGGTGAAAAGCTGCGCACCATGCGCGATCCGGCGCAGATCACCCATACCGCCGCGCAGATCATGGCCGAAGCGCTGCAGGCGACCCGCGCGGGTCTGGGCACCGTCGATCCCGAGCGGGAAACGGTGGTGATGCACCGCAACTGGTGCGCGCAGGGGGCCGGGTCGGTGGAGGGCACCTTCCGCTTCCGCGATTTCGGCAGCTTCATCGAGGATCTGAAGCAGCGCGAAACGGTGATCGTGGCCGATGTCAGAACCGATCCAAGGACCATGGCCAATGCGCAGGCCATGGCTGATCTGGGCATTCGCGTGCTGCTCAATTTCCCGGTTTTCGAGCAGGATCGCTTTGTGCTGGTCGCCTTCGTCCATTTCGACGATCTGCGCCAACTCTCGCAGGACGACATCAGCTTCGTCGAACAGGTGGCCGATCGCACCCAGGCAGCGCTGGCGCGGCTGAAGGCCGAGGAGCGGCAGAACACGCTCAACCACGAATTGGCGCATCGCATGAAGAACCTGCTGGCGATGGTTCAGGCCATCACCAGCTACACGCTGAGGCATACCACCAACCTGGACGAAGGCGCCCGAACGATCGCCGCGCGGTTGCAGACCATGGCGCAGGCGCAGGACATCCTGATCGCCACCTCATGGAAGGCGGCCGATATCCATGCCGTGGCTCATACCACGCTGGCCCCCCATCAGGGTGATCGCAGCAGGATCGCCATAGCGGGGCCCTCGATCATCCTGAATGCCGATCAGGTCCTTGGTCTGGCCCTGACGCTGCATGAACTGGCCACCAACGCCACGAAATATGGCGCGCTCTCGAATGATACGGGCACCATCGAGCTGAACTGGGATCTGGCCGGGGAACACTTTACCCTGGCCTGGACCGAACAGGGCGGCCCCACCGTCTTGCCGCCGACGCGGCGCGGTCTGGGTTCCCGCTTGATCGACAATGCCGCATCCTCGCATTTTGGCGGAACCGGCAGTGTCAGCTATGATCCGGAGGGATTGCGTTTCAGGCTCGAAGGAAAGCTTGTCGCGGCCAGCTAGGGCGTCCGCCAAAATGCCGCTGCCCGTGTCAGGCCGCCATATGTTGCAGGGCGCTGATCACATGAGGAAGGTCGAAAGGCTTGGGGATGAAGATCGCCTTCCCCGGCAGGGCGCCCCCCAAAGGCCGAACCTTTCCGGAGGTCACGATCAGGGCAATCAGCGGCCAGCGGTCATGGATACGGGCCGCCAGCCCCAGCCCGTTCATGCTGCCCGGCATATCGATGTCGGTGAACACCAGACGGATGTCTGCCCTGCTTTCCAGAAGGGACATGGCCGCATCGGCATCGGGCGCATCAATCGCCTCGAAGCCGGCTTCCTCGACGACATCCACGGCGAGCATCCGGAGAATCGGTTCGTCCTCGACCACGAGGACGACAGCCTTCTGCATCATCTTGGGGATTGTCCTGCTTCATTCGCCCTGGGTGCGACCGAACGAGACGGCGAATTGAGCCTCGGAGCCTATCGAGAAACTACCGGTCAAAGCACCATCCGTTCCCGAGCCTGCCAAATATTCTGCCGCGCCCGGTTTCCTTGAAGCCCGGATCGGCCCCGCCTATGGTGCGGTAAAATGCCCCGGATGAACGGAACCGTATCAAAGCGCGCTTGTTTCTTGATGTTAAGCTTCGATCGGAAAGCATTCCGCCTCAGCATGACGGTGAGACCGGGCCTCCACCACCCCCGCCCGGACACACCTTCTCAAGCGGGATGGCGACCGATCGAAAGCGAAGCCCATGCCCCTCACCTTTTCCGATTTGCATGAAACCAGTTGGAAAGCGCAGTTGCTTTCCCGAGCAGCAATGAACGCCATCGACCACCGGGAAGACGCAAGGCGGAAAATCGCCACGAATGAGGCTCAATCCTTGCTGGACCATCTCTGGCGTCTGGGTTTCAGACCAACAGATACCGGCCCTGCCTTTTAATGCATCCTTCCTCTCCCGCAGGTTGACCTGCCCGCCTCGCACGCCGCATTCACTTGGACAGCGCCTGCCAACCATGCTAGCGCTTAAAAGCCGTCATTGCACTGATGACGCTGGCGCATGGATGCGTCCCCTTGAACGCAGAAAGCGTCTCTTACTCCCATGACAGCCTATAAAGAGCCTGGTTTCCAGGACAGGATAGCGGTTGCCACTCGCGCCCGAGAAAGCGCGATTGCCCGTTTGAAAACCAAGCCTGCCACTGATCCGGCCCAGTTGGTCGCAAAGGCCAAAAAGGCGCTTGAACGCGAAGCCGCGCAGGCCACCCGCCTGGCCACACTCGCGCAAGCCCGTCGTCAGGCCAAGGCCGAGAAGCTGGCAAAGCAGCTTGCCAAAGACATGCCCGCCCCCACGGAGGCCGAACGCAAGGCCATCCGCGATGCACGCTATGCCGCGCGCAAGGCACGCACGTCATCGCACTAGAACACAACGCCGAGCTTGCTTCGCCCCCTCGCCCTTCGGCTTCCTCCGGCTCACCCGGCCGCATTTCCCTGCCCGGTCACGATCTGATAGCCACCGCGCTTGTTCCCGATGGCGGCGAACTGCGGCTGGTGCAGCGTGGCCAGGAATTCACCATCCTGCTCGATTGCACCGAGCTGATGAGCACCCGTGCCAGCGCTTCGGAAGAAGCCCTGGCCACCATGACCTGCGAAAGGCTGGCAGGCAGGCCCACGCTCGATCTGCTGATCGGCGGCTATGGCATGGGCTATACGCTGCGGGCGGCGCTTTCCGTGCTGGAGGCCGATGCCAGCGTCACTCTGGCCGAGCTGGTGCCCGAGATCATCGCATGGGCGCGTGGCCCCATGGAAAAGCTGACGGCATCCTGCCTCGATGACCCGCGCGTTGTGCTGGTCACCGAGGATGTCGCCATGCTGATCGATGCGGCCCGCGACGCCTATGACGCGATCCTGCTCGATGTCGACAATGGGCCGGAAGGCATCACCCGGCGCGTCAACGATCATCTTTACACGATGGATGGTTTGCACGCCGTCACATCGGCCCTGAAACCGGGAGGCATTCTTGCCGTATGGTCCGCCTTCCCCGATCCGGCTTTCACCGCGCGCCTTGTGGCAAGCGGCTTTCTGGTGGAGGAAATCGTCACCAGCGAGGATAAGGATCATCGCGGTTCGGAGCATGTCATCTGGTTCGCCAGCCGCCCCGAACCGAAGGCTGAACGCCATTTTTAACAAACACATCGACAAAGACAGGGGGCCTTCGCCACGCAACCGGAAGGCATCGCCCCTTGACTTTTCCACATCCTGACCACATATAGGCTTGGCTAACGTCGCCTGCGACGGAACTTGACCCCCGGATTTGATTTACGAATCCAATTCCTGTGGGGCTCTCCTTCCTTTCCCACGCTTCCGGCTCCATCCGCGCTGTTGCGGGTGGGTACTCGTTTTCGTGAAAAGGAAACACCCATGCCTATCGGCACCGTCAAATTCTTCAACACCGACAAGGGCTATGGCTTCATTCAGCCCGTCGATGGCGGCGAGGACAGCTTTGTCCATATCAGCGCTGTCGAGCGCGCCGGCATGGCGACGCTCAACAAGGACCAGCGCGTCAGCTACGAGATCGAGACCGATCGTCGCGGCAAGCAGTCCGCCGTCAATCTGGCCTCGGCCTGAACCCGTTCGCCAGGGCTCGGCCTGAGCCTTGGGAACTGTCCGGCACATCGGGGGCTTCCCCCGATGGGTTGGCCCGTGTCCGGCCTGCTTGATGCGCCTTCGGGTGCGATCGCGGCCGGGCGCGGGAAAACCGCTGCGCGCGATCGCCGTCGATCGAAGCGCCCCCCCTCCCCTCATATCAAAGAGATCATACCGCGCCGACCGGCGCCCGATTTTTCGAGTCAATTTTATGTATATGCAATTGAAAAACAACCATCTTCCGATCAATCCCATTATCCTGGCGGCGCGACATCATCCCGTCGAGCCGCGCGGCGTCCTCTCTCCGGACGAGCTGCGCAGGATCGTGGCCGATATGGTCGACTGAGTTTCCCGAGGCTCTCCCGCCGCGCAGATCAGAGGATAAGCATGCCGTCACAAAGCGACTTCTATCTGGACTGCGCAGCGCAAAGCCGCCGCGAAGCGGAAGAGACGAGCCTGCCCAATGTGCGCGAGATTCGCTTGCAGGCTGCGGCAGTCTGGCAGTCCATGGCAGAGCGCACGAAACGGCTGGAGAAGCAGCGCGAACAGCGAGAGCAGCGCGCTCAATCACTTCAACAGGAAGGCTCATATCCATGAACCGGCCATTTCAACGCCGCGCCCAAGGCCCGACCTTGTCGCGCGAAGCGGCTGACCGGCAAGGGCGCATCCTGAGCATCGCGATTCAGACGCTTGGCGCTGGCGGGGCGATCACCTTCCTCAACACCCATGACACCAAGCTGGGCGCCAGACCGCTTGATCTGGCCATCGCCACTGCGGAAGGATTCCGCAAGGTTGAAGCCGTCATTCTGGCAAGCAAGGCGAGCTGAACAGGCGAGCGCAGAAGCCCGCGCAACGCCCTGCGGATTTGCTTGCCCCCTCGGACGAAAGGCGGCGGGCGGGTGATCTGGAAGCACAGACTTCCCTTTGCCGCCATCTGTCATAATCGCTCGCCATGGCTCGCCAGCCACCGCTTAAACAGACTGCCTTCAGCGAGCCGCTGAGCGGCAAGATGGTCAATCCGATCATATTCAAATTCGATGGTGAACAGGTGGCGGTCATGATCAGGCTGGCGCAATATGTGAATGATTGCCCGGCCTAAGTTCCATTCCTGCAATCTTGCCCCTTCATCATGGGAGGGGTTCAAGTCCTCCCCCACCCTCAGCATACGCACCGGCATGTTGAACACGACATTCATCATAGGGCTTCTCCGAGCCGCGCGGCCTTCCTCAATGCGATAATTATCAAAATAAATTATGGAGCGGGAGTCAAGGATAGCCCTGAAGTAGTCGCCACTTCATCATGCCGGAAGCAGCGAGGCTGATTGCTTCCCGACCTGCCTGAAGCCGGCCTGGTTTGGCAAAAGCGCCTGCACTTTACGCGCCAGCCAGATCCGCTTTCTCGACATGGGTCTCGACCGGGCGATCCTTCTCGACCCGCTCCGAATAGCGATCCACGAGCTGATCGGCATGCGGGCGCAGCAGCAGGGTGAAGCGCACCAGCTCCTCCATCACGTCGACCACCCGGTCGTAGTAGGCCGAGGGCTTCATCCGGCCCGCCTCGTCGAACTCCAGGTAGGCCTTGGGCACCGAGGACTGGTTGGGGATGGTGAACATGCGCATCCAGCGGCCCAGCACGCGCAACTGGTTGACCACGTTGAACGACTGCGAGCCGCCGCAGACCTGCATCACCGCCAGCGTCCTGCCCTGGGTCGGGCGCATCCCCTTCATGGCGAGGGGCAGATGGTCGATCTGCGCTTTCATGACCCCGGTGATCTGGCCATGCCGTTCAGGGCTGCACCAGACCTGCCCTTCGGACCAGAGCGAGAGTTCGCGCAGCTCCGCCACCGCCGGATGATCGTCGCCCGTCACCTGATCGGGGAGCGGCAGGTCGGAAGGATCGAAGATCCGCGTCTCGCAACCGAAATAGCGCAGCAAACGCGCGGATTCCTCGACCACCAACCGGGAATAGGACCGCTCCCGCAGAGAGCCGTAAAGCAACAGGATACGCGGCGGCGGGTCCATCGCCCCGAGCCCCAGCGCGGGATGGCGATGGGCATACTCAGGCTTGAGCGCGGGCAGATGGTCCGGATCGGGCAGGTCGCGCAAACGGTTCATAGGATGTCCTTGGCGGGAAACAGCGGTTTGGCGGCATGATGGGCCGCCAGCGCGCCGATGATCTGGGCAATGATGAAGCCAGCCACATTGGCTGGCGCGATGCCCGCGAAGGTATCGCTCAGGCAGCGCGCCACGGTGATGGCGGGATTGGCAAAGCTGGTGGAGGAGGTGAACCAATAGGCCGCCGTGATATAGAGCGCGACGCTGGCCGGCACCCAGGCAGCACGCGTCTGCACCGTGCCCAGAATGGTCAGCACGAGCCCGAAAGTCGCGATGCCTTCGCCAAGCCATTGGCCGGGGCCGGTGCGTATATGCTGCGAGACCTGCCAGACCGGCAGGTCGAACATGGCATGGGCGCTCCACACGCCCAGCACGCCGCCCGCCATTTGCGCTACCCCGTAAGTCAGCGCCGCCCTTGTGGTGATCGCATGACGCAGGCGCATCACCAGCGTCACCGCCGGGTTGAAATGCGCGCCCGACACCGGGCCCAACATGGTGATCAGCACAAAGAGCATCGCCCCGGTCGCCAGCGTGTTACCCAGCAAAGCAACCGCGACATTCCCGCCCGACAGCCGCTCGGCCATGATGCCCGAGCCGATGACGGTGGCGAACAGCAGGAAGCTGCCCAGAGCCTCGGCCCAAAAGAGATCTCTGCAAAGGGCTCATTGCGGTTCACGCTCAAGCGGCAGGCTGTCGCCAGCGCCCAGCGCGATCTGCATATAGACAGTGTCGAGCCAGCGCCCGAATTTGCGCCCGACGGCATGCATGCGCCCCGCATCGCGGAAGCCAAGGCTGGCATGCAGGGCGACCGAGGCTGGTTCGCCGCCACCCGCCACGGCGATCATCTGGCGAAAGCCGGCCTGCTCGGCCGCGACCAGCAAGGCCGCCAGCAACACCTTGCCGACGCCCTGCCCCAGATAATCGGGGTGCAGATAGATCGAGTCCTCGCAGGCCGCCGCATAGGCGGGGCGGTCCCGGAACTGGGTGGCATAGGCATAGCCGATCACCGCCCCGTCACGTTCGGCCACCAGAAATGGCCAGCCTCGCGCCAGGCACTCCTCGATCCTGGCCTCCGTGTCGTCGGTCGACCGCGGCACCGTGTCAAAGGTCGCGGTGCCATGCAGGACATGATGAGCATAGATGGCCGCAATCGCGCTGCCGTCCTGCACCGCAGCCTGCCTGATGGTGATCGCCGGTGCCATTCAGCCCGCCGTGATCCGCTTGCCTTCGGCATCGATCACCTGCTCGCCGTCTTCCTTGGCGAAGGCGCCGCGCTGCTGGGCGGGGATCAGGTCCAACACCTCCTCGGAGGGGCGGCACAGCTTGACGCCCAGCGGCGAGACCACCAGCGGTCGGTTGATCAGGATGGGGTGCTCCATCATCGCATCGATGAGCTGCACGTCGCTGAGATCCGGGTTGTCCAGGCCCAACTCGGCAAAAGGTGTGCCCTTCTCGCGCAGCAGCGCGCGCGGGGTGATCCCGGCCCGCGCGATCAGGCTTTCGAGCAGCGGGCGCGAGGGCGGCGTCTTGAGATATTCCACCACATGTGGCTCGATCCCGGCGTTGCGGATCATGGCCAGCGCATTGCGCGAGGTGCCGCATTCCGGGTTGTGATAGATGATGATGTCAGTGGTCACTGAGGGTTCTCCGCCTTGAGGCTGGCGCCTTCGATCTGGCCAATGTCCTTGAGCTTGCGCTCCGTCGCCATGCCATCGAGGACACTAAGCTTGAGCGACAGGAAAAGCTCAATGCGCCTGTGCAGATAAGAGATGGCATTGATAAACGCCTGGCCCTGACCGTCACCTTCGACGGCAGCGGGATCTTCGATACCCCAATGTGCGGTCATCGGATGGCCAAGCCAGACGGGACAGGCTTCGCCCGCCGCATTGTCGCAGACGGTGAAGATGAAATCGAACTGGGGCGCATCAGGGCCAGTGAATTCGCCCCAGCTTTTGGACCGCAGACCTGCGGTGTCGTAGCCAAGGCTGCCGAGTGTTTCGATGGCCATCGGGTGAACCTCACCCTTGGGATTGCTGCCCGCACTATAGGCGCGGAAGCGCCCCGCACCGTGATGGTTGGTGAGCACCTCTCCGATGATCGAGCGAGCCGAATTGCCGGTGCAGAGGAACAGCACGTTGAAGATGCGGTCAGTCATGCGACATCCTCCTCGGGTGCGGAGTGTGAGGGTGCAGAGGGGCTGGGGCAGCAGAGCAGGTCATCCGTGCAAGGGACACCGCCGCAACAATTCTCGGTGAGATAGCCCATCAGTGCGTTCATCGCCGGATAGTTAGCCGTGTAGATGATGAGGCGGCTCTGGCGACGCTGAGTGACCAGCCCGGCGTTCGCCAACGCTGCAAGATGGAAGCTCATGGAAGACGACACGACGCCCAGCTTTTCTCCAATCACACCGGCCGGCAAGCCTTCCTCACCCGCCTGGACCAGCAGGCGGAACGCCGCAAGGCGATGCTCCTGCGCGAGGGCTGCTAGGGCTTTGATGACGGCAAGAGCGTCCATCACAATCTCCATGATTCGATAAAGATCGAAATATAGAAGTGATCGGCGATCGTCAATCTCTCAAGATCCTGCCTCAGACCGAACCATCATCCGGGACGCCCCGCGCCCTGCTGCCCAAGCAAGACCTTTGATGCGATTGCCCTCGCGCCCGGAACATCCGCCTGACCGGTCATCTGCAATGCCATTGGAATTGCTCATCACCGCTTTTCGGAAGGAATTGAGCTTCGCGCCCTCAAGCTTTGTTTGAGCAAAACAAGCGCCTCAACGCGTGACACAGACTATAAACGCGTGGCGCAATACAGCCAATGTCGAAGAAAGAACGCTGAATGGATTTCCATATTGGGAAAAATATTTCTTGAAATCCATACCATTATTTAAAACAAAGATAATCTTTATGCAGATAATATGAGAACCCCCACGTAAAACATCTCAAAAAATCCATCGTCTCGTGATAAAATATCATTACTGAAAGCAGATCCTTCCAGCCGAATATTCCCCAGTGACGAATCATTCTCTTCTAGCTAAGGGATACCTGTGTTTCGCCGTGCCCGCCTTCTGCTGTGCTTGCTTGTCGCGTCACTGTTTGTGACGGCGACGGTGCATGCGCAGGAGATTTCGCTCGGCTCGATGATCGACTGCTCCGGGGTGGTTCACTCCAACGGTGACGCCGATCAGTCGAAGGGCGATGCCGACAAGGCCGTACCGCACCACCATGGTAGCTGTCAGGGGCCCTCGGCCTTTGCGCCGATCATCACCAGCGGTGATCTGCCGATCGCCCTGGCGGCTCCGGCCGCACCTGAGCATGCCACGACCGCGATCCATCGCTGGTCCACTGGCCCCGGACTGCGCCCTCCTATCTCCTGACCCATCGCATGCAGAGCCCATCGTCGCGCCTGCGGCGAAGGGGCACCCATGTCTCATGGTCAGGACACCTCAATCATGTATCGCTCTATCGCGGCTTTGCTGGCCGCTGCCTCCTGCGCGTCCCTAGCGCAGGCGCAAGACCTGCCGTCGGCGGGCTCCACGACGCCTGCCCTTACGCTTGATGATGCCGTTGCCGCTGCCGGTGGATCAGCGCCTGCCGCCGACGCGGCTCGCGCTGGCATCGATGCGGCGCGCGCCGCCCGGACGGTTGCGGGGCTACGCCCCAACCCGACGGTGCAAACCCAGGTCGAAAACATCGGTGGAACCGGGGTCTATCGCCAGTTCGACACCTCCCAAACGACGGTTTCCCTCGGGATTCCCGTTGAACTGGGCGGGAAGCGTTCAGCGCGTATCGCCGTGGCCAATGCGCAAACCGATCGCGCGCTCCTCGCCGCCGCGATCACTCAGGCCGACATCCGCCTTCAGGTTACACAGCTCTATATCGAAGCTGTCGCTGCCAAGCGGCGCGCCAACAATGCCGCCGAGCAACTGCGGATCGCCAAAGATACCGCAAGCGCCGCGCGAGTGCGGGTTCAGGCGGGGCGGGCCTCACCCATTGAGGAGCAACGGGCTGGTGTCGCCCAGGCCAACGCCGAGGCTGGCGTCGAGCGGGCCATGCGACTGGCCGATGCCGCGCGCACCAATCTGGCACGGCGGATCGCTCGCCCCGTTTCCGAGCCGTTGAACGCCACATGGCTGGAGAGCCTGCCAGCAAAGGGCTATGGCCCGCTGGAACCGATCAACGCCACCGGCACGCTGGCCTTGGCTGCCGCTGATGCGGATCTGGCGGTGGCCGATGCCGGTGTTCGCCTGGCGCGCTCGCAGCGCGTGCCGGATCTCAATGTCGGCCCCGGCGTACGCCATATCGCGCCGGGCGATGTTGCCTTTGTCGTGACCTTCTCGATGCCAATTCCGGTTTTCAACGCGGGATCGGCGGCGGTGTCTCAGGCCAGCGCACAACGCGTTCAGGCCGAGGCCCAGAAGCGCATGACCGCGCTCGATATGGAGCAGGCCATCACCGATGCGCAGGCAGAGGAGGCCAATGCGGCGACCACCGCCCGCACCGCCAATGGCCCGGCGCTGGCCGCCGCTCGGGAAGCGGCCCGCATCGCGCGCATCGGCTATCGCGAGGGCAAATTCGGCCAGCTCGATCTGCTCGATGCCGAACGCACGCTGGCTGACACGCGGATCGCCGCGATCGACGCGCTCGCCGCCTATCAGAATGCCAAGGCCCGGTTGGAGCGCCTGACCGCTCCCGCGCCAGAACAGGGGAATTGATCCGATGACGATGAAGAACAAGGCCATGGTTCTGGCCCCGCTGACGCTCGCCATCCTGCTTGGCGGATGCGGCGGCGAAGGGGCCAAAAAGGACGAACCCGCGCAGGAGAAGGCGCCAGGCGTCGATGAGAACAAGGTCACGCTGTCGGAAGACCAGATCCGGTCTGCTGGCATCCAGATCGCCTTGCCCACCATCGGCGGCTCCGGCGTGCTGGAAATCCCGGCCATAATCGAGGGCGATCCTCAGGGCACGCAGGTTGTTTCGGCCGCCATTGGGGGGCGCGTTGTGGCGCTGACCCGCAACCTCGGCCAGTCGGTCAGGCGTGGAGAAACGCTGGCGGTGATCGAAAGCCGGGAGGCGGCCCAGCTCAAGGGCGAGGTGCAGGCCACCCGCGCGCGCCTCGCGCTGGCCAATTCCAACCTCGCGCGCGAGCAGCGCTTGTTTGCCCAGCGCGTCTCGCCCGAACAGGATCTGATCGCCGCCCACACCGCCGCAACCGAGGCGCGCATCGCCTATACGCAGGCGCAGCAGCAGGTTTCCGCCGCTGGCGCCGGGGGCAGTGGCCTTAACCGGCTCGGCATTCCCGCGCCGATCTCGGGCCAGATCATTTCGCGCAGCGTCGTGCTGGGTCAGACGGTCGCGGCTGACGCGGAACTCTTCAGGGTTGCCAACCTCTCCCAGGTCTCGCTGCAACTGAGCCTTCAGCCCGCCGATGCCGGGCGGGTCCGCCCCGGCAACAGCGTTACCGTCACCGCTCCCGGTCGCAGCGCCACGGCGAGGATCACCTTCGTCTCACCGGCGCTCGATGCCCAGACACGGCAGGTTCCGGTGATTGCCACGCTCGACAACAAGGCCATGGAGTGGCGCGTGGGCGAGCCGGTGACGGCCGCTGTCCAGCTCACCGGCAGCGGTGGGGACAAGGCGGTGCGGGTGCCCAGCACCGCGATCCAGACGATCGAAGGCAAGTCGATGGTCTTCGTGCGAACGCAGACGGGCTTCCAGGCCATCCCCGTCACGCTCGGCGACAAGAGCGGCCCAAGCGTGATCGTGCTCTCCGGCCTGACGGGCCGTGAGCAGGTCGCCACGGTCAACAGCTTCACGCTCAAGGCCGAACTCGGCAAGAGCGAAGCGCAAGAGGACTGAGCCCATGATCGCCCCAATCGTCAATTGGGCGGTTCACAAGCGCTGGCTCGTCCTGCTGCTGACCGTCCTTGCCGCCGTGATCGGCGGCGCCGCCCTGTACCGCCTGCCCATCGACGCAGTGCCGGACATCACCAACAATCAGGTCCAGATCAACGTCAAGGCGCCTGCCCTCTCGCCCGAGCTGGTCGAGAAGCAGGTGGCCTTTCCCATCGAGACGGCTCTGGCCGGCATTCCTGGACTGGACAACACCCGTTCGCTCAGCCGCAACGGCTTTGCCCAGATCACAGCCGTTTTCGACGACAAGACCGACATCTATTTCGCGCGCCAGCAGGTGACCGAGCGCCTTGGCGGCGTAACCGGCAATCTGCCCAGCGGCGTGTCCCCCGAAATGGGGCCGATCGCGACGGGGCTTGGCGAGGTCTATATGTGGACCGTCAGGCTGGAGCATCGCAAGGATGACAAGCATCTGCCCGGCGAGCCCGGCATGCAGCCCGATGGCAGCTACATCACCCCCGAAGGCGACCGCCTGACGAACGACACGGAGAAGGCTACCTATCTGCGCACCGCGCAGGACTGGATCGTTGCCCCCCTGCTGAAGAACACCAAGGGGCTGGCCGGGATCGATTCCATCGGCGGCTATGTGAAGCAGTTTCAGGTCATCCCCGACGTGCAGCGCCTGGCGGCCATGGGGCTGACCCTGACCGATCTGGGCACTGCGCTGGAGCGTAACAACACCAGCGTGGGCGGCGGCTTCGTCAACCGCAATGGCGAGGGGCTGGCTGTCCGCTCCGATGCGCTGGTGCGCAATGCCAGTGAGCTGTCACGCATCGTCGTTGCCACGCGCAACGGCACGCCGATCACGCTGGATCAGGTGGCCACGGTGAAGATCGGGCAGGCCATCCGTATGGGTTCGGCCTCCGAAAACGGCACGGAGGTCGTGGTGGGCACGGCGATCATGCGGATCGGCGAGAACAGCCGCACAGTGGCCACCGCCGTGGCGGATCGGCTCGAAGCCATCAACGCCTCCCTGCCGCCTGACGTGATCGTCCAGCCCGTGCTGAACCGCACGGCGCTGGTGAACAAGACGATCAAGACCGTCGGCAAGAACCTGACCGAGGGCGCGCTGCTGGTGATCGTCGTGCTTTTCGCCCTGCTCGGCAACGTCCGCGCGGCGCTGATCGCGGCGATGGTCATCCCTGTGACCATGCTGCTCACCGGCTTCGGCATGTTGCAGGCCGGCGTTTCGGCCAATCTGATGAGCCTTGGCGCGCTCGATTTCGGGCTCATCGTCGATGGCGCGGTCATCATCGTGGAAAATGCGCTGAGCCGCATGGCGCACAGGCAGGAGCACTTTGGCCGCCTGCTGACGGTGCAGGAGCGGCTTGCCACCGTGGCCACGGCGGCCCGCGAGATGATCCGGCCCTCGGTTTACGGGCAGGCGATCATCATTCTGGTCTATGTGCCCCTGCTCACCCTGACGGGTGTGGAGGGCAAGACCTTCGTGCCCATGGCGCTGACCGTCATCATCGCGCTGGCTTTTGCCTTCGTCCTCTCGCTCACGGCGGTTCCGGCCGCGATTGCCATCTGGCTGTCGAAGCGGATCAGCGAGAAGGAAGGAAGGATCATGGGCTGGCTCAAGGCCCGCTATGAGCCGGGTCTGGCCAAGGCCATGAAGCGCCCCAGCCTGACCATCGGCACCGGGATCGGCGGTTTCCTCCTTGCGATCGCGGCCTTTATGTCGCTGGGGCAGGTGTTCTTGCCGCAGCTCGATGAGGGCGATCTGCTCATCCAGGCCCTGCGCATTCCGGCGACCTCGGTGCAGCAGAGCCAGGCGATGCAGGTGCCCATCGAACAGATGATGGCCAAACAGCCCGAGGTGCAGTTCGTCTTCTCCAAGACCGGCACCGCCGAGCTGGCATCCGACCCGATGCCGCCCAACGCCACCGATATGTTCGTCATCCTGAAGCCTCATAACGCATGGCCTGATCCGGGCATGTCGAAGGCAGATCTGATCAAGCGCCTCGAAGGTGAGCTGAACACGTTTCCAGGCAATGCCTATGAGATCACCCAGCCCATCCAGATGCGCTTCAACGAGCTGATCGCGGGCGTGCGCGGCGATATGGCGATCAAGGTTTTCGGCGACGATTTCAACGCCATGAACCTGACGGCCGACAAGATCGCCAGCATCCTGCGGCGCACGCCCGGAGCCGCCGACGTGAAGGTGGAGCAGACCTCGGGCCTGCCCATGCTCGACATTCGCGTCAATCGCGATGCCATGTCGCGTGTCGGCGTGACGGCACAGGATGTTCAGGACATCGTGACCGCAACGCTGGGCGGCAGAACCTCGGGGATGATCTTCGAGGGTGATCGCCGCTTCCCCGTCGTCATCCGCCTGTCCGATTCACAGCGCGCCGACCTCTCCACGCTGGAACAGGTGCAGGTTCCGGTACCGGGCGGGAAGTTCGTTCCGCTCGCCAGCGTGGCGGACATCAGGATCGTGGACGGTCCGAACCAGATCAGCCGCGAGAACGGCAAGCGCCGCGTGGTGGTGCAAGCCAATGTGCGCGGGCGCGATATTGCCAGCGTGGTCAAGGATGCTCAGGCCACCATCGCCAGGGAGGTCCGCCTTCCGGCCGGCAGCTATCTGGAATGGGGCGGCCAGTTTGAAAATCTGGCTTCCGCCCGCGCGCGCCTTCAGGTGGTGATCCCGGCCTGCTTCGTGCTGATCCTAATGCTGCTCTATGGCGCTTTGGGTTCGGCGCGGGACGCGGCGATCGTCTTTACCGGCGTGCCTCTGGCGCTGGTGGGCGGCGTGCTGGCGCTGTTTCTGCGGGGGATGGATTTCTCCATCTCGGCAGCGGTGGGTTTTATTGCCCTCTCCGGCATCGCGGTGCTCAACGGGCTGGTCATGGTCTCCTCGATCCATGATCTGATGAAGCGCGGTATGGACAGGGCCGAGGCTGCGCGAAAGGGCGCGATCCAGCGTTTGCGGCCCGTGGTGATGACAGCACTGGTCGCCAGCCTTGGCTTTATCCCGATGGCGCTTGGCACGGGTGCCGGCGCCGAGGTGCAAAAGCCGCTGGCAACCGTGGTGATCGGCGGTCTGGTCTCGGCGACCTTGCTGACCCTGTTCGTGCTGCCGACGCTCTATGCCCGCTATGGCCGCAACGACATCCCGCAGGGCGAGGATCTCGACGACCATGAGGCCGAGGAAACCGCCGCCCGGCACGCCTGAGCGCACATATCATCCGCCGGGCGGGGATCTTCCTCGCCCGGCACCCAGGCCCCGAATTTCACGCATGGATTGAGGAGGAGAAGGTCATGAATGGTAGAGGCAGATCACCATGAGAGGGCCGATCAGCACCATTCTCGTGCTTCTGGCGACCGCCACATCCAATCTGTCGGCCTGCGCCCCGTCAGAAGATCAACACGATACCGACGCCGCGCATGACCGGGCATCGACCAGATCTCGATGACGAGCGCTGATCCCCAATCCACAGGAGAACATGATGGCACATGATCATGGCCAAGGCGGCCATTCGCACGACCACACCGCTGGCGCCAATGCCAGGATGCTGGGGTGGGCGCTTGCGCTGACCTCGATCTACCTCGTGGCGGAGGTTGTCGGCGGCATTGTCTACAACAGCCTCGCGCTGCTTTCCGACGCCGCCCATATGATGACCGATGTTGCCGCGCTGGTGATCGCCCTGATGGCCATCAAGCTGGGCACCAAGCCCTCCGACGACAAGCGAACCTATGGTTATCGCCGCTTCGAGATCCTGGCGGCGACCTTCAACGCGGTCCTGCTGTTTGCCGTGGCGATCTATGTCTTCGTGGAGGCGATCAAGCGCTTCAGCCAGCCACAGGACGTCCAGTCCGTGGGGATGATGATCGTTGCGGCGATCGGCCTGCTGGTCAATATCGTGTCGATGCGCCTGCTGATGTCGGGCAGCGACAAGAGCTTCAACGTGAAGGGCGCCTATCTCGAAGTCTGGGCCGATATGATCGGCTCTGTCGGCGTCATCCTTGGCGCGCTGGCCATCCGCGTCACGGGCTGGAGCTGGGTCGACCCCATCGTGGCGGTGGCCATCGGCCTGTGGGTCTTGCCGCGCACCTGGATCTTGCTGCGCGATACGACCAACGTGCTGCTGGAAGGTGTTCCCTCGGGCATGAGCCTGCCCGAGATCCGCGCAGCCATCGCCAAGGTTCCCGGCGTCGGCGGTCTGCACGATCTGCATATCTGGTCGATGAGCAATGACGACGTAAGTGCCACGATGCACGTGACCCTGACCGAGCAGGCCGATGCGGACGCGGTGCGTGCTGCTGTCGCGAGCCTTCTGCATGACAGTTATGGCATCGAACACAGCACCATCCAGACCGAAGGTCCGGAGGCCGAATGCGGTCACCGTGGCGAGCTTCACCCCTGAAAATCGGCAGGGAACGTCTGGGCAGAAGCCCTGGCGTTCCTCGCCATCGGTCGCCGCCATGACGGAGGAATCGGAGGACGAACTGCAAACAGCGCAACGTGATCAAGCCCCGTCACTTTAGAGGCATCACTCCGGCTGACATGCACCCGACGAATCAAAGCGACATCTTCCGGAAAAACAGGCAATAAATCCCTATGCGGAAGCCAGACGAGTCATGATCCCCCTCTCTCGACGGGCAACGCTCCTTGGCCTTATGGTGCTTCCCATGCCAGCATGGGCTCATGACCTGCCTTCCGGGGCGCAGATCACCGCCTCGCTCGAGGAGCGCCTTGCCGGGCGCGATGGCGAGGGGCTTGTCGTGGCCCTGCTCGAACCCGCGGGCACGCAGATCATCGCGCGAGGCCCCGAGGGGGATGGCCCCGGCTTCGATGGCCGCACCATCTTCGAACTGGGCTCGCTGACGAAGGTGTTCACCGCGCTGATCCTCGCGGATATGGTGCTGAAGGGCCAGGTCTCGCTCGATGATCCGGCACAGCACTATCTGCCGCCCGGCGCGCGCATGCCTGAACGCCATGGGCGGGCGATAAGCCTGCGCGATCTTGCCATGCATCTCTCCGGCCTGCCCCGGCTGCCGGACAATATGCCCTTCGGTCGACCCGAAGACCCTTACTCGGATTATGGCGAAGCGCTGCTGCTCGATTTCCTCGGGCGTTACCAACTGCCGCGCGATCCCGGCAAAAGCTACGAATATTCCAATCTGGGCTTCGGACTGCTCGGCTATCTGCTGGCCCGCGCCGCGCGGAGCGATTACGCCAGTTTGCTGGCTCAGCGGATCACCGGCCCGCTCGGCATGCATGATACGGTGATCACCTTGTCGCCCGAGCAACAGGCACGGTTCGCGCAAGGGCACGATGCCGCCATGCACCCGGCAGCCCCATGGACCTTTCCCACGCTGGCCGGTGCCGGGGCGATCCGCTCCACCGCCGAGGATATGGCCATCTTCCTGCGTGCGGCGATGGATGGCAAATCCGCGATCGGCCCGGCGATGCGGCTTGCCACCGCCTCGCCCCATGCCATGGGGGATGGCAGGAACCGGGCGGGCCTTGGGTGGGTGATCGGCCGATCACCGGAAGGGCAACGCCTGCTGTTTCACGATGGCGGCACGGGCGGCTTTCGCACGTCCATGATCGTGGAGCCGGCCTCGCAGCGCGCGGTGGTTGTTCTCGCCAATGCCGCTGCCGAGCCTTCGACGCCCGACCTTGCCAGCCATATTCTGCTTGGCGCGCCCCTGCTGCGCGCCAGGCAGGCGTCATGATCAGAACTTCAGGCTGGCGTTCAGGCGGAAATAACGCCCCATGATGGCATCATAATAGCGCGTGACATCCGCCGAGTAAGGGAACGGCAGGCCACGGTTGAACACATTGTTCACCAGGAAGCGGAAGTTGACATTCTTCGTCACATCCACGCCGACCGAGGTGTTGAACGTCACATAGGCGTGGACCGTGGGATACTGATAATCGGCATCGAGCCCATTGGGATTGATCTTCGAGGATCCGTAATAAATCCCCTGCACCATCCAGTTGAAGGCCTTGCGGCTGTAATTCGCCGTGGCGGTCAGCCGGTCAGCCGGGTCCTTCGACTGGCCCACCACCTGCTGCAGATCGCCCGCGCCGATGCGGTAATAGTGCCGGAAGGTGTGCAGATAATTGACATTCAGATCCAGCACGCCCGCCGAGGAGGGCAGGCCCAGCCGTTCAAGCGGCAGCGTGTATTTCGCATTGCCCTGCAGCGCGCGGAACACCTCCTGCCCGATGTTGAAATTGCTCGAGGCGAAGGAGGTCACCTGACCCGCGCTGTTGCGGGTGAAGGTGCTGCAATAGGGGCTGGAGAGCGAGGAATCGTAGCAGGCCGACATCAGATCGGTGAGGCTCAGGGCCGCGATCTCATTGCGGATGTCGATGTTGACGTAGTCGGCGCTGATCTCCAGCCCGCGCAGCGCGGCCGGTTGCAGCACCGCGCCCACCGTCCAGCTGTTGGCGATTTCGTTCTGCAGATTGGGATTGCCGCCCGCTGTGCCCTTCACGCTGACCGTCGTGGCCGTTGAGGTGAAGTTCGCGGGCAAACCGGCAGCCGCGCAATTGGCAGCGCGCACGGCGGGATTGTTGCCCGCATTGATGTAGCCCTTGTCGCAAGGGTCATTGCCCAGCGAGGTCACCGTGCTGACCGGCGCGAACAGTTCGGTGACAGCCGGCGCGCGGAAGGAACGCGTAAAATTGCCGCGCAGGGTCAGACCCTTGACCGGCGCATAGCTGCCCCCGCCCGTGTAGGAGGTGAAGCCTCCGGTCAGGCTGTGCTTCACATAGCGCACCGCCGCATTGACATCGAGCTGAGCGATCAGCGGCACATCATTGTCGGGCGCGATGATCGGCGCATTGAACTCGCCGAAGAACTCATTGCTGTGGAAGCTGCCCGACACCGGCGCGATCGGAGCCGAACCGCCATAGGCCACCCGGCTGCCATTGGCCTGCAGCGCGCCCGCATAGAAGGCGCCCGGATCGAAGGCGGCGCTTTCGCGGCGATACTCATAGCCTGCCACGCCCTTGGCATAGCCGCCGGGCAGGCGGATCAGATCGCCCTTCACATCGGCGACCACATCGGTCTGCGTGTTGAGCTGATGGGTGAAGGCATTGGCCGTCACATAATCGATCGCCGCCGAGCTGGCATTGCCATAACCGAAGATGTTGAGCGGCGCGCAGGTGCTGCTGATCGTGGGATAGGCCGCATTGGTATAGCCCGGCGCGCAGACGATCTGGCCGCTGGCATTGGTGACGGCATTGACAGCATTGTTGAAGTTCTGCGTCACCAGCTCGCGCGAGGCGGTCGAGCTGGTGGAGCGGCCGTAATTGACCGTCACATCCCAGTCGAACTTGCGCTCGCCCAGCGCGAAATCGCCGTTCAGTCCGCCCACAAAGCGCATCAGATCGCTGCGGGTGCGGAAAGCGCCGGTCGACAGATCGGTGTTGGCGCGCGAAAGGTAGAAGCGGTTCGTCGGCAGGCCATATCCCGCCAGATTGCTGATGATCGTCTGACGGTCAGCCGCGCTGAGATAGGGGTTGGCGGTGCTGATGATCAGATTGCCCTGGGGCTGCCCGGCGGCGGCGAACTGGCGGGTGTTGTAATAGGGCTGCTTGGCCAGATTGGTGCCATTGTCGCGGCTCAGCCAGAGCTCGCCGCTGAAACGGATATGCTCGGTCAGGTCATAATGGCCCAGCAATGTGCCTTGCAGACGCTCGGTGTCGGCGAGGAAATTGTCGTAATCGCTGATGGCAAAACCGCTGCCGCCCGCCTGATAGGCCGGGCTGCCCGTCAACTGGCCATTGATGAAGGGGGTCAGTTGCCCGGCGTTGTTGAAGGTCAACACCTGTCCGGCGGCATTGGTGATGCCCGCGGACGCCCGCCCGCCAAGGATGGGATAGGCATCGGCCACCATCGGCATGCCGGTGTTGGTGAAGAGATTGTAGTGCAATCCGCCCGAATAGACCTGATGCGTGTAGGTATTGCCCGGCACAGCCGTGCCCGAGAAGGTCCTGCTGCCGCCGATCTGGCTGGAGCGGTCGGCATTGGTCAGGCCATGCTGCCGGTCATAATAGACGCTGACGGTGATGTTGCCGCGCCCCTCGGCGAAATTCCGGCCAGCCAGCAGCGAGACATTGGTGTCCTGCCCGTCACCCTGACCGGACACGCCCTGCGAGGCATTAATCGACAGACCCTGATAATTCTTCTTCAGAATGACATTGACCGTGCCCGCGATGGCATCCGAACCATAGATCGGCGCGCCGCCCACCGAGACGGTCTCGACACGATCGACCAGAGCCGGCGCGATCTGCGCGAGATCGACCGGCGAACCGGCGACGGCCCCCAGCAGCGAGCTGTTGGCCGCGCTGACGAAACGATTGCCATTGACCAGCGTCAGCGTGCGCTGCGAGCCCAGATTGTAGAGATTGGCGAAAGTCTGCCCCGCACCGGAAAAGCCCTGGCTGCCGATCGGGCTGCTGCCCGGCACACCGAAGCCGGGCTGATCGAGCAGCGCCAGGCCGAGATTGGTAAAGCCGCGCTTGGCGATCTCATCCGCGGTGACCCGCGTGATCGGCTGGGCCGTGATGGTCGTGGTGGGGATGCGCGAACCGGTGACGACGATGGTGTTGGCTTCGGCTTCATCCTGCCCGGCTGGGGCTTCGGAGGCCGGCGTGTCGGCAGTTTGCGCCATGGCCTTCCCGGTCGGGACAAGGCTGCACAAGGCGACGCCGATCAACAGGCGACAATGGGCGCTGCGCGCCGTGTGATTGGGTTGACCCATGATACGATCCCTGTTGATGGCCGCCGATTTTCTGCCCGCGCGACCGATGCTTCACGTTAGTCTTGCCAGCAAACTGCTGACATCTCTGTCAATAATCCACGACACGCCAAGTGCGACCCGCCCGTCGCAGAGCGTCTTGGAGGCCCTGTAGGGGGGCACATGTAAAAAAACGTATAACTCGGGAGTGACCATATCCGGGGTTTCTGCGGGGAGTTTGAAACTCGGTTTGACCGTTCCCTATGGTGTCGACACCGCCATTCGCGGCATCGGGTACGAGATAAATCCTAAGAACACTCATCGTCGATCGACTGGCCAAATGAAGCATGACAATCGCCCCTTCGCTTAGCCCAGGCATTTTTTCTCCGCTCATGCCGGGGCGGCTCGATGGACTGAAGGTCGGCCAGGGAACGGCGCCGACAGCCGCGAGCCAACGCGTTTGTCGATGATTGTATGGGGATGGTCTTCGGGGCGGCCGCAACTCCTTTGAAGCCATCGCGGGTCTCGATGAGGGCCTCCTTGTTCGTCCTCTCGCCTGGCAAGGTGAGGATAGTCCAAGGTCTCTGCTATTTCAAAATCTGCCCTTCGAGATGTCGCTCGGGAACGGAAGCAAAGTCCAGCTCTCATCACTCTGAGGGCGCCGCGAAAGAGGTGAACCAACGACCGGTTTCGACGCTCCGATCTGGCAACGTGCAGGTCAGGTTTGTCAGCGTTAGAGGTCAGGGACGGATGGCTCTCGACCAGCGCGCACCGCTCGGGTGCGTTTGGCTGGACGGCCTAAGCTGACAATGCGATCCTGTGGTCTTATAGAGAACACTGGTCATGAGAGGAGCTCGAAATTGAACGGATATGTGGCCTTGCTGCGAGCCGTGAACGTCGGCGGCACCGGCAAATTGCCGATGGCAACTCTTTCCCAAATGTGTGCCGCAGTTGGGTTCGAAGCGGTGAAAACTTATATCGCCAGCGGGAATGTCGTTTTTCGGAGCCATGGGTCAGAGGGGCAGGTGCGATCGGCGCTGGAGGAGCAGCTCCACGCCTATGCCGGAAAAAGTGTAGGCGTGATCGTCCGAACTGCTGCAGAAATTGCCGACACGCTTGCCCGTAATCCCTTCCCGGATTCGCCTGGCAATCGCGTTATGGCACTGTTCGCCGACGAAGCGCTGCCCGCTGATCCTCTTGAAGGCGCGACCGGGATCAAGAACGAGCAGCTTCGCTTGGGAAAGCGCGAAATCTTCATCTTCTACCCGGACGGCATGGCTAACACCCGCCTGCGCATACCCTGCGATAAACGCGGCACGGCGCGGAATATGAACACCGTCGCCAAGCTGGCGGATATGGTGGCGGCTATCGCGTAAGTCCGTCGAGCGCTGTCGGTGGAGATGTGCAAGGCCCTGCACAGGTATTCAGGCCAACAGGAATTGCAGAATCGTTTCGGCCTGACCGGGGATGAAATGCCGGGCTTCAGGTAAGAAGCGGATTTGCGCTTGAGGAACGAGGCATTCCAGCCGTTCGCGACTTTCTCGGGAATCGAGCAGCACATCGCGCCCACCCAAAATCGCCAGCAGCGGCAGGCGCAAACCGGCCAGCGCATCATCCTGAAACACGGGTGGGTGCAGAGCACGCAGGCGGGCGCTTTGGCTGATCAGCCGCATCAGATCGACAATCGCTTGAGCGAGCGGTTCCAGCCCCTGCCGTTCCGGCCCGATCACCATCGCCCTGATCCGGCGCATGCCCCATGGGCCGAGCAACATAAGCGGCAAGGCCTTGAGCAGAAATTTTCTTTGGCGTCCAATGCCCGTGGGGCAGATAAGCGCCAGCCTGCTCACCCGATCCGGGCGCCGGATTGCATAGTCGAGCGCGATCCAACCGCCCAGCGACACCCCGACAAAAGCCGCCTGCTTCAACCCAAGCCCATCCAGCACATCATCGAGCCAGAATGCGTGGGCATCACCGTTGAAAGCGGGCTGCGAAGGCGCGCTCAGCCCCGGTTGGCCGATCAGATCGAGAGCGTAGACCCGAAACTGCCGCGACCAAAGTGCCGCATCCGGCAGCCATGAGGCGGCATTGGCTTGCATGCCATGCAGCAGAATCAGCGGGGGCGCATCCTTCGGCCCGCAAGCCAGAGCAAAGGTGTCGCCTTGCCGCGTGGGCAGTATATGCTGCTCATGGTCGACCGGCCATGATGCAAGCAAGGCGCGATAGCGTTCCAGCACCAGTTGGCGCGCGCCTTCGCTCTTGAAAACGGCATTCATGCCGGGGCGCCGCGAAAGGTGTCGAACGCCTGCAGCAGCGCGGCGGTATCGGCGGGCTCGGCAATGATCACGATCTTGAGATGGCTTGCGGCAGGATCGAATGCGGTTTCCAGATGCACGGGCGTGGACGATGCGCCGCGCGAGATCAGCGCGGCCTGCAGAGCAGCGGTCAGTTGGGCGGCCTGATCCCGCGTGGCATCGGGCATATCGACAATCGAGGTGACGCGCACCGGCCTAACGCTCTGCTCGGGGGAAACACCGGCAAAGGCATCGAGGTCGCCGCGCAAAATGCGGTAGGATTTGCCGATTTTTGTGGCGCGCAACCGTTCTGCCGCAATCAGCCGCAGCACGGTTTTGGGGTGCAGCCCGAGCCGGTCGGCCACCTGATCGACGGTGAAAAAGGTTTGAGACATGGTGCTTCCTGATGAGGATGAAATGTCTGCAATATTACCTTCCATGGAGTCAATATGGAATTATATGGACAAAATTCCTTCAAAGGGAGTCTCGCAGTGAGACGTGCGGTATCATTTTGGGGCAGTCCTCCGAAGGATTGGAGGGGCATGACTCAGCCTTCCCAACCCCCGGAGGCGATGATCGGTTCACCGGGCGCTTCTCGCGTTGTCTGCTACCAAGCTATTTTATGTGAATGGACGGCAACTCTTCGGAAGGCCAAAATCGACGGGCTACGGCGGCTTTGTCAGCGGCACGCGCAAGAGTGATTGTGGATCACGCTTGCCGAATGAAGCGCACGACCGTGCCAAACCCGAATAGAACAGCCGGGAATCCAAAGCACATTGCCACAGGGATGGTTGTCGGTGAGCCTTGCAGCCGCGGCGCAAAATAGAAAAAGCATCCACCGGCCAAGGTCGCGACAGCCCACTGAAGCACCATGACTCTGCCTGCTGCCCCCTTCGATACGGAGGGAAGCGCTGAGGGCAACCCTTCCGCGCCGCTGTTGTCCGCCGTATGGTGAAGGCGTTCCCAACTGCAGGCGTCAATCTTCAATGTGCCAACCGGTGGAGTACCGAAGGTCAATTTGACGGTCGACACAAGGAAAGAGCGCGAGGAGGTTGTCCGTATGTCCGTCCAGGGAATGAAGAGAGGTCGTTGGAAAGGCCCAAAGATTTTCCAGATGCTGATGCGCAGTCCCGACGGGCACGCGGAAAGCGTGAGAATACCATTCAAAGCGACCCCCATACCCATGGAGCCTGACCGGCCACGCAAAGTGAGCAGTGCGGGCTCATCGCGAGGCCTGTAATGTCTCTGGAGACCGAACCATCCCGAGAAAAAGCCGAGCAATGTGCTAATCGCCAGCCACATGCCGATGAAGAGTACGGGGAAGAAGTAGGGAAACAACTTTACGACATCGTCGTTCATGATGCACCGTCCGGTTGTATCCGGGGAATATGCCGCTGTCGCACTGCCAGCGCAACGCAACGGTATCACCTTTCGACAAAAGAGGTGTGAATGGATAGCAGCTGGCAAGATATTTCCGGCCTCAAACATGAATGTCAGTGGAAATAGCGCGCGCCTGAATGCGCGCTTCAATCGGGTACTCCGGTCAGTTTTGGGGAGGACGGTTGAACCGCGCCGATTTTGACGGAGCGGCAAACCCTTGAGCACTGGATGAACGGAGGGCGACTTCCGAGTACCGCGAAAGAGCCCCTAAGCGTCTGCTATGTCAGCGAGCTTTGACAGACAGCCCGAAGGGCTGAGCCCTCCGGCCAATCCAGCGCGGTTCAATCGCCCCTTTCACAGCTGCGACGTAAGGGTCAGGAGAAACTGGCGTGGGGCCGATCTCATGAAGGTCTGATAATCGCCTGATACCGAGTAACCGCCGATGCCGACCGATCCGATGTTGTTCCGGTTCGCCAGATTGTTGACGTCGAGCCGGAAGGTGAGGTCCGGCCTGAAACCTGCTTTAGGCAGATGATAGGCAATATGGGCGTTCATGCTCCAGTAGGTCGGCACGTGAATGTCGTTGGTATAGGTAAAAGGATTGTCGAGATACACCGTGCTGGTCAGCCCGCTTTCGATCCTGCGGTGCTTCGCCGCGATCTGCGTGATCAGCGACATGCCGGGATAGCCGGGCTGATCGTGCCCTTTCAGCGGGCTGTTGCCCTCGGGCGTGAGGAGATCGTCCTCATATCGCAGCTTGCTGACGGAGAAGGATTGCGACGCGGTCAGCCAGGGCGCCAGTTTCGCGCTGGCGATGGCATCCGCCCCGATCAGGCGTGAGCGCGGCACGATGCCGACCGTGCGCAAGGGGGCGAATTGCGGCCCGCTGGTGCCGTTGAGCAGCCGGTTGAGCACGATGCCGTAATAGGCATCGAGCGTGAGGCTGACCGGCCCGAAAGCGTGAAAGCCGCCCACCGTGAAGTTCCAGTCCCGTTCAGGTCGCAGCATCGCGCGCGCGGCGTCGAAAATCGCCTGACTGTCGGCGGTCCAGGCCGAGGAGATCGGGCCGATGTTCCCGCGCGGGGAGACGCGATAGCCGGCCATCGTCTCGCCAATGTCGGCATAGAGCGTGCTGCGCGCATCCGGATGCCAGTCGACCGAGACATGCGGCAGGAAAGCGCCGCGCGCGGTGAGTGCCCCGTTCGGCGCCTGATCCGGGCCGATGCCGCCGCCGCTGGTGGTGAAGGTCACCGTCTTGAAGCCAGCCTTGATCGTCAGCGTTTCGGTGGGCTTGAAGACATCCTGAAGATAGGCCTGCATCGCATCGGTCCGCCAGCGCGAGATGTTCGCGGTCTGAAAGGCGGGGCCATAGGTGTCGTAAGGGCCGATGGCAGCCAGCGGCCTGCCTTGGCCGGGCAGCGGCTGATCGTACCATGCCAGGCGCGAGGTCGCGGTGGCGCGTTCGATCCAGAGCCCGGTGGAGATGGTATGGCGCCCGGCCTTGTAGGTCAGCTTGACGGTGCCGCCGAACCGCTGCGGCCTGGTTGTCCATACCTGCGAGGAAAAGGGCGCGCCGCTGGGCGAAGGGGTGGTGACGTCGGAGATTTCGATGCTGGAATCGCTGATGGCGGCATAGCCCATCACACTGCCCGACAGCCTGTCCGACAGGCGGACATGATGCGTCAGATTGCCGATATAGTCATGCGTGTTCTGACCGGTGTCATAGGGCACCAGCGACGCCAGATCGCCGCAAGCATAGGCCCCGCATGACGCATTGGCGTTTTGCGGCGAGGCGACATAGACCGCCCGCGCATAGTCGGGATAGAGGATATCGGTGCCGTTCCAGCCCAGTTTTGCCAGCATGTCGAAGGATGTGTTGTTGTACCCCCAGATCTGCGCATGCGAAAAAGAGAAGAAGGCGGTGAGGTCGCCCCAGGGAAGATCCTGAACGATCCTGGCACTGGCATGCAGCATGGATTGCGTGCCTGCGCCGCTGTATTTGTCCTTGGAAATCCGTTCGAAGCCGAGCAGGATTCTGGGGCCGCCATCACCGATCTGGCCCGTATGACCGGTCAGGCTGGTGACCAATGTGGTGTTGCTGCCATAGCCTTGCGTGATGCTCAGGCCCGGCTTCGATTGCGGGGCGATCAACGTATACTGGATATCGCCGCCATCCACCGAATTGGAGAACACATCGACATTGGCCGAGCCCGGCGAAACCTCCACGCCGCCGATCTGCCCGGTGACGCCGACATTGAGCGGCGCGGTTCCGGTGACGCTGCCATAGCTGCCATCGTTGAGCGGGATGCCTTCGAAGGTGACCCCCAACTGCTCTTGACGGAAGCCGCGCACCATCAGGAAACCGTCGGACAGGTCAAGGCCATAGGCATCGGTGGAGGTGAAGGTCACGCCAGGCAGATTTTTGACCAGCGCCAGCGCGCTGGTGCCCGACAGCACGTCGGACCAGTCGCCTTTTGACAAGGAGAATTGTCCCGCGCCGCTGGGGCGGGTGATGCCTTCCCCGGAGCGGCGCCGGGCCGTGACCGTGATGTCCTGCGCCGGATTGGCGACGGCGGGAGCGCCATCGCTTGTCTGGGCCTGTGCTGTCGCGGGCAGGATGCCAAGCGCCAGGGCAAGTGCGGGCAGATGCATCGCGCGCCGGGAAAGGCCGCAGCGCCTTGCCGCCATCACGGCGTTGAACGATGGAAGGCGCGCTTGAGCGATGGTGTGTAACGTCATGATCGACTCCAGATGCAGGCATGCGGAGAGGTCGCGCTCCGCCGTATCGGTGGAGCCGCTCTTGCCGCTTGTGGGATGTTCGGGGGTGTTGCCGCCTGGCTGCCCCACGCGATTGTGGCGGGCGGACAGGCGGACTGTGGCCAACCGCGCGGCTCTCTGCGCGGTCGGCGGGTTTCAGATCATCTCGGCCTTGAGCGGGCCTCGGCGGTGATCAGCGCTGCGCGTGCCAGATCGCCAGCGAACGTCTGGAGAGACGGGCCGACTGGCGACATGCAAAGCGCACGGTCGCCGGACTGATCCATCGCTTCATGGCCAGTGCGAAAGCGGTTTTCATGATCCAGTGCGCGAGCAGCAGGTAGCAGTGCTGCCGCAACCGCCGGAACCACAACGTCCGGACCAGCGATTGCTGCCAGTTCCCGGTGCCGCCGCGACGTGACTGTGCTCGGGGCAGTGATCGAACCGGGGCGGTCTGCGGCGCGTGTCTGACAATGGCCATTGTCGCGGGCCGAAGCCAGACCTGCGGGTCAAGCCGGCGGCTTGCGCCAGCAGGGACACAAGGCTTGCCTCGGGGCCGGTGGAAGCAGGCATATGCATGCCGCCGGAGGGGGCTCGTCCATGGAGGGCGCATCATGTCAGGACCCTCCATCCCGCACGTCGCTCAGGGCGCGGGGCAGGCGGATCGCCTCCTTCGCGTGCGGCGGCTGACCTTGCGGCAGGGCCTTGTCCGCCTCACCGGGGTTTGGCGGCCCGGCGATGTCGAACTGCGGGATATGAAGCGTGACACCGGTTGCCGCTTCGGCCACCTTCACGGCGATCAGGGCGACGGCAATCAGCAGGTAACCGCGCAGCACCCCCATCCACAACATGGTCATCATCGTCATGGCCGAGTCGGGCAGATGGTCGAGCGGCGGCATCCGCCAGGTCCGGCGTTCATGCGATGTCATCCGTACAAAGGCCCGGTCACGTCCACCGTTTCGACCACCATGGCGGCGGTCGCGCGGTGCCAGGGCCAGCAGCAGGCCGATCAGCCCCAGCATGCCGCCGCCGATCAGGATCTTGAGCATGACGGCTCCGCTGACAGTCGGGAAGATCGTGGCCAGAGTGAGGATGATCGACAGCAGCACCAGCACCCAGATCACCATGCCCGTGAAGAGGTTGCGGCCCAGCCCATTGCACCAGGGGCCCAGCACCGCGCGATCGTTGCAGAGCAGCAGCAGGAAGACCGTTGCGCTGGGCAACAGCACACCCGCCAGAGCCTGCACCGCATTGGTCAGAAAGCCGAGGAAAGCGTCGCTGGAGATCGCCACCAGTCCCCCGGCAATGGCGATGAGAATGCCATAGGCGAGGTAGAACCCGGTCGCATCGGTGATCTTGCGATGCAACGAATGCCGAACCTGCAAGACGTCGGCGATGGCATAGGATGTGGCCAGCGAAACTGCCGCCGCCCCGATCAGGCAGGCATCCAGCAAAGCGATGCCGAAGAAGGCCGCGGCATAGGGCCCGACATGGTCATGCAGCGCGGCGAGAATGCCGCCCGTATCGGAAAAGTGTCCGAAGCCGGGCTTTCCGGCGAAGAGCGCAGCGGAAAAGGCCACCATGGCCACGGCACCGATCATGACGAGGCCGATGCCCAGCCACAGGTCGACCTTCGCATAGGCGCTGAAGGCCGGGGTGATGCGTTTGTCGACGATGTAGCTCTGCTGGAAAAAGAGCTGCCAAGGCGCGACAGTGGTGCCCACAATCGCGATCAGCAGCAGCATCACCGCTGCCGTGTCGGAATGGGCGGGCCATTGCGGCACCAACAGCCCGTGCGCGATCACGCCGATGGGCGGATGCACAAGGACAAGCACGGGCAGCAGCAGCAGGCTGCCGGCCACAAGCAGCATGGCAAGGCGCTCGAACTGCCGGAAGCTGCCGGTGCTCACCGCGCCGATGATGAAGACCCCTGCGGCCAGCAGTCCGGGGATTTTCGGCACACCGAAATAGCGCAGCACAAAGGTGATGCCGATGAATTCGGTGACGATGGTCAGCGCATTGAGCAGCACCAGATCGATGACGCTGAAGGCGCCCCAGAAACGACCGAAGCGGGCGAAGATCAGCCGCGCATGGCCGACGCCGGTGACCGCCCCAAGGCGGGCGACCATCTCCTGATTCACATACAGCACCGGGATCAGCAGCATCAGCGCCCAGAGCAGCGACACGCCGTAATTCTGCCCGGCCTGCGTGTAGGTGCCGAAAGCACCCGCGTCATTGTCGCCGACCATCACGATCAGGCCGGGTCCGATGATCGCCAGCAGCGTGGTCAGCCGCGCCTTCCAGCTCTTGCGGCGCAGCGTATCATGCTGCCGGATCGTCCCGAAAGCCCCTTCGATATCGCCGAGATGCGCGCTGTCCAGCACGGCGGGCAGGCGCGGGGGCCGGCCGCCCGGTTCGGCCATCGTGAGGGGCCGCTCCGGAGATGCGGCGTTGGCGGGGCGGTGATCGACAAGCGTTTCGCCAGCAGGGATGTTGTTCATGGCCCTAGCCCTCCGCATCGAGGAAGGGATGGTCCGCACAGACCGGCAGGGATGGCCGCTTGGCCGATCGCTCGACGTGCCAGCTTGCGGCCGGATGGCCGTCCTTCCCCATTGCCCAGCCCATGACGAGCTCCGACCTGATGGACAGGACCTCGGCCTGCGTGGATGCGGCCTGCGCAAATGCTGCGCGGGCATAAGAGGGCGCCAGAGGCGCCGCATGCGACGTGAATAGGTGAAGCGCGGCCATGGCCACCTCCTTGAGTTCAAACTTTTGTTCGAACCCGGGCGGCCTGGCCGGGAAGGCTCAGCGATTGAACGCTGAGGCTTGCGCGGCGGCAGGGCGGGCCCAGGTCATGATCCGGTCCTGCGGAAGGCTCACAATCGACGGCTGGCGTCGACTGTCGCTCTCCGAGGGGGCGGTGCTAGATCGCGGTTCCATGCTGTTCCCCTGTCATGCCATTCCGGACCCGGCCCGGTCGGGCAGGATCACGCCGCAGGAGCCTTGCGACCCTTGCCTTGCGTGACGGCGATCTATACCCCCTGGGGGTATATTACAACTATACTCGGGTATCGGCGGCGCGTGAGTGTATCGGGCAGAAAGAGCGATCGATCGCGCGCTTGTCGCCACCGGGGCGTGCAGCTATCTCACGGCCTGATCGCGGCGGCGCGCGGTGCTATCCATCCCATCATCGATCCGGAATGATCGAAGCCTTGCGCACTTACATTCGGTGAAAATCATGGCTCTTCACGACACCAGGCCTGACAGCTCCACACGTCCTTCGGGCCTTCTGCGGTCTGCCGCACTGCCGCTGGTGACGCTGCTGTTGAGTGTGGCCATCTTCATCATCGACACGGTGACCAAATATGAAGTGGCCGCCGCGACCTTCTATGTCGTTGTCGTCCTGCTCTCCACGCGGTTTTGCCGCACGCAAGGCGTGGTCATAACCTCTGCGGCCTGCATCGCGCTGACGGTCGCCAGCTTCGTCCTGACGCCGGGAGGAAATTTTCGCAGCGGCATCGCCAACACCGTGATCAGCCTGACGGCGATTGCAGCGACGACATGGCTGGCCGTCAGCATCGAGGCGGCGCGGGTCATGGCCGAGCGGGCACAGGCCCATCTTGCCCATGTCGCGCGGATCATGACGCTGGGCGAAATGGCCGCCTCGATCGCGCATGAGGTCAACCAGCCGCTGGCCGCCATCGTCACCAATGCGCATGCCGGCATGCGCTGGATGCGCAGCGACCCGCCCAATATGGCGAAGGCCACCGCCTCGATCGATAGCATCGTCAACGATGCCACGCGTGCCAGCGTGGTCATCAACCGGGTCCGCGCGCTGGCCAGCCATGCGCCTGTCGAGAAGACCGGCATCAACATCAACGATGTGGTGCATGAGGTGCTGGCGCTGATGCAGAGCCGGTTGCGCCATAGCAGGATCGCGGTGCGCACCGGCCTGTCCGGCACGCTGCCGGTGATTCAGGGCGATTCCATCCAGCTCCAGCAGGTGGTGCTCAATCTGGTCTCGAACGCGATCGACGCAATCGAGGCCGCGCCCGAGGGGGAGCGGGACATCCGGATCGCCTCTGCACCTTCGGGCGCGAGCGGAGTGATGATCGAGGTCGAGGATTCGGGCACCGGCATCGATCCAGCGGTCGCCGGGGATCTGTTCGATGCCTTCCGCTCCACCAAGCGGGGCGGCATGGGGATCGGTCTGTCAATATGCCGCTCCATCATCGAGGCGCATGGCGGCCATATCCGCGCGGAGCCCGGTACGTTGCGCGGCGCGCGTTTCTGTTTCACCTTGCCCGGCGAAAAGGAGGGGGTTTGATGAACGATGTTCCGTCGTCCCAAGGCATCGATGGCGCGGTTCTGATCATCGACGATGATCCCTCGATGCGCCAAGCACTGGAAAATCTGTTCGATTCGGTCGGGATGGCAACGCATAGCTTTGCCTCGCCCCGCGAGTTTCTGGGCTGGCCGCTGCCCGACATGCCGCTGTGCCTGATTCTGGATATCCGCATGCCGGGCAGGAACGGGCTCGATTTCCAGCAGGATCTGGCGCCAATTCATGAGCATATCCCGGTGGTGTTCATCACCGCTCATGGCGATATTCCGATGTCGGTCCGCGCGATGAAAGCCGGGGCAATCGAATTCCTGACCAAGCCTTTCAAGGATCAGGATTTGCTCGATGCGATCTACGCCGGCCTTGCCCAAAGCCGCGCACACCGGCACGAGGCCGCTGCTGCGGCGGATCTGCGGTTGCGATATGCCTCGCTTTCGGGGCGGGAACGCCAGGTGATGGGCATGATCCTTGAAGGGCAGCTTTCCAAGCAGATTGCTGCCAACCTTGGCCTGAGCGAGATTACTGTGAAAGTCTGCCGATCTCAAATGATGCGAAAAATGAAGGCAACATCGCTGCTTGATCTTGGACGCGTGGCGGAACGGATATTGAATCTATGAAACTAAACCAGAAAATAACTTTATGATTTATTGAAAATTACAACAAACTACTACAGCCTACAATGCCTTAAATTATAAAATATTATTTATTAAATTACTTATGCGTATTACATGAAGTTAATAAGACCCTCTGGCAGCAAGGCAATGTTCGCGCTTCCCAAGCCCAAGATGACCTTTATAGCTTTTCAACCTGCCGTTCCGGCTCCCACGACCTATCGCTCAGCTAAAGGTAGCCCGGCCGAGAGCTGATCGCTGCGGTCGTTCCCGCTGACAAAGCCGCCATTCATCGTTCGCGACGGGCCAATCGAAAGCGGCCGTTCGTTCATCGAGTCTCCGCGTGAGCCTCATCTCCGGCAAGTCCCCGATCATCCGCTGCCTTGCTCGCGCAGTCAGAGTCCGAGCCTGTTCGCCAGCGCTCGCCTTTTTCCTGCTGGCCTCCCGCCGAGCGACGGGTAAAGAGCCATGCAAGACCCGATCGTACAGCTTGATGGACCTATCCGATGAAAACCAACCGTGCCCTTTCAGCAGCCCGTGCGCGGGAAGATCGGGAGAGATGCCGCGACTGGCTGATACCGCACATGAGTGAAGGCAAGCCCAAGCTTCACACCAAGGATGGCTATCGTGATCTGGCCCGCCAGGAGTTCAGCTTCTCGACCGCAGCCTTCAACGATGCCTGGATCTGGGCGGTAGAGGACACAGGCCGTCAGGACTGGTATGAAAGCAGGGGACGCGACGCATAAGCCTGATCCGACCGCCATGCACGAACCTCAACCGCCGTCGTGAGGCGTGTCCCACACGCCCTGGACGCGCGCGCGCTGAACGACCATTTCACCACCAGCTTTCCCAAAGGCGGAGCGGGTCGCCAGCCGATCCCGCACAACAGGCCCGCGCGAAGCCATACCGGCAAACACCCGCCGGAGAGACCCGCAACTGACGGAGCGCATGCGTCCCACACGCCTTGACACTTCGTTGCGCGCCCTCTTCGCGTCGCCGCCCGATGTTGCTATCTGTCCGCCCAACCCCGTCAGGCGGAAAGGTCGCCTGACACCGCAAGCGGATCGATCGTGACGAAGAAGCCAGCCGACTCCCCCTCCATCTCGTCCCGCCGCCCCAATGCCGAGCGGCGCGAGGAATCGATGACCCTCATCCTCGACCACGCCGAGGCGGAATTCGCCGCGAAAGGATACAATGGGACCACGCTGGCCAGCGTGGCGGCCATCGCGGGGATCGACACCTCGCTGATGCGTTACTACTTCGGCGACAAGGAGAAGCTCTTCGCGGCCGTGTTCCGCCGGCGCGGCCCTTTGATCAACGCCGCACGTTACAAGGCGCTGGACGCCTATCGGCAGGAGTTCGGTGACCGCGGAACGCTGGAAGGGCTGATCGATGCCTTTGTTCGCCCTGGTTTCGACATGGCCCAGGAAAGCGACGGGCACCGCAATTACGCTGCCATCGTCGCCTATGTGAACAGCTCGCGCGGGGCGATGCATTCGCTGATGTCCGAAGTGTTCGACGATGTCTCCAAGGTCCTGATCGCGGACATGCAGCGGCTGATGCCCAATGCCCCGCTCGCTTCGCTTTACTGGGGCTATCACTTCTTGACCGGGGCCTTCACCTTCTCGCTAGGCCAGACCGGGCGTATCGACAGGATCTCGGACGGGGAGGTCAGTTCCTCGGATTTCGCGGGGATTGCCGATCGCTTGCCCGCCTTTGTCGCAGCGGGAATTCGTGCACTTTGCAACGTTTCACAAGGGCCTGAACAGGAGTTCGGAAACACGCTGTAACATATTTCTTTTCCCAGAAAGAAATATGTTGACCTGCCATCCCGGATAAGCGACCTTCCCATCAGGAGAAGGGGGGACTGATGGCGAACAATCGCCGCGGCCCCACGACTGAAAGGGGCGGTCAATGATTCGAGGGATTCTGCTCGTATCCACCTGTGCATCGGCACTGATTGCGACATCCGTCGCGGCACAAGACAACGAGAGACCACAGTCCGCCAGCGCGGAACAGGATATCCAGGACACCAATGCCATCGTCGTCACCGGGTCCCGCGCGATCCGCGACGGATCGCAGGCGCCCACCCCGGTCACGGTCGTGTCGGCCGAGGCGCTGACCAAGGCGCAGCCCGGACTGATCGCCGAAGCGCTCAACCAGCTCCCCGCCTTTCGCGGTTCGACCCGGCCCTCGGGCGGATTTACCGGGGCAACCGGGCCGGGCACGGGCAGCTATCTCAACCTGCGCAATCTGGGCGCTCAGCGCACGCTGGTGCTGATCGACGGACGCCGCGCCGCGCCATCGTCGCGCGACGGATCAACCGACATCAACCTGCTGCCCGAAGAGCTGATCAAGCGCGTCGATGTCGTCACCGGCGGCGCCTCGGCGGCCTATGGGTCGGATGCGGTGGCGGGGGTCGTCAACTTCGTGCTGGACACGCACTTCACCGGACTGAAGGCCACGCTGCAATCGGGGATTTCGGGACAGGGCGATGCTCCCAGCCAGAAGGCCAGCCTGACCGCCGGACACAGCTTTGCCGATGGGCGAGCGCGCATCGTGGCCAGCGCCTCCTATTACAATGTCGGTGGCCTGCAAAGCGTGGCAGACCGGGACTGGGGGCGCAATGCGACCGGCTTCCTGAGCAATCCCGCCGTCGCGGGCCAACTGATCTTTCGCGATAATCTGCGCGCATCCACCGCCTCAGCGGGCGGCCTTGCCCTGAGCGGCCCCTTTGCCGGACAGCAATTCGCGCCCAACGGCACGCTGACCGCCTTTTCGCGCGGGTCGCTGCAATCTGGCCTCATTCAGGCGGGCGGCGACGGGGCGCAAGTGTTCAGCAACCTGTCCGCTGCCATCCGCACGCAAAGCTATTTCACCCATGCCGAATTCGACGTCACCCCCTCGCTGATGCTGTTTGCCGAGGGCAGTCTGGCGCTGGCCCGCAACCACTACAATCAGGTCCAGCAGTTCAATCTGGGCGGCTTCAACGGCTTCACGATCTACAGCGGCAACGCCTTCCTCAACCCCGCCGTGCAGCAGATCCTCACCAACACCAACACAGCGGCTTTCGCCATGGGCCGGGTGAACTTCGACTTTGGCGATCCGGCCAATGCCACCGCCAACGCACGCACACTCGACCTGAAAGGAGGTTTCCGCTGGAGCGGTCCCAAGAGCCTTCTGGTCGAGGGCTATTATGGCCACAGCACCAACCGCACCCGCATCCGCACGGACAACAATGTCGTGCTGGAACGGCTGTATGCCGCCGCCGATGCAGTGCGTGATCCGACCTCGGGCAACATCGTGTGCCGGGTGACGCTGACCAATCCGGGGCTCTACCCCGGCTGCGTGCCGATCAACCTGTTCGGATCGGGCGCCCCTTCGCAGGCCGCCATCAACTATGTCGAGGGCAGCGCATCGTACCAGACCGACTTCACGCAGGATGTGGCGGATCTCTCGGTGCGGGCGCGGCCCTTCTCGACATGGGCTGGCGAGGTATCGCTGGCCACAGGCGGGCAATATCGCCGCGTCAATCTGACGCAGGTGTCCGACGACATCGCCACCGGCATCAACGACGCCACCGGCATTCGGGGCTTTCCCGCCGCCTATCTCAACCAGCCGGGTGGCTATCTGCTGACCAATGTTTTTCCGGTGTCGGGCGGCTATCACCTCTGGGAAATCTTTGGCGAGGCGGCGGTGCCTTTGGCGCGCAACCTGCCCCTGCTGCGCGCGCTCGATCTGAATGCGGCGGTGCGCTACACCAATTACAGCACCAGCGGCGGGGTGACGACATGGAAGACCGGACTGGTCTGGGAGCCGGTGTCGGGGATGCGCCTGCGCGGCACCGTGTCGCAGGACATACGTGCGCCCAATGTGCCCGAACTGTTTGCCGGGACGGTGCAGAACACCGGCTCAGTCATCGAGAATGGCGCGACGGTGCCCATCATTCAGGTGACGCGCGGCAATGCCAGTCTGAAACCTGAACGCGCCCGCACCTACACCGCAGGCGTGGTGCTGACCCCGCATTTCGCGCCGGGGCTGACGCTGTCAGCGGATTATTATGCGATCGACCTCACCGGCGTAATCTCCTCGCTGACACCGCAAAACACGCTGGACCAGTGTAACGCCGGTGCCACCGCGCTCTGCGCCAACATCACCCGCAACAGCGCGGGACAGATCACCCGCATCGAATCCCCCACGCTCAATCTCAACCGCCTGAAAAGCGCGGGTGTGGACATCGAGGTCAGCTATCGTCCCGGCCACGACCTGCTGGGCGGAGCGACGCAGATACGTCTCGTCGCCAGCTATCTGCAAAAGCAGCGGCAGGACATCAGCAGCGGCACCTCGATCGACCGCGCGGGCGAAGTGGGCCTGTCGGCCAACCCGCGTTGGACAGCCACCGCCAACCTGACGTGGAAACGCGGAGATTTCGAGCTCTTCGCACAGGAACGCTTCATCAGCGCGGGAACCTATGACGTGACGCGGCAGGCCCCGATCACCATCGAGAACAACCGCGTCCCCTCGGTGTTCTACACCGACCTGACCGCTTCCTACCGCATCAACAAGCGCTTTCGCCTGTATCTCACCGTCAACAATCTGTTCGACCGCGATCCGCCGCTGGCGCCCAATGGCACACTGGTCACCTTCATCCCGACCAACCCCCAGCTTTACGATGTGATTGGCCGCCAGTTCACGGCCGGCGTCAACCTGACCTTCTGACTGCGGAGACGATCCATGCACCCCATCCTGTCCCGCCGCGCCACGCTGATCGGCGCCGCCATCGCCAGCCTGAGCCCTGTCACACGCGCTCTGGCCGCGCCGGGGCGCGCCACCATCCCCCTGCCCTCGCCCGAGCGCATCCGGCAGGATTACCAGCAGATGGTCGATTTCGGCCCGCGCCTGCCTGGGAACGCCAACCATCTGCGCTTCGTTGACTGGCTGAGGCACGAACTGAGCGCGGCGGGGCTGCAAGCTGGCCCATGCGAGACCTACCCCTATCGCCGCTGGGAACCGAAACGCTGGAGCCTCGACGTGATCGACGGGGCGCAGCGCCGCCCGGTACCCGGCGTCGCCTATTTCGTCCGCTCGCAATCGACGGGCCCACAGGGCGTTACCGGACCGCTGATCTATGCTGGCGAATTGCGCCCCAATGGGCCCGCCCATCTCCCCGATATCCCCCAAGGCAGCATTCTGGTGTTCGATGCCCATATGCCTGCCATGCCCCTGCACAGCATCGTGCGCCCGCATTTCATCCACCTGCGCGGTGAGAGCGAGGGCGATGTGCTAGACCAGCCCTATCGCCGCCTGTGGACCATGCCGTCCTTTGCGATGGACGATCTGGCGGCACGCGGCGTGGCGGGTGTGGCGATCATTCTGGACGCGTCCTCAGCAATGATCGCGGGCAATTTCTCGCCCCATGCCTCGCCCTACAAGGCCAAGGTGCCCGCCCTGTTCGTGGGGCAGGATCAGGGCGAGGCCCTGCGCGCGGCGGCAAAGGCGGGGCACAGCGCGCATCTGACGCTGGATGCGCAATGGGTCGATGGCGAGGTGCCCCAGATCACCGCCATCCTGCCCGGTGAAAGCCCGGAGGTGGTGCTGGTCGACACCCACACCGACGGGCAGAACTTCATCGAGGAGAACGGCTGCATGGCCGTGCTGCAACTCGCCCGCCATTTTGCCAGCCTGCCGCCGGGGCAAAGGCTGCGCCGCACGCTGGTCTTTGCAGGCTGGCCCGGACACATGAGCGGCACGCTGCCTGAAGCCGAGGGCTGGGCTCTGGCCCATCCGGCGGTGATGAAGCGCGCCGCCGCCGCCTTCACCATCGAGCATCTGGGTGCCAGCGAATGGGCCGACATTCCGGGCAAGGGTTACGCCGCGACCGGTCACAACGAATATATGAACTGGCCCGCAACCGCTGGCCCCATGACCGACATGGTCGTCGCCGGGATCAAGCAACACGATCTGCTGCGCCATGCGGTCGAGGCGGGCCCCGGATACACCACGGGCCGCGTGTTCCACAACAGCGGCATCCCGCATGTCGCCTGCATTTCGGGGCCCAACTACCTGCTGGCCATCGCCGCGAACGGCCATATGGACAAGCTGGACGCCGACCTTGCCGCGCGCCAGACCGCGATGATCGCACAGATGATCAAGGCCACCGACCGGCTCACCATCGACGAATTGAAGGGCCATGATGCCACACTCGGGGCTGATCCCGCGCATGGCCCCGACACCGCCCGCCATATCGCCTGTCCGCAATGACCGCTGGAGATCAGACCTTGAACGCGCCCAGACTGCTGACCGCCCCGGCCGCACAGGCCTATGTCTTTCCCCTGCTGATCCGCCACCTGCTGGCCAATGTCGCCGACCAGACCGATGCGGTGATCGTCAGCGGCGACCTTCGGCTGACCTATCGCGATTTCCTCAAACGCGTCGGTCAACTGGCCTCGATGCTGGCGGCCAAGGGCGTGCGGCAGGGCGATGTTGTGGCGGTGATGGATTGGGACAGCCATCGCTATCTCGAATGCTATTTCGCCATTCCGATGATGGGCGCGGTGCTGCAAACGGTGAATGTGCGCCTGTCCCCGGCGCAGATCGCCTTCACGCTGAACCAGTCGGGCGCCTCATGCCTGCTCTATCATGCCGATTTCGCGCCGCTGTGCGCGGGGCTGCCCGCTTGCCCCGCGGCCATCCCCATGGCCAGCGACGCGCCGGACGATTACGAGATCCAGATCGCCGCCGCCGCGCCCGATTATCCCTTTGTTGATTTCGACGAAAACGCCATCGCCACCACCTTTCACACCACCGGCACCACCGGCGATCCCAAGCAGGTGTTTTTCACCCATCGGCAACTGGTACTCCACACGCTGGCGCTGGCAGCCACGCTGGCCAGCCAGCCCGATGGGCAAGGCATGCGCCGCGCCGATGTCTACATGCCGATGACGCCGATGTTTCATGTCCATGCCTGGGGCATGCCCTATGTCGCCACCATGCTGGGCGTCAAACAGGTCTATCCGGGGCGCTATGCCCCGGCGCGGCTGCTGGCGCTGAAACGGCGCGAGGGCGTGACGCTGTCGCATTGCGTGCCCACGATCCTGCGCATGCTGCTCGACGCGAATGACACCGGGGAAGGATCGCTGGCGCCATGGACCGTGGTGATCGGCGGCGCGGCCCTGCCCGAAACGCTGGCCCGCGAGGCCGGGGCGGCGGGCATCGCCACCGTGGTGGGCTATGGCATGTCCGAAACGGGCCCGGTCATCGCTCTGGCCCGCGACAATGCGGGACAAGCCGGGGCGCTGTGCCGCGCGGGTTTCCCGCTGCCTCTGGTCCAGACCCGTACCGATGTTGACAATGGCGGCGAACTGATGCTGCGCGCGCCATGGCTGACGCAGGGCCATGCCACACAGGCGGCCTCCGATACGCTGTGGGCAGGCGGCTGGATGCACACCGGCGATGTCGCGCAGGCCGATGCCGATGGCGCCCTGCGCATTGTGGACCGGATCAAGGATGTCATCAAGACCGGGGGCGAATGGGTGTCCTCGGTTGCGCTGGAAAACCTGCTGGAGGCCCAATCCGGCATCGTTGAGGCCGCTGTCATCGGCGTGCCCGACGCTCGGTGGGGTGAGCGCCCGGCCGCCTTCGTGGTGGCAGGAGCGGGCTTTGACCCGCCGCGCGCCTGCGCCGCCTTGCAGGATCATGTCGCCGCCGGCCACCTCAGCCGCTATGCCATCCCCGAAAGGGTGATCGTGGTCGAAAGCCTGCCGCGCACCAGCGTGGGCAAGATCGACAAGAAGGCGCTGCGTACCCTGCTGAACCGACAGGCGGGAGATGCATGATGCGACGGCGAACGATGCTCTGGGCAGGGGTGATGGCGGTGGCGGCCCTGGCATGGCTGCGCCCCGGCCGGATCAGGCCGCTGCCGCCCCTGGGCCAGATGCCGCAACTGCCCGATCGTGATACGCTGTGGCACTGGATCGAGCGGATCAATGCCTTTGGACCACGCCTGACGGCCAGCCCTGCGCATCAGCTTTCGGTCGATTATATCGCGGAGGAACTGGCTGCGCTGGGGTTGGAGGTTCATCGCCAGACGCATCGCATCCATCGCTGGACGCCCGGACGCACAGCGATCACGCTGGGCAATGGGACCAGCATTCCGGTTGCCGCGCCCTATCCCTATTCCGGCATGACTGGCCCCGAAGGCATCACCGGCGATCTGGTCTGGTTCGACAAGGCGCCCAAGGATTTTTCCGCCGCGCGCGGCAAGATCGCGGTGGTACCGGTGGGACGGCTGGATCTGACGCTGCCAACCACGCTGATGCTTTTCCAGCGCAAGGCGGCGCTCCCTGATGCCGGAGCCGACCTTGAACGGGGAGAGATCGTCCCCGTTCTGGGTCCGCTGACCAACATCTTCCTGCCCCGCGCCAAGGCGGCAGGCGTGCGCGGTGTGATCTGCCTGTTCGAAGGACTGTCCGACGAACTGGCTCGCAATCAGGTTTTGCCCTTCACGACGCCCTATGCCGATCTGCCCGCCCTTTGGGTGGGCGAGGCCCAAGCGGCGCATCTCAAGGCGGGCGGGTCGGCCACGCTGGTGCTTGAGGCCGCGTTGGATGAGGCAGACACCGACACGCTCCACGCGATCCTGCCTGGTCGCAATCCCCATGAGACGATCATCGTCAACACGCATACCGATGGCCCCAATGCCTGCGAGGAGAACGGGGCGGCAGGGCTGCTGGCGCTGGCCAAGGCGCATGGCAGCCGCACGGACCGCCAGCGCTCGATCGTCTTCGTGTTCGCCACCGGACATTTCCAGATCCCGCAATTGGTGGAGGGCCACGGGCAAGCCACGCTGGCCTGGTTGCGACGGCATCCCGAACTGTGGGACGGCAAGCCAGGCCACGCCCGCGCCGTGGCGGGTCTGACGCTGGAACATCTGGGCTGTCTGGAATGGAAAGATCGGGGCGAGCCCCCTAACCCCGCCCCCACCGGCAGGCTGGAGCGCGAGATCGTCTACACCACCAACCCCTTCATGGAGCAGGTCTATCGCGCCGCCGCCCAACACCGCACGAAGCTGCGCAGCCTGACAGTGGCGCCGCGCCTCAGCCAGATGTTCCTTGGCGAGGGATCGACGCTGTATCAATGCGGTATCCCGTCGATCTCGCTGGTTCCGGGCCCGGACTATCTGTGCCAGATCCTGCCCAGCGGCGGCCTCGACCGGCTGGACGCGGATTTCGCACAGCAGCAGGTCGCCACCTTTTCAAGAGCATTGAGCTATCTCGATGCAGCCCCGTCGGAGGTGATCGGACCGGTGGCGCCGACTTTGGATCGGCCGGGCGCCTTCTTGCGCCATCTCGTATCTGGCTAGAAGACCTGGCTGCGATCTGTCTGAGAAAGGAACCTCGCCATGTGATCTCAGCCGCCTTGGCACTCCCTCTCATCGTGGTGAGGAGCCGGGACCAAGGCAGAATCGCCAACCTTGTCAATTTCCGATTGACCATTCCCGCTGACAAAGCTGACCTTCGCGGCTCCGATTGACCTCGTCAAAAGCTGCCGGTCGTACACCTGGAGGCCCCCATTTACCTGTAGCATTTGAGCGTATGGCGTGATTCATTGGCTCTCGGAAGCAGGAGCTGTCGATGAAGCTATCGGGACTGTTTGCGATCGGGGATCACCTCAAACGGCTGTCGGAAACCGGCGATCCGCTGGGCTGGGTCGGATCATCGATTTCGAGGCCTTCCGCTCGGTTCTGGACGCAGGCCTGTCCTATTCTGATGGCACCAGAGGCGGTCGCCCACCCTATGATCCGGTGACCATGTTCAAGGTGCTGATCCTGGCGGCGCAGAACAATGTAAGCGATGAGCGGATGGAATTTCTGATCCGGGACCGGCTGAGCTGGCTTCGCTTTTTGGGCTTCGGGCTTGGGGACCGCACGCCCGACGAGAACACGATCCGTCTGTTTCGGGAAAGGCTGACCCGCTCGGGCGCCATCGAACGCTTGTTCGAGGAGTTCGACCGCCAGCTCAAGGCCAGCGGCTATCTGGCGATGGGCGGCCAGATTGTCGATGCCAGCCTGGTCGCTGCGCCGCGCCAGCGCAACACGGTTGCCGAGAAACACCAGATCAAGGCCGGCCGCCAAGCACGCGACATCTGGAAGGGTAAGCCGGCCAAGGCGGCGCAGAAGGACACCGATGCCCGCTGGACCGTGAAGATCGGTCGCCCGCGCGACCCCGAGGCCGAACGCTCAGTGCCCGAACTGGCCATCGCGGTCTTCGGCTACAAGACCCATGTGGCCATCGACCGCAGCTTCGGCTTCATCCGCAACTGGGCCGTGACCAGCGCGGCCCGCCACGATGGCGCGGTGCTGCGCGAGATTGTAACCTGCCAGAACACCGCCTCGGACGTCTGGGCCGACACGGCCTATCGCTCGAAGGTCAATGAGGAATGGCTGGCCGCACGGGGGCTCACCAGCCGTATCCATCGCAAGAAGCCCAAAGGCAGGCCGATGCCCGAGCACATCCGACGCGGCAATACCACAAGATCACGGGTGCGCTCGGCGGTCGAGCATGTTTTTGCCCAGCAGAAGGACCGCATGAACCTGTTCATCCGCACCATCGGCATCGAGCGCGCCAGAGCCAAGGTCGGTCTGGTCAATATCGCCTATAATATGGGCCGCCTGATCTTTCATCAGCAGCGCCGAGTCGCTGGATAACGAGCCAAACCAATCGGAAAGGCTGCGGTAATCAGTCTCGGCAGTCCAAAGGCGGGTTATCCGCTCAATCCCCGTACCTTTACCGCCCGACCAGACCATCACTCGCCTGACAGGGCGGGTTAATGGGGGTGTCCACCTCCCTTGCGGAGGCCCTGATCGTCATGCCTTGGGACGAAGCGGCCGTTCCCACCGGCCAAGCTAAATGTCGGCTTATGCCGAGAGCCGACATTTAGCTTGGCCCAATACACGTATTCTGAACTCAGGTATTTGAACGGGGAGGCCAGTGAGCGGTGGCTTTGTCAGGTTCGGTGCGCCCTCTTGATCGCTCACCGGCAACTCTCGATCTGACACTGTGATTGGTAGAGCGACGAACCTTGTATAGACGCCTAATCATAACTTATGTGTCGCGCATGACAATCCGCGTGCGACCACCGATCGATTTGCGACCAATTGCTTGCAACCATCACGGCGCGCGCGGTCATGTCTGACGCGGATGTGAACGCACCGCCGATGCGCGCCGGGGGGCGGGCCACCGAGGGCGGCATGGATTTTCAGGCTGAGGTCGGCACCTGGCTCGCCGCCCATCTGCTCGCACGCATGCCGGTCGGCGGGCGTTTCGGGCTCGCCAATGTCGCGTTGCCCAATGCCATCCAACTCGAAACCGGCGACGGGCTAGACGACATACGACTCGATCAAGATGATGGCAGCCGCATCGATGTGCAGAGCAAGACCAGCGCCGGGCTGACCACCAACCCCAAAAGTCCGCTCGGTAAGACGATCAGCCAGCTCGTGCGGGTGATCGTCGATGCCCGCGATACCAGGGCAACCGTTGATCCCGCGAAGGTTCGAGCCGTTTTGGCCGTTGCTGCCAGCGCAGCGCGCACGCTAGATACATTGGAGCAAGGCTGCCGCGCGTTCGACCTCGGCGGCAACTGGGCACCGACCAAGGCCGGGCGGTCCTCGACCGAGCGCGAAGCGCTTGACCTGTTTGAAACCCATATTCGGGGCGCCTGGGCGATACTTTCCGCGACGCCCCCGACCGACGACGATCTGGCAATGATGGCGCGCCTGTTCCGCGTCGTGCGCTTCTCGATGAACGAGGGCGAAGACAATTGGCGCGAAGCATCCCGGCTCATTGGCAGCCGGCTCTACGGGTCGGAAGCCGCCGGCGACGCGCCGCTGCGCGACCTCAAGTCCATCATCCGCGGCATGATCGGCAGCGGCGCGCCCGCGGACCGGGCCGGGTTGCTGCGCGAGCTTCGTCGGCTTGGCCATAATGACGTCGGCGCGACTGATTATAGCGTGGACCTTGGCCGATTGTCGGCGACGACCAACGCCGAGCTTGCGCGCCTCGCCGGGCACACCCGCTTGCCGATCGCCGGCGGAATACCGATCGCGCGTGCCAGCGACGGCCCGCTGAGCACGGCGGTGGATATCGGCTCGCTGATCGTCATCGGCGAACCAGGGGCGGGCAAGACCGGCGCACTGGTCGCACTTGCGCAGGCGCGTCGTGCTACTGGCGACACCGTCGTATTCCTCTCAGTCGATCGTTTTCCCGGTGTCGCCATCGCCGCCGATCTCCAATCCGAGCTGGGACTGGAGCATCCATTGGTCGAGGTGCTGGACGCGGCTCCAAGCTCCGGCGCCAAGATCCTCATCATCGATGCGCTCGACGCCGCGCGCGGCGGACCCGCCGAAGGCGTGTTCGCCCAATTGATCGAGACGCTTGGCGCTTCGGAGACAGATTGGACCGTCGTCGCTTCGATCCGCACCTTCGATCTGCGCAACGGGCGCCGGTTTCGGGACGCGATGCCGGGATCGCCGCCCGATCCGACCTTTGCCGAACCCGGTCTGGGCAGTGTTCGGCATTTTCAGGTGCCGCGCCTCGCTGGCGAGGATCTCGACGCCGCCGGTGCCGCTGCGGCTGATCTCGGCAGCTTGATCGCCGCCGCACCCGACAAGCTTCGCGACCTGCTGCGCAATGTCTTCAATCTCTCGCTCGCCGCGCAATTGCTCGCCGACGGCGCCAGCCCCGACAGTATCCGCACCGTCGCCACCCAATCCGATCTGATCGACGCCTATGAGGATCGCCGGCTGGTCGGCACGGCCTTGCAAGCGGCTGCGGCGACGACTGTCGGCGCGATGGTCAGCCGGCGCCGGCTCGCCGTTCGCAAGGTTGTGGTTGGGCATGATCAGCTCGACGCCGTGATCCAGACCGGCGTGCTCCGCGATACCGGCGACCTCGTCAGCTTCGCCCATCATGTGCTGTTCGACCATGTCGGCAGCCGCTTTTTCCTTGAGTGGGATGATCCCGCGCGCCTGATCGGCCAGCTCGGCGGCGACAGTTCGGTCGCATTGATGCTCGCACCAGCACTGCGCTTCGCGATCGAGCGGCTGTGGCGCCAGGATGCTGATGGCAAGGCGCAGGTCTGGCGGCTCGTCGCCGACATCTATGCCGACCCGGAGGTCGATCCGGTACTCACCAACGTCGCCCTGCGGACCGCGATCGAGCGGGTTTCGACACCCGCCGATGTCGCGGGGCTGGTCGCGTTGATCGCGGTGCGGCCGAATGACGAACCGCTGGCGACAATGCTGTCGCGGCTCGCGCGGTTCGTCGGGCTCGCAGTCGACCTGGCCGGTGGCGTGGTGGCAAGCGAGGCAATCGCCTGGGCACACGTCGCTGATGCGGCAATCGCCACCGGATCCCGCGATTTGTCCGATGCAACGCGCTTCCTGCTGCACACGTTGTTCGAAAAGGGCGACCTCACCGACACCGATCTGCTTGAGGTGTTCGGGCGTGCGTCGCGGGCTCTGCTCGCCTTTGCCTGGGCCGCCGATCCTCCGATGCAGCAGACATCGACCAGTGCGATCCGCTTTGTCGGGAAAAGCTTCGCCTCCGATCCCGCCGCATCGCGCACTTTGCTCGACCGGATTCTGCGCGAACCGCATTTCTCGGCGAATGCCGATCGCGAGGCCCGCTGGCTCTCCGAACAGATCATACCGATCGCGCGGATCGCCCCCGACTTCGCGATCGAAATATACCGCATGCTCCATTCGTCCAACATAACTGACGACAGCACCTCCCACTTGGGCGGACACGTGAGCCGCATCATGCAGCTCTCGTCCAACCGCCGGCAGGATTATGAGAGCTGTCGCTATGATCTTGGCCGGCGCGTGCCCCGGCTGCTCGAGCTGTCGGCGCCGCTCGGCACGCGCGCGATCGTCGAAGCGGCGCTTGGCGACACCGACCGCAATATGCCGCTGGGCGATAATCGCGAGCGCGTGACGATCGAAGGCCGTGCGCCATTCGATCTCTTGGGCCACGACGATACGCTTGACGCGTGGGACGACCCTGAGGGCCGTCACGGCACCCAGGACGATGACGTTCTGGCGCATCTGGTCGCGCACCTGCGGGGCTGTGCGCCCGAGGCGTTCGCCACGACGGTCGAGGCTGCCGCGAGCGAATATGCGGGACCGGCTATATGGACGCGGATCTTGGGCGTTGGCGCCGAGCGCATGGATGAGGTCGGCAAACTGCTTTGGCCGTTCGCCAGCAACGTCACGATCCTGGCGCACGGAGACATCGTCCGTGACGCGGTGCGGTTTCTGGCGGCGGTCTATCCCTCGCGCACTCCAAACGAGCGTGCGGCGTTCGAAGCGCAAGCGCTGCGACCTGATCTGTTCAGCGAAGAGAACGAGCAACGCTGGTGGCGGCGCACGCTGAGCCGCTGGCTATCGCTGGTCGATGCGGATGCGATTGCCACCGAGGCGATGCGCGCCTTCCGCGATGACCTGGACGCGGCCGGAAACCTCGCTGGTAATCCGCCGACCCGGTCGATAACGGTAAGCTGGGGATCCTCGCGTGGTATCACGCGCAGCCTGCTCGCGGGCGAAGGCGTCGACGTCGAGAAAGGCATCGACGCGCGGATACTGGCGCTATCCGAAGCGCTTTACGAAAAGGTGGAGGCAACGCCGTCCGCCAGTGAAGGTGCCGCGCTCGCAGAGCTGTGGACTGGGGCTGTCGAGACGCTCGAATTCTGGGATGCCAATGGCGCTGCTCTGGACGCCAAGGTCGAGCAATCGGTTTGGGGGCACATCAGCAATGCGGTCGAGCGAATCGCGGGCGCGGCGGCCTACGCGCCGGGTATCGACGGCATGCCGTCGATGGAGCACCTGCTCGCCATGCTCCGCCGGCTGTGGGCGAGCCGCTTTCCGCAAGAAAAGGAGAGTGACGGCGAGGATTCGCGCTTGAGCTATGGCAATTGCGCGGTCCGCGTTTATGCAGCCGACGCCTATGTCTCGCTCGCCGATCGCTTCGGCGAAGCCCATGGCGAGATCATCGAGATGTTCGATGCGATCCTCGCCGACCCGGTGCCTCAGGTTCGTCTGCAGGCCGCTCGTAGCCTGCAAGTGCTGAGCCGCATCGCACTCCCCAAGATGTGGGAGCTGGCCGAACGCATCGCCCGCGATGAGCCGCATACCGGAGTTCTGAGTTCCTTCCTACAATATGTCATTCCGCGCTTCACCTTGCACAATGTCGAGAAGTGCAAGGCGATCATTGAAATCGTTCGTGCCCGTCGCGAGGCAGTCGAGCGTGACGACACACCGAGCCGCGACAAGGTGGCTGAGCAGCTCGGCAGCATGACCGCACAGCTCTGGTGCTGGCAGAAAGAGCCGGTTGCGTTCGATTGGCTGACCGCCTCGGCCGGCGATCCGGCCGCGCATCGCGAATATTTCACCTCCTTCCTGTCGATGCTGAGCGGCGCCTTCTTCACGCGCTATGCGAGCGGCGAGGAATGCGACGTGGGTCTGTCCGCCCGCTCACAGCATGCCGCCATGATCATATTGAAGGCCTGTTCAGCCGCATCGGCTGCCAGCCATACGACCGTGATACAGGATCAGGTCGAGGGCGAGGCGCGCGAGGCGGCCATTGCAACCTATCGCACCGCGGAGTCGGTCATCGGCCACCTGATGAACCAGCTCTACTTCGGCTCCGGCGCACATGGCGCCAATAGCGAATCCGCAGTGGGTCTGATGTCGGTTGAGACGATGCGGCGGTTCCTGGACGACTATCGCCCAATGCTGGTGCTATTGGCGGCATCGCATGAACCCTCGACGCACCACCACCTGGTCGAACTCTATGAGTTTTTGATCCCCGGCGATCCCGCTGGCGTTTTCGATGCGCTGCATGCGCTGTTGACGGGATCGGCGGCGCGCGAAGGTTATCATCACGAGAGCCTGGCGGCTCCCGTCATAGTGCGGATGGTGACTCGCTATATCGCCGACCATCGCTCGATCTTTGAGGACGACAACCGGCGTGCCGCGCTTGTCGAAATTCTACGCCTGTTCTCCGACGTGGGCTGGTCCAACGCTTTGAAGCTCCTTTACGATCTTCCCGATCTGTTGCGCTGAATTATCCCGTTTTTGACTTGGCGCTCCCGTGTTGGACGAATAAATTTAGCGTTAAGAACAATATCTCGATATGACGAACGCGATCGGCAGCTTCTGTAATTAGTAGACGTTCGCCATTACTGACTTGGTCGACCAGCTCTGGTCGATTGCGGCTGCTCCCACACGATGGGACAGCCGCTGACAAACCTGCCGTTGACGGCCTCAAACAGTCCGTCGGAAGCCGCCCTCTGTTCATGTGGGCAGCCCGACCGATGGTTCGGAGATACGGGGCTCCTTGGTCTCATTAGAGTCTGCTTATATGAGACCGTGGCGCGATTTACACTGATACAGATACCTCCAGCGTATTCAGCGCGGTTCATTCCGCTCCTGTGTCTCTTTGAGCGGAAGCAAAGCTGAGGGTGTGCAAAGAAGATTTTTCCGGTGCGACCGCGCTACACAGTCTAAGGAGCGCCCTAACTTTTCTGGTCAACCGTCAGGATCTTTTGTCATGCGCACAGTTGGATTACTCGGGGGGATGAGCTTCGAGGGCTCAGCTACCTACTACCGCCTCATCAATGAAGCCGTGCGTGAGCGCTTGGGAGGCCTTAACTCTGCCGATACGATCATGCGCTCGGTCAATTTCGACACAATCGTTGCCATGCAGAAGAGCGGGCGTTGGCATGACGCAGGCTCCTTCCTAGCCGATGCGGCGAAGGGGCTGGAGAAGGCGGGAGCGGATTGCGTGATGATTTGCGCGGTCACAATGCATCTCGTGGCTGATGACGTGGAGCGGGCGATCCATGTGCCTTTTATCCATATTATCGATGAGACAGCAAAGCGCCTGCGGGAAGACGGCCACCGTAAGCCACTGCTGCTCGCGACCCGTTATACGATGGAGAATGGTTTTTATCAGGAACGCATGGCTGGACATGGTATCGAGGTAATGGTGCCGGAGGAGGATGGCCGTGAGGCCGTTCACGCGATCATTTTTGATGAACTCTGCCAAGGGAAGGTGCTGGCCGCTTCGCGCAATGCACTTGTGACCTTGGTCGAGCGCGCCAAGGCGGACGGCGCTGACAGCGTGATCTTTGGTTGCACGGAAATCGGGCTGATCCTCGATCCGGATGCCTTGCCACTCCAAGGGTTCGACTCCACCCTCATCCATGCGAATGCGGCGGTCGCGTTCGCGCTCACCTAATCATTGAACAGCACCGGAAATACCAGAGGCATCCGCTTCGGGGGGGGCGGTCCGCTATAGGCATACCTCAAGCGGACCAAACCTTCATTGAGCGCCGTCAGCGACGGCAATGCCCCGCTGGCGCGAGAACCTGCCGTTCCTGTCCCGCTGACAAAGCTGTCATTCGGCGCGCCGTTTCAGCCCTTCGAAAGCTGCCTTCCATTCATGGGAAGGTGAAGTTAGGCCAAGCTAGGAGTCGTTGGACGTGAATAGGCTGTCCGACTAAGTCCGACTACAGCTCCACGAAGTAGAATCACCCAACGGCGGACAAAAACATGCCAGATCTCGGGGGGATCCGGACTCTGGCATGCGCTTATTAGTTGAGCAGTTTCTTTCGCTCCAGCGCCCATTCCCTGTCACGGCAGAGGCCGCAATCCTTGCCTGTAAATTCGGCGCCCGCTTTGCCATCGCCATAAAGCTGCCAATTCAGCCAGTTGAGCGACACTTGCGCTTCGCTGCCGCCATTGGTCTGGTTGAAGGTGCCCAGATGGCCGACGGCATGGCTGGCCACCACCACCGGCACATGATCGATCCGCGTCAGATCATCCATGCCGTTTTCATAGGCAATGTCGCGCGGCCCGCCCAGAATGTAGAGCACCGGCGTGTGCAACGCCCTGAGTTGGTTCTTGCTGGTGGCCTCACCGGTGTTGGGCGCGCGGTCATCGTTGAAGAAACCTGTGTGCAGACCGATCGCTGCCTTGATGCGCGGGTCCGCCGCCGCCTGAAGCGCCTGCAGCCCGCCGCAGCTTGTGCCCGCGACGGCCACCCGCGCCAGATCCAGCCTCCCCTTGTACATCCCCGCCACATTGGCCTTTTCCGCCAAATCAAGCCCGGCCAGCACATCGGCAGTCAGGCTCTTGCCCATGGTCTTGTCATCGGCCGGCATGGGGGTTCCGGGGCCGCTCAGAATCGTGCCGGGCGCGATCACCAGAAAGCCATGCGAGGCGATCTCTTCAAGGAACAGCCGCGCCGAAGCGCCGTCGCCACGGCAGCCGCCATTGCCCCATAGCAGGATCGCCAGAGGACGCTTCAGCCCGGCCAAATGCGCCGGACGATAGATCACATGATCGGGGAAAGCCGGATCTACCGCCTTGATCGCGGCATAGGGCCCACTGCCCGGATTGTCCGGCATCGACCATTTCAGCGGGCGCTGCCTGGCCGAATCTTCCTTGAGCGCGATATCGCCGGGCAGCGGCACGCGCTTGGGGTCATCCTGCGCCTGCAAGGTGCCGGGCAGGCTTGCCGCCGCAACGCTGAGGGCCAGCCCGAAGGCGGCAACCGGGATCACACGCATCATTCTCTCCCTGTCGGTTCTCGGGAGATGCTGCCCCAATGCAAAATTCTATGCAAGCCCTTTCATTCAATCTTGCAAAGCCTGGCCTAGGCGCTTTCCCGCGCGATGATGCGGAACCCCACATCAACCAGCGAGGAGGGTAGAACCTCTCCCGCCGCACGGGCACGCAGGATACGATGCACCTCCGAAGCGATCCGCGCGCCATCGATATCGACCGAGGTGATCGTGGGCCGCATATCGCCCGCCAGCCGCAGATTGCCGAAGCCCGTCACCGCCAGTTGATCGGGCACGCGCACACCGGCAGCCTGCGCCTCCACCAGCAGGCCCTGCGCGATCCAGTCCGAACCGCAGACCACCACATCGGGGCGATGCTCCAGATCGGTCAGCCCGCGAAACGCCAGCCGTCCCTGCCCGAAATGGCTGGGAATGTTGACCTCCAGAATGCTGGGCTGTTCGCCGCCATCGGCCATCCAGTGCTCGGCAAAGCTGGAGGCGCGCGCCTGCGAACGACCCGAGCGCGGCACCACCAGATGCGGGCGGCGATAGCCCCTGCCGTGCAGGAAACGCGCCATCTCGCGCCCCACGGCGGCATGGGAAAAACCCACCGCGACATCAATGGGGTCCTCCGGCAGGCCCCAGGTCTCGATCACTGTGGCCGACTGGCTTTTCAACCTTTTGCGGGTTTCCAGATCGCTGACGATGCCGGTCAGGATGATGGCATCGACCCGGCGCGACAGCGCGGCATCGATCTGCGCCTCCAGACGGCGATTGTCGGGGCCTGTCAGCGACATGACCACGCTGTTGCCATCGGCGGAAAGCTGCTCGATCATCGCTTCCATCGTATCGTTGAAGATCGACTGGGCGATATCGGGCACCAGCGCCGCGATCAGCCGCGAGCGGTTGGAGGCGAGCGCTCCGGCATTGAGATTGGGCAGATAGCCGGTCTCGACGATGGCCGCCTGCACCCGCTGCGCGGTCTGCTGCGCCACCATGGCGGGGTTGTTGAGAAAGCGCGAGACCGTGGCGGTGGAAACACCAGCCAGCGAGGCCACCTCTTCAAGGCGTGGGGTGCGAGCATTCATGCAACATGGGTTAGCGATCTGTCAAAATTTTGCAAAGAGTATTGCAAGCGCTTTCATTCACACTTACACCCCGATTCATGGCTCATGATTTCGACCCCCTCCAGCCGGAAACCTTCGACAGCGCGCATGGCGATTACCAACGCCTGCGCGCCCAGTGCCCCGTCGCCCACAGCGATGCCTGGGGCGGCTTCTGGGCGCTGATGAAGCATGACGATGTGGCCAGGGCCGCCGCCGACTGGCAGACCTTCATCACCTCGCAGCAGAATGTGGTGCCCAAGGTGGCCTTCACCGGTCGGCGCCCCCCACTCCATCTCGATCCGCCCGAACATACGCCCTATCGCCGCGCGCTGGCGCCGCTCTTCACCGAAAAGCGCATCGCCCGGCTCGAACCCGTGGTGCGCGGCATCTGCAAGGCGTTGCTCGCGCCGATGGTGGCGCGCGGCGGCGGCGATGTCTGCGCCGATTATGGCGCGCCCATGCCAGTGTCGGTCTTTGCCCATTGGATGAATCTGGATGAGGAGGCCATCGTCGCCCTCACCGATGCGGGCAAGCGCTACAATGTCGCCGTACAATCGGCGGATATGGAGACGACCAAGGAAACCAGCCTGCTGCTCTACGATATGGCGCGCGCCGTGGTGGCGCAGCGCCGCATCGCCCCGCTGCCGGTCGATGAGGATGCCACCAGCGCCCTGCTCGCGGTGCGCGTCGATGGCGAGCCGCTGCCCGAGGAGATGATCGTCGGCACCATCCGCCAGGTGCTGGTCGTCGGGCTGATCGCGCCCAGCGTGGTCATCGGCTCGATTGCGGTGCATCTGGCGCGCCATCCCGATCTGCAAACGCAACTGCGCGCCCAGCCCGAGCTGATGCCCGCCGCCATCGAGGAATTTCTGCGGCTCTATGCGCCCTATCGCGGTTTTGCGCGCACCGCCACCTGTCCGGTGACGATCCGCGACCGCACCATCCCGCAGGGCGAGCCGATCACGCTGGTCTATGCCTCGGCCAACCGCGATGCCGATGTGTTCGACGATCCCGACAGCTTCCGGATCGACCGGCCCAATATGAAGGATTCGCTGGCTTTCGGGCGCGGGCCACACAATTGCGTGGGCGCGGGGCTCGCCCGGCTGGAGCTGCGCATCGCCATCGAGGAATTGCTGGCCGCCGCCACCGCCTTCACGCTGGATGGCGAGCCCAAACCCACCCGCTTCCCCGAAATCGGCGCGCTGAGCGTGCCCATCCATTTCACAGGTGACGCATGAGCAAGCCCGGCATCGTTCTGGCCGTCGGCGATCTGGCGATGGACCGCGCCGATTACGACGAAAGCTTCACCGCCACCCGCGATGTGCTGACCGCCGCCGACATCACCTTCGGCCAGCTGGAAACCAGCTTTGCCGAGAAAGGCGTGCGCGCGCCGCAAGCCCGCCATGCCGTGCTGGCCCGCCCCGATGGCGCCGCCGCGCTGGGCCGGGCCGGGTTCGACCTGATTTCCATGGCGGGCAACCATGTGCTCGACTGGGGCAATGACGCCTTTTTCGAAACCAGAACGCATATCGAAAACAACGGCATGCAGGTGGTGGGCGCGGGCGCCAACATCGCTCAGGCCCGCGCCCCGGTGCATTACACCCTGCCCGATGGCACGACGGTCGCCTTCCTTGCCTATTCCAGCATCCTGCCCATGGCCTATTGGGCGGATGAGCGCCGCCCCGGCTGCGCTCCGATGCGCGCCTTCACCATCTATGAGCAGATCGAGCACGATCAGCCCGGCACGCCGCCGCGCACCCATTCCTACCCCCATCGCGAGGATCTGGCCGCGCTGGAGGCCGACATTCGCGCCGCCAAGGCGCAGGCCGATGTCGTCTTCGTCTCGCTGCACTGGGGCATCCATTTCGTGCGGGCGACCATCCCCGATTACGCCCATGATGTCGCCCGCGCTGCCATTGCCGCCGGGGCCGATGCCATTCTTGGCGGCCACCCGCATATCCTGAAAGGCTGCGACATCATCGATGGCAAGCCGGTCTTCCACTCGCTGTGCAACTTCGCCACCGATCTGAAGATGGACGCCGCCCATGCCGCCTCCAAAAGCTGGAACGAGATCCGCGTGCTGGCCGAAACATGGGAGCCCGATTTCGAGGGCCTCTACAATTTCCCCGAAGCCTCGCGCCTGTCGATCATCGCCCGTTTCGAGATCGCCGAAGGCCGTATCCAGCGCAGCGGCTTCCTGCCGCTCTACATCGACCGCGATGCCGTGCCGCGCCTTGTCGCACCGGGCGATCCGCGCCACACGCAAGTGGTGGATTATCTCACCGCCGTCACGCAGGAAGCAGGCTTGAGCGCCCGCTACCGGCAGGGCGAGCATATGGTGGAGATCGTGGCATGAAAGCGCGGCTGAACATCTCGCTGGAAGGCATCGTCTTCCTCTATTTTCTCTCCTATCTGCCCAACATCATTCTTACCAAGCTGGTGACGACCCTGCCCAGCGCGGCGCTCGGGCGCCCTCTCACCGGGCTGGAAACCCTGCCCGCCTCGCTGATCCTCAATATGGTGATGACCTGGGCCTTCATCTGGCTCTCGGGCTGGCATCGCGAGGCGCATGGCGTGCAACTGGGCAGCCTGCGCCTGCCGGTGCCGACGCGCTACACCATGCTGTCGGGCGTGGGCACCGCGCTGGTGCTCTTCACCGTGCCGCTGTCCTTCACCTTCAAGGGGGTGAGCATTCCCTTTATCCAGCTGCTGATGCGCGGCGACATTCTGATCATCGCGCCGCTGGTCGATCTGATGTTTGGCCGCCGCGTGCGCTGGTGGAGCTGGGCCGCGCTGGTGATGGTGGCTTTTGCGCTGTTTATCACCCTGCGCGCCCATGGCGGGCTGGCTTTGCCGCCGCTCGCGATCCTCGATGTCGTGCTTTACACTCTGGGCTATTTCATCCGCCTGGCCGTGATGACGCGCGTCGCCAAATCGGGCGAGGCCGCTTCGGTGCGCCGCTACTTCGTCGAGGAAAAGCTGGTCGCGCTCCCGCTGGCGGTGCTGGCGCTGGCGCTGCTCTCGGCCAGCGGCATCGGCGGGCAGGCCGGGCAACTGGGCATCGGCTTCGTGCAGGTGTGGAGCGACAGCGTGATCTGGTGGCTGGCCGCCATCGCGCTGACCCTCACCATCGTCTCGATCTTCTCTGCCGTGATCCTGCTCGACGCGCGCGAGAACGCCTATTGCGTGCCGATGGAGCGGGCCTCCAGCCTGGTCGCCGGTGTGGCGGGATCGCTGCTGCTGGCGCTGGGCTGGGGCCTGCCCTGGCCGGGAACGCCCGATCTGGTCGGCGCTCTGATCCTGATCGGTGCCATCATCCTGCTTTCCGTGGCGCCCCGGCTGGGCGTCACGCGTCAGACCGCCAGGGCTGAAGCCCCATGATCTGATCCCACCATTCCCGTGACCCGCCCAAACGAAGGCGGCGCATGTTCAGAGAGGAGATTTCCATGATTTTCGCAGAAACATCCGTCCTGCGCAAAGCCCCCGGCATTGCGATTGGCGCGCTGGCCATCGCACTGGCCACGCCGGTCGCCGCGCAGACCGCCCCAGCACTCGCATCGGCCCCTGCCGCCGATCAGGCCCCCACCACCAAGAGCGACGCCGAAATCATTGTCACCGGCAGCCGCATCAAGGGCGTGGCCGCCGTGGGGTCCTCGGTGATCGCGCTCGATCAGACCAAGATCGCGCAAGAACCCGTTACCTCGGCCAACGATCTGCTGCGCCGCGTGCCTCAGGTCGTCGGGCTGGGGCAGAACCGCAATGGCGGCACCGCGCAGAACGGCGCCGCCAATGCGACGCGTGGTGCGGGGATCAACCTGCGCGGTATCGGCACCAATGCCACGCTGGTGCTCTATGACGGCAAGCGCCTGCCCCCCATGGGCACGCAGGGCCAGTTCACAGACCCTTCGGTGATCCCCTCGATCATGCTCAGCCGCGTGGAGGTGGTGGCCGATGGCGCTTCGGCCATCTATGGCTCAGACGCCATTGCGGGGGTGGTGAACTTCATCCTGCGCAAGAATTTCAGTGGCACCGAATTCAAGGCGCGCAGCGGTTTTACCGACGATGGCAGCTATAATGAGCAGCTCTTCTCGGCCATCCATGGGCAGAAATGGGACAGCGGCTATTTCACCATCGCGGGGGAATACACCCGTAACTCCCCGCTCTTTGCCCGCGACCTGTCATGGTATCAGGATGACAACCGTTATCGCGGCGGGCGAGACCTGCGCGTCAACACCTGCAACCCCGGCACGATCACGGCGGGCGGCAACACCTATGCCATTCCGGCGGGCGGGGTGACGAGCGCCAATGTCGGTTCGCTGCAGGCGGGCACCAGCAACAAATGCTTCTACAACAACCGCGATGCCGTCATCCCCTCGCAGCAACGCTTCAGCGCGGTGGCCAATTTCAGCCAGAACCTGACAGACAATCTGCGCCTGTTCGGTGACGGCTATTATTCCTATCGCGACGGCCAGATCTGGGGCAACACCGACACCTTCACCGCCACCGTGCCCAACACCAATCCCTTCTTCGTCTCGCCGGTGGCGGGGCTGCGGTCGGAAACGGTGACCTATTCGCTGGTGCCTGAACTCGGTTCGGATATCTCGCCCTATCACGCCTATTCGTGGAATGCGACGGCGGGCGCGGAGCTGAAATTCGCCTCGGACTGGACCGGCACCGTCTATTACGGCCATGGCGAGAGCAAGGACGTATCCGACAGGCGACTGGGTGTGAATGCCGCCGCGCTGGCCGCCGCTCTGGCCGATACCAATCCGGCCACCGCGCTCAATGTGTTTGGCGGAGCCAACAATCCGGCGACCTTGGCCAAGATCCACGACAATTACTTCCAGATCATCGGCGCGACCAAGCTTGATGTCGCGAACCTGCAATTCAGCGGATCGCTGCTGCATCTGCCCGGCGGCAAGCTGCGCGTGGCGGTGGGCGGCGAATATCGCAAGGAATATACCTTCACCGATCTGGTCAGCGGCAATTCGGCGGCACAGGTTCACACGGCCGACGCAGGGTCGCGCAATGTGAAGGCGCTGTTCGGCGAACTCTATGTGCCGATTTTCAGCGGCGAGAATGCCATTCCCGCCTTCCAGCAGCTCACTCTGTCACTGGCGGGCCGCTATGAACATTACAGCGACTTCGGCAGCACCACCAACCCCAAGGTGGGCCTCACTTGGAAGCCGGTGTCGGGCGTGACGGTGCGCGGCTCCTACGGCACCTCCTTCCGCGCCCCGACCTTTACCGAGGTGTCGCAGGTGGCGGGCGGCGCGGGCCTCTATTACGACACGCTGCCCGGCCCCAGCGGCAATCTGACCGGCATCGGCATCGCGGGCGGCAACCCGCAGTTGAAGCCCGAAACCGCGCGCACCTGGTCGGCGGGGGTAGAGTTCGCACCCCATGCGGTGCAGGGTCTGGTCGCCACCCTCACCTATTTCGACATCGACTATCGCAACCAGATCCAGGCGCTGCGCGGCACCTCGGGCATTCTGACCAATCCGCTCTATGCCTCCTTCGTCACCTTCAACCCCAGCGCCGCGCAGGTCAGCGCGCTGGTCAATTCTGGCCTGCCGCTCAACAATGCGATCAACACCTCGGCGGTGGCCTTTATCGTCGATGGGCGGCGGCAGAATCTGGGTCGCTCGCTGGTCAGCGGCTTCGATTTCGGGGTGAATTACGGCCATACCTTCGGCGATGTGAAGCTGGATGGCGGGGTGCAGGGCACCTATTACACGCGCTATAATTTCCAGGCGGTGCCGGGTTCGGCCTTCACCAGCGTGATCAACACCATCAACTTCCCGCAGCAGTTCCGCATGCAGGCCGACATCGGCGCGACATGGCACAAGCTGCGCACCCGCCTCACGCTCAACCATCTGGGCGGCTACAGCAACACCGGCGTCATTCCCTATCAGACCGTCGCCTCCTACAACTCGGTCGATGCCTATGTCGGGGTGGATGTGACCGAGCGTTTCAACCTCTCGATCGATGCGCGCAATCTGTTCAACCAGAACCCGCCCTTCGTCGACCAGACGCGCGGCTACGACGCGCAATCGGCCAATCCGATGCCGCGCGTGATCTCGCTGACCGCCGGAGTAAAGTTCTGATGCGCGCCTTATGGCTGGCAGCTCCCCTGCTGGGCGCGGCATGGGCGGCGCCCGCCATGGCGCAGGACTGTTCCAGCCTGCAAGGCGCGCAAGGCAATGGCGTGGTGGTGCGCAGCGTCACCGCCATCACCCCCACGCCGGGCCATCCCTTCCAGCCCGACACGCCGGGCGGTTATAAGGCCTTGGCCGTGCAGGTGCCGCTCTGCCGGGTGGAAGGCACGATCGAGGGCAACATCGGCTTCGAAGTCTGGCTGCCAATGGCAGGCGCCTGGAACCACCGCCTGCTGGGCGCGGGCGTGGGCGGCGATGCGGGTGTGTTCAACTACACCGACCTGGGCCAACGCGTGACCGAAGGCTTCGCCGCCGTCACCACCGACAGCGGTCACAAGCTCACCAACACGCGCTGGATGGCCGATCCCAAGGCGCGCAAGGATTACGAGCACCGCGCCACCCATCTTGCCACGCTGGCGGCCAAGGCGCTGGTGGCGCGCTTTTACGCCCGCCCCGCCGATCATGCCTATTTTCTCGGCTGCTCGGGCGGGGGGCGGCAGGGGTTGAAGGAACTGGAACTTTATCCGCAGGATTACGACGGCATCGTTGCCGGAGCGCCCGGGCCCTATATGCCGCTGATCTCGGTGCGGATGATGTATTTCTCGTTGCTGCAAAAAAGGAACCCGTCAGGCGCGCTCAGCGATGCCGACTGGTCGGCCTACGAGAAAGCCACCTTCGATGCCTGCGACGGCAAGGATGGCGTGAAGGATGGCGTGGTGGAAAACCCGCTGACCTGTACGTTCAAACCCGCCACCCTGCTGTGCAAGCCGGGCCAGAGCGGCAACTGCCTCACCCAGCCCAAGCTGGCCATGCTGACGGCGATCATCGGCCCCATGCCCGACGAAAAGGGCAAGCCGATGGACAAGGGCCTGCTGCCCGGCGTGCGCACTCGCCCGGGACCGCCCTCGCCTCTGCTGCGCGAAATGTGGGCCGATGGCGTTTACAACGATCCGAACTGGGATGAAGCCAGTTTCCAGCGCACCAGCGATCTGACCAAAGCCAACGCCGCCATGCCGCAACTGCGCGCCGACAGCACCGCCATCGCGCCCTTTATCGCGCGCGGTGGCAAGGCGATCATCTACCAAGGCTGGCAGGACCCATCCGTGATCGCGGGCCCTACCATCGACTTCTACCGCAAGCTCGCTGCCGCGCAGGGCGGGCCGCAAAAGCTAGCCGAGGCGGTGCGGCTTATGATGGTGCCGGGCATGTATCACTGTCAGGGCGGGCCGGGGGCGGACCAGTTCGGCGGCTCCAAACAGGCCAATTCGCCGGGCGATGCCGCGCATGACATCCTGTGGTCCGTGATCGACTGGGTGGAGCAGAAGCGTCCGCCCGAAGCCATCACCGCCACCAAGCTGCTTGCAGGCAAGCCGGTGTTCACCCGTCTGATCTGCTCTTTCCCGGAAAGCGCGCAGTATGACGGCAAAGGCGATACCAGCAAGGCCAGCTCCTACGCTTGCCGCCGCGATCCCTTTCTGGCCACGCGCTAGACCATGCTGACCGACCGGCTTTGCGCCCATATCGCCCGGACTCCCGCCAGCGCCATCCCGGAGAGCACGCTGGCGGCAACGCGGCTGGCGCTGCTTGATGCGCTGGGCGTGATGCTGGCGGCCAGCGCCCTCAGCCCCGAGGCCGAGCCCTTCCGCAAGCTGGCACTGGCCAGCGGCACGGGTCGCAGCAGTCTGCTGGGGCACAACGAAAGCGTGCCGGCTCCGGCGGCGGCGCTTGCCAATGGCGCGCTGGCCCATGCGCTGGATTTCGAGGATGCTTTTGACGCTGCCCCCTGCCATCCCAATGCTGCGCTGGTCCCCGCGCTGATGGCGCTGGCCGAGGAGCGTGGCAGCTGCGCGCGGGATTTTCTGGCCGCCATGGCCATTGGCTGCGATCTCACCTGCCGCATGGCCCTGTCCCTCAAGCAACCGATGGAGACAAGCGGCTGGTATCCGCCGCCGATCCTCGGCGCTTTCGGCGCCGCCGCAGGGGCCGCAAGGCTGCTCGGGCTGGACGCGCGGGCCACGCGCGATGCGCTGTCTTTGGCGCTCTGTCAGGCCACCGCACCCGGCGAGATCAAGCACAGCCACGCCACCACCATCCGCGCTGTGCGAGAAGCCTTTCCTGCTCAGGCTGCTGTCACGGCAGCCTTGCTGGCTGAAGCGGGTGTCACCGGTTTCGAGGAACCGCTGGAGGGCAAGGGCGGCTTCTATCGCCTCTATGCCGGAGGGCTGTGGGATGACGCCGCGTTGCTCGACCGGCTCGGCTCGCTTTACCACGGCGAGAACCTCAGCTTTAAACGCTGGCCCGCCTGCCGGGGCACCCATGCCTATATCGAGGCCGCTCTGGATCTGCGTGAAAAACTGGGCGGCGCATGGCAAGGCATCGCCAGCCTGACCATGGTGGTGGGCGATGTGCAGCGCATGCTGGTCGAGCCCGCCCCGCGCAAACAGGCCCCTGCCACCGCCATCGATGCCAAATTCAGCATCTTCTTTACCGCCGCGCTGGCGCTGGTGCATGGCGAGGTCGGCCTCCACAGTTTTGAGGACAAGGCCCGCGCCGACCCACATGTCCTGGCATTGGCCGCAAGGATGCAGGCCGAACACGATCCCGCCCGTGTACCCACCGCTTTCGGCGGCATCCTTGAGGCCATGCTGGAGGACGGCACAAGCCTCTCCATCGATGTGCCCCTGCCCGCAGGTCACCCCTCGCGCCCGATCTCCCGCGCGGCGATGATGAAGAAATTCATCGCCTGCGCCGAGCAGGCCGCCCAGCCTTATGCGCGGCATGAAGCCGCTGCCCTTGCCGAACACATTCTGACTCTGGACGGCGACATGCCGATCACCACACTGACGCGCCGCGCATCGGGGAAAGACTGACATGGCCAGACGTTTTGCCACCCTTCTCGCCTTACTCGCCGCTGGTGCGGCCTCGGCACAGACCACGCTCCAGACGGCCGCCACTCACCGCGAAGGCCGCATGGCCAATGGCAATGGCTGGGCCATCGATATGCCCGCCAAGTGGAACGGCACGGTGCTGCTGTTCAGCCATGGTTTCAGCGCTGCCCCCGGGAACCCGCCCCGCAACCGGCCGCATGAAGGCGCCGAGCAATTGCTGGCGCGCGGCTACGCGCTGCTCGGCAGTTCCTACAGCCAGACGGGCTGGGCGGTGGAACAGGCCGTGCCCGACCAGATCGCCGCGCTCGATCGTTTCGAGGAAAGTTTCGGCAAGCCGCGCCGGGTGATCGCCTATGGCGAATCCATGGGCGGCCTCATCACCGCCGCGCTGGTCGAGCGCCATCCAGAGCGCATCGATGGCGCCATGCCGATGTGCGCCTCGCTCTCGGGCGTGGTGGCGATGGAAAATCAGGCGCTGGATGGCGCATGGGCGCTCAAGACGCTGGTCGATCCCGCCGCGCCCCTGCGCATCACCGGCATCTGGCAGGCTGGCGCGCCTCAACCGCCGATCCGTGAGGAAGGCCCGGCCGTCGATGCGCTGCTCGCCAAGGCCATGGCCGCCCCGCAAGGGCAGGCGCGGCTGGCGTTGGCCGCCACACTGGCGCAATTGCCCGACCAGCCCGATGACAAGGCGCCACCCGCCGCTTCCCCCGATCTGGAGGGCCGTGTGCAAGCCTATGCCCGCTGGTTCGCCATGGGCGTATTCTTCCCGCGCTGGGATCAGGAACGGCGCGCGGGCGGCAATGCCTCATGGAACACCGGCGTGGATTATGCCGCGCAGCTGGCCGCCTCAGGCAAGCGCGCGCTGGTCGAGCAGTTTTACGCCCGCGCGGGGCTGTCGCTGGCCGGGGATCTGGCCGCGCTGGCCAAGGCGCCGCGCATTGCCGCCGACCCGCAAGCGGTGGCCTATATGCGTGCCAATTTCGTGCCGGGCGGCAGGCTGCAACGCCCGGTTTTGACTCTGCACACCACCGGCGACGGCGCCACCATGGTCACCTATGAACGCGCCTATGCCGATCTGGTGCGCCGCGCCGGGGCCTCGCCGATGCTTCGACAAGCCTACGTGCAGGCCCCCGGCCATTGCAGCTTCACCGCCGCCGAGACCGTCGCCGGAATCGAGGCGCTGAGCCGGCGCATCGCCAGCGGGCGATGGGATGAGGCAGAGGTCTCGGCCCCCGGGCTCAACCGGGCGGCGGCGCCGATCGGCAAGGCGCGTTTCGTTGCCTATCAGCCTTCCCCCATGCTGCGGCCCTGCGGCGCGGCGGTAGGTTCCTGCCGAGGCGAACAGGCGCCATCTGGTTAGGCGGAGTAAGCCATGCGCGGCGCTCATCGGGCGTTATGATCGATCTGATGCGGCTGACACGCCATGCAACCGCGCCCCATACTCATGTCACGATACGGGCGACCCGGAGGCAATCGCCGCTGGATGGTGGCACCGTGCTAACCGAAGCACGCGACATTGCCAGGCAGCGCACGGTGAAACCGGAAGCTATCGTGATCTGGCTCGGATGGCGCTAGACCGGGTCAGCGCAAAATCCGAGGCATTGGATAGTGCAAAATTCAGCTGGCAAACCCGGCGTGGTGAAGCCATCGTTGAGTCGCCCGTGTTTCGTGGTTGGAGGAAGCGCCATCGGCTTGTCCTCAGAGGGTAGCTTGGTTCGCTGAAAAGCCGACATACAGGGCCTTAGACGGGACCGCCATGAGCCGCCCTACATTAATCCGGCCAGACCTACGCGGAGCATTGGGACGAACAGTCGTCCAATCATTCCCGCGTATAATGTCGGCCTGAATGAAGATGCCCTAGGCGCAAGACATCATTCAAATCTCTCGGCCTGAGAGACAGCAGGATTGGACTTGGGATGCGGGTCTTGCGGGCAGGGTTGGCCCTGGCGTTGATGGCAGGCGCCACAAATACGGCCATGGCGCAGCCAACCTATGGCTCGTGGGGCGTTGCACTGGCCGATATGGACAAGACCATCCGCCCCGGTGACGATTTCTTCGCCCATGTCGAGGGCCACTGGCTGAAAGCCACGCAGATCGCACCCGACAGCGAGACCGCAGGCTATCACGATGCTCTGGCCCGGCGGGCTCGCAGCCAGATCCGCGAGATCGTCGAGGATGCTGTACGCAATCCTTCCACGGCCCAGCAACAGCAGATTGCGGATTTCTATCAGGCCTGGATGGACGAGGCGGGAGTGGAACAGCGCGGGCTGGCCCCTGCCCGCCCCTGGTTGGAGCGCATCGGGCGTATCCGGAACAAGGCGGAGCTGGTAGCGCTGATGGCGCGTCCCTCCTTCGCGGGCCCGTTTGCCCTGGACGTGCTTGACGACTTGAAGGATCCTACGCGCCCGGCGGTCTTTCTGGGGCAGGCCTCTCTGGGCATGCCCTCACGCGACGACTACCTGCAGGACGACGCCCATAGCCGCCAGCTTCGCGCCACCTACCTGTCCTATATCGCTCATATCCTGACGGCAGCGGGCCTGAAAGATGCGCAGCATCGCGCTGTTGCCGTCCTGACGCTGGAAACACGCATCGCGCAAGGGCAGTGGTCGGCCGAGCAGGAGCGCGACGATGCCGCCTCCTACAATCCCATGACGCCCGCCGCGCTTCACGCCCTTGCGCCGGAGATCGGCTGGGAGGGCGTGCTGCGCAGCGCGGGGATCGGCCCGGTGCCTGAAGTGATCGTCACCGAGCCCAGCGCGATCCGAGAGGCTTCGCGGCTGGTGGCCGATGTGCCGCTGGCCGGCTGGAAGGACTATCTGCTGTTCCGCTTCCTGAGCGATCATGCGGAATACCTGCCACGCGCCTTCAGCGACGCGCATTTCGACTTCTACGGTCGCACGATGGGCGGGTTGTCACGCCAGAGCGACCGAGCCACTCAGGGCATCCGTCTGCTCAACAGCCATCTGGGGGACGAGGTCGGCCAACTGTATGTCGAGCGACACTGGTCCGCCGAAACGGGGCGGCAGGTGGAGGAGATGGTCGAGGATCTGAAGGCGGCGTATGCCGACCAGATTTCCCGTGCGGGCTGGATGGACGAGGCCACGCGCAAGGCCGCGCTGGAGAAACTCGCCGCGATGCAGGTGCGCGTCGGCCATCCGGAGCACTACATCGACTACACCAGCCTGCCAGTGAGCCGCACCGACCTGCTGGCCAACATCACCGCCTCCCAGGATTTCGCCTGGCGGCGCAAGCTGGCTCAGCTTGGCAAGCGGCAGGACCGTGGCGCATGGTTCCTGTTTCCCCAGATCGTCAATGCCTACAACGACCCCAATCGCAATCAGGTGACTTTCGCGGCAGCCATTCTGCAGCCGCCCTTCTTCGACGCGGCTGCCGATCCTGCGGTGAATTACGGCGCGGCTGGAGCCATTATCGGGCATGAGATCGGCCATGGCTTCGACGATCAGGGGCGCCACTACGATGCGAAAGGCGCCCTGCGCGACTGGTGGACGCCCGAGACGGAGCGGCACTACAACGCCATGACCGATGCTCTGGTCACGCAGTTCGGCGCCTACGAGCCCCTGCCCGGCCAGCATATCAACGGCAAGCTGACGCTGGGCGAAAATCTGGGCGACCTGACGGGCGTGGAGGCAGCCTATGCCGCCTATCACCGCTATCTCGCCCGCCACGGCGCAGCACCGCTCGTGGACGGCTATACCGGCGATCAGCGCTTCTTCCTTTCTTACGCGCAGAGCTGGCAGGGCAAGGACCGTGACGACGCGCTGCGCAAGCGGCTCATGTCGAATGTCCACAGTCCCTGGGCCTATCGGGTCAACGGCATTCTGCGCAATGTGGACGGCTGGTATGCCGCCTTCGGCGTGCAGCCCGGAGACCGGCTCTATCTGCGACCTCAAGACAGAGTGCATCTCTGGTGAGGAGCGCTTGCCTGTCTTCTTGCCCTCGGCTGGCCCTTCCCCGGGTCCGGCAAGATAACCGTATCCACCGCACCCTACAGGCCGACCATCTCTCGCCGCCAGGTCCATGTCCCAAGGCCTGATCCTTCCTGACTCTCAGAAATCGGAGTAAAATTCCATGTCCAAGCCCCCCGTAACTATCGCGGTCAGCGGCGCAGCCGGCCAGATCTGCTATGCGCTCCTCTTCCGCATCGCCCGTGGCGATCTTCTGGGTGCCGATCAGCCGGTCGTGCTGAACCTTCTCGATATCGAACCGGCTCTGCCTGCCGTCCATGGCGTGGTGATGGAATTGGAGGACTGCGCGTTCCCGCTTCTGCACGGCGTGACCGTCACGGCCGATCCCGATACCGCCTTTGGAGACATCGATGCCGCCCTGCTGGTCGGTTCGCGGCCGCGCTCCAAGGGCATGGAGCGCCGTGATCTGCTGGCTGCCAACGCGGCGATCTTCCGCACTCAGGGCGCCGCGCTCGACCGTGTCGCCAAGCGCGAGGCCAAGGTTCTGGTGGTCGGCAATCCGGCCAACACCAATGCATGGATTCTGGCCGAACACGCCCCAGGCTTCGATCGCGACAACATCGGCTCGATGATCCGGCTCGATCATAACCGCGCCGCCGGGCAGTTGGCCGCGAAGGCAGGGGTCGGCGTGGGCGAGATCCAGAAGTTGGCGGTATGGGGCAATCATTCCCCAACGATGTTTGCCGACTGGACCTATGCGACCGCCGGCGACGAACCGCTCCCGGCGAAAATCGGCGACACGGGCTGGTACATGGAGACGCTGATCCCGCGCGTGGCGCAGCGCGGCTCGGCGATCATCGAGGCGCGGGGTGCCTCCTCCGCAGCCTCGGCCGCCAACGCCGCACTCGATCACATGCGCGACTGGCTGCTTGGATCGAATGGCCAATGGGTATCGATGGGGGTATCTTCCACCGGTGGATACGGCATTCCCGAGGGGCTGATCTGCGGTGTCCCAGCGATCTGCAGCCCCGGATCGATCGAACGCGTCGAGGGCCTCGAACTCGATGACTTCCAGAATGTGATGATCCAGCGCAGCGTGACCGAACTGGTCGAGGAACGCGATGCCGTGATGCGCATCCTGGCCGAGTAGGACGACGCCCCCGGTCGCTGGCGGGCTGGCGGCCGGGGGCGGATGATGGCCCTCTCAGGCCTTTCTTTCAAACCGATATGCATCCGGGCGAACACGAACCGGCCCGGATACACATGCCCTGATTTCAGTCTGTCATGAGCATCAGGGGCTGAAACCAGGTGCGGAAAAGCCGAGATTTTTCGGCCGCCCGCCCTCTCGTAGATATGACATTTCGCGCTGCCGAATCGTTGGGACGGCCACGACGTCGTTCTGGCCTAGAATGAGACGATCGTCGCGACCGCGAAGAGCATGAAGACCCCCGCCACCATCTGCACCCTGGGATTGAAGAACTGCGACAGGATCAGAAAGAGCGCCGCTGTGCCCAACAGGAGCAACGCCGGCGTAGGCACACCCTGAACAGCTTTCGCGAGATAGCCTCCGATCACCGAAGCTTTCCCCGCACGGTACAGTGGCGGATATACCGACCTCTGCGGCAGGCGAGAACGGTGGCGAGCCGAGTCCCCTGCCCTCTCGTCATTTCAGGAACGCCTGCAACTGGGCGGTGAGAAAGGCTGGGTCTTCCTCGGGAATGAAATGGCCCGTCTCGGCTCTCACCATCCTGAAGTCGGAAGCCTTCGAAGAGAGCACGCCCTGCAGCCAGGCGTAGCCGGGGCCTCCGACCGCCAGCACAGGCATCTTCAGCGTGGGATAGCTCTCATCATCGGCGATGTCCTGTGGAAAGGCCTGATACCAGGCATCGCCGGCGCGGATCGCCTCGGGGCTCGTGTAAGCGGCCTGATAGACGGCCCGGTCGAGGGCGTCGATCGTCGTCTCGTCGCGGGTCAGATAGTGGAAGAACCAGTCCTGCTCCATGCGGATGCGTCCGTCGGCCATCAGTTGCTCCGGCAGGCCCTTCACCTGATGGAAGGCGAACCACCAGACATAGGCATGCGAACCATCGCCCACCTTGTCGCCGAAAGTGCCGACGCCGGGCAGCATCGGCCAGGTGGCGAGACTCTTGTCTGGCGGGGCCACATCGACCAGCACCAGACGCCTCACCAGATCGGGCGAGGTCGCGGCGAGCGAATAGGCCACCATCGAACCGATGTCGTGGCCAACCACGTCGGCCTTGCCACCGCCCAGATGGCGGATCAGCGCGGCGATGTCCGCAGCCATGGTCTTCTTGTCATAGCCATCGGCAGGCTTCTGCGAACCTCCCATGCCGCGCAGATCGACCGCCACCACCCGATGCGTGCGGGCCAGTTGGGGCATGATCCGATGCCACTCCCACCAGGTCTCGGGCCAGCCGGGCAGCAGGACCACCAAGGGACCCTTGCCCCCCACGACATAATGCAGACGGATACCGTTGGCCTCGACCGTCTCGCTGGAAAAGCCTTCCAGCCGACCGGCCAGCGCCGCATCGGAAAGGTCCACTGCAGCAGGAGCAGCCTGCGCGTGAAGCGAAGGCGAAATCAGGCCAGCCAGCAGAGCCATCCGGGCAACCATGGATCGAAGGGTTTTCATAGCGAGACCTCTTGAGCAGTCAGCTTCCGAAGAAGACCGGGTTGCCGCCAATCTGCGCTTTTCCTGGAAATCCGCAGCCCACACCTGAAGGTCTCCCTCTCAGACGAAGAGGCAGGACAATCATGCGCTTGTATGACTGGCGCCATCGTCGCTTCCTGCACATGGAAGGATGCCGGTAGGCTCCGGCCAAGATATACAGAGAGCATGTGATGAAGATCCTGCCTGCCAGATCGCCCTGCCACCTTTCGGCGGATGACCGATGCGAGAGACCGGGGACAGACAGGGAATGTGGGCCATGGCGGGCATAGGCCGGTGAGCGGGAACACCGCCATTCGCGTCCTGGTGGTCGATGATCATCCGATCGTCCGCGAAGGCATCACCTCGCTGCTTGAAAGCCAGCCGGATATGACGGTGGTAGGAGAAGCCGGCGACGGCGGGGAAGCGATCGACCTGTTTCGCTCCTTGTGCCCGGATGTCACGCTCATGGACATCCAGATGCCGGGGGTCAACGGCACCCAGGCCATCGCAACGATCCGAGCCGAGGCCCTCAGGCGATCATCCTGGTCCTCTCGACATATGCGAGTGACGCACAGGCAGCCCGCGCGCTCAAGGCGGGTGCCTCCGGATATCTGGTCAAGAGCAGCCTCCGCAAGGAACTGATCGAGGCGATCCGTTCCGTGCATGGCGGAGAGCTTCATCTGGATGCCGATATCGCCGCCAGGCTGGCCATTCCGCCAGCCGACAGCCTCGTGAGCAATCGAGAAATCGACGTCCTCAAGCTCATCGCACTCGGCCTTTCGAACCGTGCGATCGGCCTCCAGCTCGGTATTTCCGAAGAGACGGTCAAAACCCATCTCAAGGGCATGTTCGGCAAGCTGCGTGTGGCCGACAGGACCCATGCCGTAATCGAGGCGATCCGCCAGGGCATTAGCGAAATCTGATGACGCCGGTTTTCTGCTTACGGGGTGCGCTAGGCGGCCACACCCGAATACCGGGCTTTCGATAGCGCTTGGAAGCTCCGAAGCTGGGCGCGCTTATACGATGGAGGCAAACCTCACTTTTACAGTCCACCCGGGCACGTTATGCGCGTGCGACATGCTTCATCTTTCACGCCGGGTTGAGAGAGAGTGGAAAATTCCATAGCTTATTATTTTCAATAATGTCTGGTTTCTGGCGCCAGCAAGACGCCGATGGCGCCACCGCCTCTCCCGGCGGCAAGATGCAAAGAAGGAGCAAGATGACATGAAATACGGATTGATCGCCGCTCTGGCGTTGCTGGCGGGGACGGCGGTTCAGGCACAAACCGCCCCATCGGACGCGGCCCCTGCCAAGCCGGTGAAGGAAAAGCGGATCTGCCGCGCCGAGGAAGACACCAGCTCGATCGTCGCCAAGCGCATCTGCCATACCAAGGCCGAATGGAGCGCCATCGACGGAGCTCAGGAGAATTCAGTGGATACCGCCGCCCTGCAAAGGAGCAACCAACGACGCTGACATGGGCTTTGGGCCGGGGTCACAGCGCTTGCGGTGATTCCGGCTCCTTGGCGTCAACCTGCGGATCATGCATCACCTCTTCGGCGGGGACATCGCCATGCAGACTGCGGGTGATGCCCGCCAATGGTGAAATCAACCGGCTGGTGAGAGCATCGAGCGCCACACGCACCTTGAGCGGCAGGTAATCGCCTGAAGGATACAGCGCCGTCACCGGCGTGGAGGGGCCGCTCCAGTCGGGCAGGATCCGCTCAAGCCGGCCAACCGCCAGCAAATGGGCGACATCGAAATCCGAGGCAAAGGCGATGCCGAGCCCGGCAATCGCCCAATCCGCCAGCGTTTCGCCATTGTTGGCCCGCAGCCGCCCGGGTCGGTCGATCAGTTCGCGCTTGCCTTGTCCATCCACGAGAGTCCAGGCCTCATGCCCGTTGCAGAGCAGCTTGTGGCTCTCCAGATCGCCCGGTCTTTTGGGACGCCCCTGCGCGGCCAGATAGGCCGGCGAGGCGACCAGAATGCGCCGGCTGTCCGCCAGCTTGCGCATCATCGCCGAGCTGTCTCCCAGCCCGCCGATCCGGATGGCCAGATCCAGCCCTTCCCCCACCAGATCGACGAAGCGATCCTCCAGTGCGAGCGAGATCGACAGGCCCGGATAACGCCCGGTCAGCGCGCCGAGAATGGGGGCGATATGCCGCCGCCCCAAGGCAACCGGCGCGCTGACGCGCAGCGTTCCGGATGGCTCACTGCGGCCACGGGCTAGATAGTCCTCGGCGGAGGCCAGGGCATCGAGCGCCTGCTCGACACCCCGGAGCAACCGCGCCCCCGCCTCGGTGGGCGACAGAGCGCGCGTGGTGCGGTTGATCAGCCGCACACCGGTCCGGCGCTCCAGCGCGCGCAGCCGCTTGCTGACCACCGCCAGGCTGGCCCCCAGCTCACGGGCGGCGGAGGTCAGGCTGCCCGTGCCCAGAATGGCCCGGAAGGTCTTGAGTTCATTCAGATCACCCAGCATCCTGCCCTCCAGACGGTTTGGGCTTTGCCCTTGCGGAAGGATCGATACGCCGCATCACGCCTGACGCGCATCGAGGCTGAGACGGCCACCGCCCAGAGCGACGACATGAAGCAGCCCGCCTGCCATGGCGATGTTCTTGAAGAAATTGAGAAACTGGTTCTGATCGTCCAGATTGGCATGGAAGAGGATGGCCGTCGCCAGCGCATAGAGGAAGAAGATCGCGGCGATCCAACGGGTCCGAAGGCCCAGCAGCAGCGCAAGCCCGCCCAGAACCTCCAGACCAGTGGAAAGGCCATAGGCCACCTCTGCCAGCGGAACGCCCGAAGCGCGGATGAAGGCGATGGTCGTGCCCGACGCGGCAAGCTTGGCAGCGCCCGACAGCAGAAAGATCGCGCTGATCATCGCGCGGCCCAGCGCGGGCACCACGGAGATGAGCGCGCCGCCCGGTGCTGCTGCCGTGGCTTTGCCATAAGCGAGTGTGTGAGCGTTCATGGTCGATCTCCTTGCAGACGGCGCGTCACAGGCTGCCGTTGCTGCATCTCTAGCGACAAAGCGACCGTGATCAGATCAGACGCGCAGATGACCCCATCATATCTTGGCGCGGACCGTTCATACGCCGGTGTGGTTCGCGCCAGAAAATCCGTTCGCACCCGGCGATCGATACGGAGGTCTGGTTGACGATGCTTTGCCTGTTTCGCAAAAAGGGTGCCTGAACCGGCATCACGCAATCGATGCATCCCGGACGGGGCCATTCAAAAACCATGATCTTGCTTCGACGATCAGATCAGTGGGCAGGCTTGCTGATCGCATCCCTGCTCGCGCTCTTGCTGCTGGCGATGCCATACGGCGCGCTGGCGCAAAAACCCGTTCCGGACACGCCCCGCCTGGCGGCCAGCTTCAAGCATTTCGCCTATTCTTCTGATAACGGCTCCCCGCCCGATGTCGGAACGATTGCCCAAGGGCCCAATGGCGACCTGTGGCTGGCGAGCACCAATGGCCTGTTTCTCTTCGATGGCCTGCAGTTCCAGCGGTTTCAACCTGCGGGCTCAGACCGGCTTCGCAGCGATCTGACCTATTCGATGTTTATCGACAGCCGGGGCCGCGTCTTTTTCGGCTATTACAGCGGCGGGGCATCGATGGTTGTCGACGGGCGGGTCCGCTCCTTTGAGGAGGGCCTTCCCACAGGGCCGATCAAGGGCTTTGCCGAGGATCATCAGGGCCGGATCTGGGCCATTTCGGTCAAGGGCCTCTCGTGGTTTGACGGAACGCGCTGGCATGCCCTTCAGGGTGGGCTCAAGGCTCAGGACGGCCCCCTCTATGTGATGCTGGTGGCCAGGGACGGCACCCTGTGGATCGCCACGCAATCGGCCCTGCTGTTCATCCGCCCCGGCAAGCTGACCGTCGAGCGCACCACCGTGCCCGTGAGGGAAGCGTGGACACTGGCCCAAGGCCCGGACGGGCGGCTCTGGTTGTCTGACGAGGCCCATGGCACGCGCCCCATTGCGCCTCAGCCCGGCACTCTGCCTGTCGCCCTGCCGCCACCGTCCGCCTTTCATGGCCTTGTCGCGCGCCGACTGCTGTTCGACCGTTCGGGCGGCTTGTGGATGGCGCTGCAACGTCAGCCCGGCCTGATGCGTCTGGCCCATCCCGAGACCGTCCGCACAGGAAGTCCGGTGACCGAGCGTGATATCACCACCCGCTACCGCGAGAAGGGCGGACTAACCTCGGATCTCGTCGGCGCCTTGTTCGAGGACCGCCATGGCGTGGTTTGGGCCGGTTCACGCCTTGGCATCGATCGCTTCTCGCCGGTGAGTTACGGTCGCCGGGACGAAATCTCCGGCGTGCCGAGAACCGGCTTTCGCGCGGCACAATCGGCGAGCGGCACATTGGCCATCGCGGATGACGACACGATCGGGCTCTACACGCGCGATGAGCGCCTTCAAAAGACCCTCAAGGCACCAGGCACGGTGCGCGGAATCTGCACCGGCGGCGCGGAGCAGATGTACGCGGGTGGCGATTTCGGCCTGTCACAGATCGTCAATGGCAGGCTCAAGCAGATCGCCATCCCTGCCGGCCTGAAGGGGCCGATGCTGATGGATTGCCAGATCGACCGGGCCGGGCGCATCTGGATCCTCACCCGGCAGGATGGCATCTTCCGCCTGCAGGCGGGGCGTTGGACACAGGTGATCGCTCAGGAGGCGATCGGCGCCGCATCGCCCAGAGTGATGGTGCTCGACCGGCAGGACCGGCTCTGGCTCGGGCTGGACCACCACGGGCTGGCGCTGTTTACCAATGGAACCCTGCGCCGCTTTGGTGCCGAGAGCGGCCTCGACATCGGCTTTGTACAATCGGCGCAGGTACTTGATGACGGCATGCTGCTGGGCGGAGAGCTTGGCATTGCCGTCTTCGATGGGCAGCGCTTCCACGCATTGACCGCGCGCGATTATCCGCAATTCAGCCTGGTCTCCGGGATCGCGCGGGATCGCATCGGCGGTGTCTGGATCAGCGGCAGCCGGGGGATCACCCATCTGTCGGGCCCGGCATGGTCGCAGCTGTTTTCGCAGCCACGGGGTCATTCTGTGGCACGCAGCCTCGACGCCGTGACCGAGATGCCTTTCTATTCCCAGCTGAACTGCTGCGCGAACACCATTTTGCCAGCAGCATCAGGGCGTCTGTGGTTCTTCACCGCCCAGGGGGTGGCCCAACGCGACGTCACCCAACACGGCCCGCCGCCCGTGGCGCCGCGCCCCATCATCCGCCTGATCACATCCAATGGGCAGGCGCTTCCCGCCTCCCGGATGCTGACGCTGGCCAAAGGCCATCCCGACATCAACATCGAATACACCTCGGACAGCATCGCGGAGGCGCCGCAGATCCGTTTCCGTTATCGCTTGACGGGAGGATCGGAGCAGGGCTGGACCGATGCCGGATCGGGCCGTCAGGCAGCCTATACCGCGCTGGACAACGGCAGCTACCGGTTTGAACTGCAGGCCCGCGATGCAAGCGGCCGCTGGAATCCCGAGACCGTGGCGATCAACTTCACCGTTCCGCCCACATTCCTGCAAACGCTGTGGCCCAAGGTGATCGGCGCGATCGCCGCGATGGCGTTGATGGCTCTGATCTACCGTGTCAGGCTTGGCTATGCGGTGGAAACGCTTCGCAAGCGGCTGGAGGAACGCACGCGGGAGCGGGAGCGGATCGCGCGGGACCTGCATGATACGCTGCTGCAATCGGTGCAGGCGCTGATCTTCCGTGTGGAACGTGCGCGCAAGAAGATGGAGCCCGGTTCGCCTGCCTTCACCGAACTCGACGCCTCGCTGGAGCAGGCGGAGGATGTGCTTGAGGAAACGCGGCGCACTGTCCAGGGTCTGCGCCTGTGGGACGATGATCCTGATCTCGATCACCTGCTCGCCCGGATGGTCACGCGTTTCGCGCAGGCCCCCGACATCAAGACCCGCTTGCAGGTGACCGGCCCGATGGTGCCGCTCAACGCCGAGGTGGGCGAGGAAGTGGAACGCATCATCGGCGAGGCTTTAACCAATGTGCTGCGCCATTCCGATGCGACCGAGGTCATGATTGCGGCCCATGTCGGCCGCAGGGGGCTCAGGATTTCGGTGTCCGACAATGGCGGCGGCATTCCGGAAGATGTGCTGGCCGCCGGGCAGCGCGCCGGTCATTTCGGCCTGTTGGGCATGAGCGAACGGGCAAAGCGCCTCTCTGCCAAGCTGGAGATCGCCAGCTCTGGGGAAAGAGGCACGGAGATCACGTTTGTCATACCGGCTATAGTCGCCTTCAAACCCAGGCACGTCCTTCCCCGTTGGCTTGGCCGGTAACGCGCAGAGCCAGAGCGTTCACAATGCGAAAGCTGCTTGCGGAACCCACGCTCGTTAATATGAAGGGAGACTCAGGGCGGCGATCCCTATGTCCGCAGGCATGGGCAATCATGCGCGCGTATGACTGGCGATACCGCCGATCCTGACGCATGGAGCAAAGCCTCCCCCGAAGGAGGGAGGGAAAGGTTTTCATGACGATGCAACTTGCTGGCACAAGCCGCTTTACGGCATGGCCTGATCTCACGCGGGACTGCGCAATCGGGGACAGTATGAGCATCATCCATCATCATGTGGCGGCCCGCGCTTATGGATAGCGACGACATGATCCGTATACTGGTCGTCGATGATCACCCGGTCCTGCGCGAGGGCATAGCGTCCCTGCTCGAGGATGAGCCCGATATGGTGCTGGTGGGCGAAGCGGGCGATGGGCATGAGGCCATCACCCAGTTCCTTGCGCTGCGTCCCGATGTCACCCTGATGGACATTCAGATGCCCGGTGCCAATGGCACGCAGGCAATCGCCTCGATCCGTGCCGAGGATCCGCTCGCCAGAATCCTCGTGCTCACCACCTATGCCGGGGAAGCACAGGCGGCCCGCGCACTCAAGGCCGGGGCCAGCGGCTATCTGCTCAAGAACAGCCTCCGCAAGGACATGATCGAGGTGATCCGCGTCATTCATGGCGGCGCGCGCCATGTCGATCCCGATCTGGCGGCACGCCTCGCCTTTCCCGCCCAGGATCTGCCGCTGGGCGAACGAGAAAGCGAAGTGCTGCGCCTGATCGCGATCGGCAATTCGAACCGGGCAGTCGCCAACCGGCTCGGCATTTCGGAAGAGACCGTCAAGACCCATCTCAAGAGCGTCTTTACCAAGCTGCGCGTCTCCGACCGCACCCATGCCGTCACCGAAGCGATCCGCCGTGGCATCATCGAAATCTGAGAGACTGTTTGGAAATCCGCCGGAAGCCGGATTTGCGGCACCTTGCGGCGACGCATCCCACACTCATCCCGGATTGGCAATGGCATGCTGTGCCAGCTCGCGACGGCGTGCCACCGGTGATCCGGGCCTATATCGCCTGACCATCATGGCGGCGGTGCGATTTCGGACAGCGATGATACAAGAGGCAGGCTGACCTGAAAGATTGTGCCGCCTTGAGGGCGGGGCCGTGCCTCAATCGTTCCACCATGGCTCTCCACGATGCTCTTCGAGACCGAGAGCCCCATGCCCATGCCGCCCTGCTTGGTGGTGAAAAAGGCCTCGAACACCCTGTCCGGAGCGATCTTGCCGAAGCCGGGCCCCTCATCCTCGACCCTGATCGACACCGATGCCTCCCCGCATTGCGCATGCAGGACGATCTGGCGGGCGCCTTCCGGCATCTCCGCCATGGCCTGCGCCGCATTGACGATCAGATTGATCACCACCTGCTGCAACTGGATACGGTCACCCATCATCTCGCCAGCCGCCCCGCCAATGTCCAGAGCCAGCGTCGCCCCCAGCCCCTTGACCTGACTGCGCGTGATCTCGACAGCCTCGCGAAGCATGGCGGGAAGATCGAAGGCCTTCGCCTCGCCGGTGTCCTTGAAGGCCATCTGCCTTGTGCGGTGGATGATATGGGCGGCGCGCTCGGCCTCGCCGATCAGTTGGCGGATCGCCAGCCGCGCCTCGGCCACATCGGGCTCGCCGCGCGCCAGCCAACGCAAAGCCGCATGGCCGCTGGTCACTACGGCGGCCAGCGGCTGGTTGACCTCATGGGTGATCGAGGCGACCATCTCGCCCAGCATCGAGACGCGGGCGGCATGGGCCAGATCGTGCTGCGCCTTGGCCAGCGCCTGTTCGCGCGCCACACGCTCGCTGATGTCGACCAGCCCGACCACGACGATGACATGCTCCTCGCGGTTCTTGGGGTAGGCCGCGCTGATCAGCACATTGAACAGCGAGCCATCCTCGCGCCGCATCAGCGTTTCACCCTCGAAGGCCGCCTTGCCTGCCAGATAGCCCAGGAACACCTCGTTCCACACCTCAAGGCTCGCATCGGGGCACCACCAGCCCATCATGCGGCCAGCCGCCTCGCGCGGATCGACGCCCAGCACCTGCGAGGCCTTTTCATTCATCGCCAGCACCGGGGTGACATCAAGCACCCGGCGCACCAACCCAAGGTCATTGGCGATCAGCGCCTTAAGGTCGGGCACGCGCCCTTCCAGATCGGCCACAAAGGCCCGGACAGGGGTGAGGTCGATCTCCCAGAAACCCACCGCCGTGCCATCGAAGATGCTGTGGAAGCGGTGTTGCTCTCGCGAGAGATCGAAGACCAGCGTATGAAAGCCCTCGAAGCCACGCGCGCCCATCAGCGGAATGTAGCGGATCGCGGCATCGCGCCACACGCCGCTCCAATGCGGCACCTCGGCTTCCAGCGAGACGCATTCACCCTGCGCCACCACATCGAGATAGGGCAGCCGGGTCTGATAGGCGGCCTCGCCCAGAAAATCGCGCATATGCAGGCCCACCAGTTCTGCGGGGCTGCGTCCATACCATTGATTATGATGCTCATTGGCAAAGCGGCAGATGTGATTGGCATCGAAATAGGAAATCAGCACCGGCACGGCATCGGCAGGGGAAATCGCCGGCGCATGCCGCAAGGGCAGCAGAAAGGGTTCAGCCATGACAGGCCGATGCCCGACAACGGATCGTCTGCGAGATCAAACACATATGCCGCGAGCCCTGAACGCGGCGCGCTGGGGGTGGGCGCCGCGTTCAGAATCCTATGGGAGATGCTAAATCGGGACAATTCCCAGTCCGGGTGGGCCATCCACTCCCCCGATCGAGGGGGCTGAAGCATCGTGCGACAAGGTGGGGCCCGGTTTTTCGCGAAAACGATGCGACAGCCAAGAGCCCGTTTGGAACATGCGCGAAAGCGCATATCCAGCGCGGCACCAGCCGGATTTCCAAACATACTCTAAAAAATCGGGAGCGCGACGCCCCGGCCTGATCCGGCATCGACAATGCCAAGTCCATCATACCTGCGCATGATCGTCTCAGCTGGTGGTAGAATGGCGTGTCCCGCCCGCTCTGCCATCAAGGGGCGAGATTTTCTTGAAAGGATGATCCCATGGCAAAAGTTCTGGTGCTCTATTATTCAAGCTACGGCCATATCGAGACGATGGCCGGGGCCATCGCCCAAGGCGCCCGCGAGGCAGGCGCACAGGTCGACATCAAGCGCGTGCCCGAAACCGTTCCCGAGGAGATCGCCAAGGGCGCCCATTTCAAGCTGGAGCAGGGCGCCCCTGTCGCCACGATCGCCGAACTGGCTGATTATGACGCCATCATCGTGGGCACTGGCACGCGTTTTGGCCGCATGTCCTCGCAGATGGCGGCCTTCCTCGATCAGGCCGGAGGCCTGTGGATGCGCGGCGCGCTGAACGGCAAGGTGGGCGCGGCCTTCACTTCCACCGGCACGCAGCATGGAGGTCAGGAAGTGACGCTCTTCTCGATCATCACCAATCTGCTGCATTTCGGCATGACCATCGTGGGCCTGCCCTACAGCCACCAGGGCCAGATGACGCTGGAGGAAATCACCGGAGGGTCGCCCTATGGCGCCACCACCATCGCGGGCGGCGACGGCAGCCGCCAGCCCAGTGCCATCGAACTGGAAGGTGCGCGCCATCAGGGCGAGCTGGTGGCCAAAACGGCGATCAAGCTCTTCGGCTGATCCGAAGGATTGCCCGTCATCCATCGCCCAATCAGGGACGGCAGGCAAGAGGTCCGGGGCATCACGGTGCTTCCCCCCGCCGTGATATCCCCGCCTCGTTCCATAGCCGACACGAAAGGCCGGAGTGACTCGGATGCAGTCACCCCGGCCTTTGCCTATATGCGATCAAGTCGCTTGTGTCGGCGTTCATCACCTCGGATAAGCCTCCGACGAAATCATGAGCGAGGCAGTTTCAGGCATTGGCTGAAGTTGCCCTCCCGCGTTCCGTCAGCTCTCGCACATGGAATATGCAGCCCGGCTTTCAGCGCCGTGATTTCCGGCCCACTCACCGAGATTGGCGGGCCCTGCGTGCTCGGCGACTGTCGGCGGACCATCGCTCGCACCATGGTCCTGCCGAAAGTCTGGCGTCCCGCGATCGGAACCACGATCCTAGCATAGCCCTACGAAGATGCCGTGGCTGTCACGTGGCAACGCCTATGGATCGGTCGTGCCGGTCAGAGCTACCGGGTGGACGTGGGATCAGCACCAACGCCACCGCACAGGTCAGGTCAGCTCGCTCAACTCGCGTCCACCGCCCTGCATGTGAGCGTCAGTCTCTATGTCCAGCTGCGAATATGCCTGCGAGCCGCTTTCCGGCCCGCAGGCATTCAACGCTCCAGATCACGTCAGAGGCCAAGGGCGTGCGTGCCGACCGGCAGCCTCGCGCCCTTGCCCTACCCCGCTTTAGCGCAGCTTTTCACGCAGGAAGGCGATGGCCTGGACCATGGCGGCGCGGGTCTGCGGGGTGGCGCTCACTGCATTGAGCATCACGAAGTCGTGGATCGTGCCATCGTAGCGGGTAACCACAGTGGGCACGCCCGCCGCCGTCAGCTTGCGGCCATAGGCCTCGCCCTCGTCGCGCAGCACGTCATTCTCGTCGGTGATGACCAGCGCGGGGGGCAGATCGCGCAGCTGCTCAAGGCTGGCGTTGATCGGCGAGACATGGATGTCCGCGCGCTTGGCGACGTCGGGCAGATAGGCGTTCCAGAACCACGCCATGGCGGGCTTGGTCAGCCAGGGCCCGTTGGCGAATTGTGTGTAGGAGGGGGTGGCCATGCCGGCATCCGTAACGGGATAGAACAGCAGCTGCGCCTTGAAGGTGGGTCCTTTGCGCTCCTTGGCCATCAGGCTGACGACAGCGGCCATATTGCCGCCCACGCTGTCGCCCGCGATGGCGATACGCGCCGGATCACCGCCGAATTCGGCAGCATGCTCCGCCACATAGGCGGTGGTGGCGTAATCCTCCTCGATGGCGACGGGGTAGCGGTTCTCGGGCGAGCGGTCGTAATCGACGAAGATCAGAACGGCATTGACGCCCACCGCCAGTTCGCGCACCAGCCGGTCATGGGTGGCGGGGCTGCCCATCACCCAGCCCGCGCCATGGTAGTACACGATGATCGGCAGCGTGCCGCTGACGCCCGCCGGGCGGATCACGCGGATCTTCGTGCTGCCCTTGGGACCGACGGGCAAGGTGCGGGCCTCATTGGTGACGGCGGGCGCCTCGATGGCTCCGGCCTGAGCGCCTTCCAGCACCTGACGGGCCTGATCGGGCGTGACGGTGTAGATCGGCTTGGCGCCCTTGAGCACGTCGATGAAATGCTGCACGCCGGGATCGAGCACCGGCTCGGCGGCCATGGCGGTGGCGGCGGAGAGCGAAACGCCCGCCAGGGCAGCAGCACCGAACATCTTGAACATCTTGCGCATTGTCTTGTCCTTCAACTGGCCGACCTCGTCGGTCCGGATGCATCGAACCTGCCGAAGCGAAGGACTTTCAGCCATCATACGCACTCATGAAGCTGCTACACTTCCAGCAGGAATGCCTATACGCCGGTATGGTCACAACCACCCACCATTTCATTGACTTGAAATGATTTATGGACCTCGGAGAGTGGGGCTAACGCCACTCAGCATCGGGGGGCGGAGATCACGCCCTACGCGGAAGAACGACCACGACACGCGTCCCAACATCGTGCCCAGCCCCTGCGAACGCGATCGTGCCGTGATGAGCCTCGACGATGGATCGGCAGATGGTCAGCCCAAGCCCGAGCGCTCCGGGACGTGTCGTGAAAAACGGCTCGAAAGCCCGCATCGCGGTCTCGCCGGCCATGCCTCGCCCAAGATCGTTGACCACGATGGAGCATTCCATCTCGGTCGCGGCGGTCTCAATCACGATCCTCGCCTCGTTGCCGCTCTCTACGCAGGCCTCGACAGCATTGCCGATCAGATTGACCAGCAGTTGCTGAAGCAGGATGCGGTCACCCGCGACCTGTGCGTCCCCCGCGCCCGGATGGACCAGCAGATGCGCCCGCGGAAACTGCCGCCCTGCAGGGCCGGCAATCGCCTCGACCAGCGCGTCGATCTCCAAAGGAAGCTGTTCCGGCATCGCGCGGCTGACCAGCTGTCGCACCCGGTTGACCACCTCGCCGGCATTCTCCGCATCGCGCGCCGCCTGACCGATCGCTGCCAGAGCCTCGCCTATCTCGGGTTCCGGGCGATCGAGCCAGCGCCGGGCCGCCTCCATGCTGGTTCTGACAGCCGTCACCGGCTGGCTGACCTCATGGGCGATTGATGCGGACATCTGTCCCACCGTCGCAGCGCGAAAGGCTCTGTCCAATTCCGATCTCGTTCGCTCGATATCGTCCTGGAGGCGCTTGCGTTCGGTCATATCGGTAACGCTGCCGCTGATGCGGCCAAGCCCGGCGCCGCGCGGAAAGGTCAACGCCACGAAGACATCGACCGGTTCACCGTGCCAGTTGCGCAGGCGCGCTTCGGTCTCGAAGATCCCGCCTCCGCCATCGAGAACGATCATGCCTTCGATGAAGCTTTCGTCGCCCTCGGGCAGGATCTGGGACAGACGGGTGAAGAACGGCTCACCCTCCGGCACCTGCAGCAGCTTGAATGCGCTGCAGTTGGCATTGGCGATCGGGACCAGCCCCCTTAGGCGGGTCACCACCTCGGGGTGGCGATGAAAATGCTCTCTGAGATCCAGAACACCGGCCAAGCGCAGTCTCGCAAGCTCCTGCTGCAAAACCCGGAAATCATGCTCCCAGATCGCAACGGCCAGCGTATCGAAGATCGTGCGATAGCGAACATCCTGATCCTGGAATGCCTGCTGCATCCCGCGATTGCGCAAGAGCAGCGAGATTGTGACGCCCAGAATGGCCAGACTGAAGAGAAGACGCAGTTCAGATCCCGCTTCGCCATTCATGGCATGCGTCAGCAGGAAGCTCGATATGGACAGGATCGCGCCTGCCATGCCGAAGCTCAGGATGCGACGGTAGCCGACTCCATCGTCCGCAACGACGGGAACCAGAATATAGAGGACCGCGACGGCGCTTTGCCAAGGCGTGAACGTGTCCACCGCGAAGATGAGCGCCGCGATCAACCATGAGGCAAGCCATCGCAGGCGAGAGAAATCGCCTGCCCGCCTCGGGATGGGGTGAGCCCTTGAAGACATGAAACTGCTCCTGTCGGCTCCGTCGTCGGTAGAACGGCTAAACCTCGCCGGATGACATCAGGCCCTCGATCAGATCCACGATCATGTCGGGATCGCAGGGTTTGGCCAGAAAGCGGTACGCCCCACCGGCCCTAGCCTGCTCGCGCACCCGCTCGTCGGGGAATGCCGTCATCAGGATCACCGGCAATTCCGGACGGTTCTTTCCGACATGCGCCAGCAGATCGATGCCGGAGCGCCCTGGCATCTGTATGTCGCTGAGGACGCACACATAGCGGGCAAGATCGGCTTCGAGAAAGGCGTCGGCCGATGCGAACGCCTCAGGCTTGACGTCGATCGAGCGCATCAACGTCGAGAGCCCGGCACGGATGCCGTCCTCGTCATCGACGATGGCTACGATAGGCTTTGAGATAGGCTGGGTATTCAAGGAAAGGACCTGTCTGTCATTGCGGGGAGAATGCCCGTCCTCTTCTCCTAAAGGTCGGCGGGTCGCAGGGGAATTATACGCGAGTGTGATGAGGGTTCCGCCGCATGTTTCTCCCTAAACCTATGTATGAGAACAGCAGACAAGCGGACAGCAGCGCAATACCGCCGAACCCGGTAGATTCGGGCCATCCAATCACTTCCACGGATGGAGGCGCAGATGAGCTATTTCACGGTCAAGGACGACACGAACATCTTCTACAAGGACTGGGGTTCGGGCCAGCCGGTGGTCTTCTCGCATGGCTGGCCGCTTTCGGGCGATGCCTGGGACAATCAGATGATGTTCCTGGGTCAGCGCGGCTATCGCGTCATCGCGCATGACCGCCGCAGCCACGGTCGCAGCGACCAGACCTGGGGCGGCAACACGATGGACCAGTTCGCCGACGACCTGGCCGAACTGATCGACCATCTCGACCTCAAGGATGCGGTTCTGGTCGGCCATTCGACCGGCGGCGGCGAGGTCGCCCGCTATATCGGCCGCCATGGCACCGGTCGCGTCGCCAAGGCGGTGCTGCTCGGCGCGGTGCCGCCGATCATGCTGAAGAGCGAGACCAACCCTGCCGGCACGCCGATGGAGGCCTTCGACGGCATCCGCGCGGGCACGCTGGCCGATCGCGCCCAGTTCTTCATGGATCTGGCCACGCCCTTCTACAACTTCAACCGCGATGGCGTGGCAGTGAGCCAGGGCCTGCGCGACGGTTTCCAGCGCCTTGGCCTGCAGGCTGGCATCAAGGGCGCCTATGACTGCATCCGCGAATTCTCCGAGACCGATTTCACCGAAGATCTGAATAAGATCGACGTGCCCACGCTGGTCGTCCATGGCGACGACGACCAGATCGTGCCGATCGCGGCCTCGGCGCAGCTCACGGCGAAGCTGGTGCCCGGCGCCACGCTCAAGGTCTATCCGGGCGGCAGCCACGGACTGGCCCAGTCCACGCCTGATGCCTTCAACGCCGACCTCCTGGCCTTCATCCAGGAGTAATCCAGCCAGCGCTAATCCTGCGCCGATGGGCGAAGTCCCCGCCCATCGGCGTTCCATCCGAACAGAAGGGAAGCGAGACATGCAGCAACTCAATGGTTCCGAGCCCGCCTTTGGCGCCATTCTCCTCGGCAATCTCAACCGCGTCTTCAACGAACGCAACGCCGCGCGTCGGCTCGAAGCCATGGCCGAGTTCTGGGCCGAGGATGCGGTGATGTTCGAAGCGGACACCGTCCATTTCGGCCTGAAGGCGATTTCCGATAATGTCGGTGCCGTACAGGCGCGCCTGCCTGAGGACATCCGCTTCATGCCGGCAGGCGAGGCCATCGCCAATCACGGCAGCGCCATGCTACGCTGGCAGGCCGGCAGCGAGGACGGCCGGACCGCCGTTTCGGGTACCGATATCGCCATGTTCAAGAATCAGCGCATCCACAGCATGCATGTCTATCTCGACCCGTTCTGACGCACCGGTGGCTCTGCGGATGTCCGATGCTCGTCGCTATCGGATCAACCCGGAGCCGCCAGAGCCTCGGCGATCTTGACGAATTCCGCCAGATTCTTCGCCCCCATCTTGCGCATGGCGTTTCCGCGATGGATCTTGACCGTGATCTCCGAAAGATCGAGATCATAGGCGATCTGCTTGTTCATCTTCCCGGTGACGACCAGATCCATCACCTGCCTTTCTCGGGCGGTCAAAGTGGCAAGGCGCTCGCGCAGCGCGACGCCCTTTTGACGGCCTGCACGCCGACTGGCGTCCTTTTCCAGCGCCAGCGCGACGGCATCGAGCATGTCCTGCTCGCGGAACGGCTTGGGCAGGAAATCCACGGCTCCGGCCTTCATGCCCCGCACCGTCATGGGAATATCCCCATGGCCGGTCATCAGCACGATCGGCATGTCCATCTCCGATCTGGCCAGCTGTGCCTGGAAATCGAGCCCGTTGGTACCGGGCAGGCGAATATCGAGCACAAGGCAGCCAGCCTCGCCCGCGCGCCCGGAGTTCATGAATTCGGCGGTCGATCCATAGCAATGGGTTTCATAGCCGACCGAGCGGAACAGGCTGTCAAGCGCGGCACGCAAGGCGGCATCGTCGTCGATCACGTGGATCGCGGGTGCCTGCGTTTCGTTCGTTTGCGCCAGTGGTCCCATGTGCTCATTTGTCCATCAAGGCCGCGGAAACGTCAATCCGCCCCGTCTCGGCCATCCATATTCGCGCAAGTGTCTGATCGCGAAGCACCCGACGCGCAAGCATACGCAGGGATAGGGCTACAAAGTCTGCTCCCGGGACTAGACAACCCCTGATCGGGCGGAACATGGATAGTCGCCAGCAAGTCGGTGGGAGCCTGTGTTCGCATGATTGATGAGCTGCGGCACGCCAGTGTCGATGCCGTGCCCGCGCTGATGTCCTTCTTCGATGCGGATCACATCTGCCGCTTCGCCAACGAACATCACCGGCAGTGGTATGGCCGCGCGCCCGAAGACCTTGTCGGCCTCCACATGCGCGAATTCGTGGGGCCAGAGGCCTATGTGGCGCGAGCGCGCTGGCTGGATCTGGTCGCAGCCGGTGAAACGGTCGCCTTCGAGAATACGGTCCCCCATCGGGACGGGACACGCCGGGAGGCTTCAGTCCGCTATGTGCCTCGCATGGGCTCGGAAGGCTTCGAAGGCTTCTTCGTCCTCGTGGTCGATCTGGCCCCTCAACTCCATCGCTATCACCGCATCTTCGAGGCCACCGTCGTCGCCTTCTGGGAGATCGACCTTTCCGACATGCATGCAAGCTTCGTCGACGCGGTTGGCACGCAGGACCCGATCACATGGCTACGAGCCCATCCCGAATTCTCGCGCGATGCGCTCGATCGCTGCACAGTCCTCGATCTCAACAGCCGGGCCGAACACATGTTCGGCGTCACCCGTGAAAAGGCGCTCGCCACGCCTTTCGGCCACTGGTGCCCGCCTGCCTGCGAGCAGCATATGCTCGACAATCTGGTCGCCTATCTCTCGGGGAAGGACGGTTTCGAAGGCGAGACGCTGATGCGCCGCGCCGACGGCAGCCTGCTTCCCGTCCACATCAGCACGGCCTTCCCCCGTCAGGCCCTCACCCGCCCGGCAGGCACCTTCGCCATCATGGACATCAGCGAACGCGTCGCGCGCGAGGAGGCGCTTGCCCAGGCCCATGCGGAGCTGGCCCATGCCGCGCGTGTCGCCACTTTGGGTGAACTCACCGCTTCGATCGCACATGAGGTCAATCAGCCGCTGGCCGCCATCGTCACCAACGGCAATGCCGCGCAGCGCTGGCTTCGCCGCCCCATCCCGGATCTGGGAGAGGCAGGCGAGGCCATCGAACGGATGATCGCGGAAGGGACGCGCGCCGCCCAGATCATCAGCCGCACCCGGCAATTGGCGACAAAAAGCGCGAGCGAACGCGCGACCATCGCCTGCGGCCCCATGGTCGCCGAAGCGGTCGCCATCGTCGAACGCCAGATTTCCGGCCTCGGCGCGCGGCTGCGCATCGATCTCGCCGAAGGGCTTCCACTGATCCATGTAGACCGGATCCAGTTGCAGCAGGTCATCATCAATCTCCTGGTGAACGCCGCGCAAGCCATGGCCGGGCACGGTTCCGCACTGAGGATCATCGATGTGCGGGCGTGGCATGAAGATGGCCGGGTCGTCATCGAGGTTTCCGATACCGGCCCCGGCTTCAGCGACGAGCAGGCCAGTCAGCTCTTCAACGCCTTCTACACCACCAAGGCGACCGGCATGGGCATCGGCCTGTCGGTATCCAGGACGATCATCGAGGCTCACGAGGGAACCATCACGGCCGACAGCCTGCCCGGCGGCGGAGCGCGGTTTCGCATCAGCCTGGCCCCCTCCGGACGGCAATCGGCTTAGACAGCCGACCCGGGTTGCGCCGTTCATACGAAGGTATGCACCCCGGATCCGCGCGTAGAATACCTTTCGAGACCTGCATGAGCGAAAAGCCCCCTCAAGAGATCGGCGATCTTTTTCGAGGATAGGGCTCATGGGCAGCTTACGGCATATTTCCCTTCCAGGCGCCATCATCCTGCTGGCGACGCTGGTGTTCCGGTTGTCGGGTCCGGAAGCCGAGTGGCTGCTGGACTCGTTGTCGCACCTGCGCAGGCGGCTCGCGACGCCCCCCCTTTCGCCGGAGCCGGTATTTCGGCGCGCGCAGATCCGGGCCCACCGTCCATCCCCATGGATTCTGAAACCAATGACGGACGGATACCCGTTCGCCAGCCACCTCCTATTTGCCTTTCATCCTCCTCCCCCAGCCTCAACTTCCTTTCGGAGACACGCCATGGACAAGGTCCTTAATCGAACGCAACCGGGCGAAACCAGCCGCCGCTCCCTGCTCGCCGGGGGAAATCGCGGTGGGCGCCGGCGCACTGGCCCTGTCCGGCGCGCCGGCCGCCGCGGCGACGCCCAGGTCCCCGGACCATTTTACCCTGCCACCCGCCACCGACGCGATCGTTCCCTTCCGGGTCGTCATCGACCCCACCGCCATCTCGCGGCTGCGTCAGCGCCTTGCGCTGACCCGCTGGCCCGAGAAGGAGACGGTCGACGACTGGTCGCAAGGCGTGCCGCTGGCCACCATGCAGGACTTCACCGCCTACTGGCGTGACCATTACGACATGACCCGGCTCGCCCGCCGCATGAATGCCTTCCCACAGTTCCGCACAAGGATCGATGGGCTGGGGATCCATTTCATCCATGTCCGCTCGAAGCATGCCAATGCCACGCCGATCATCCTCACGCATGGCTGGCCGGGCTCGGTGGTCGAGTTCCTCAAGATCATCGGACCTCTGACCGATCCCGAGGCGCACGGCGGCAACGCGGAGGACGCCTTCCATGTCGTCATCCCCTCGCTCCCCGGCTTTGGCTTTTCCGACAAGCCCACGGAAAAAGGCTGGGGCCTGCAGCGCATCGCCAAGGCATGGGCCACGCTGATGACGCGCCTTGGCTACTCCCATTATCTGGCGCAGGGCGGCGACTGGGGCGCAGGCGTCACCACCTGGATGGCCAAGCAGCATGCGCCCGGCCTGTCGGGCGTGCACCTCAACCTGCCGATTTTCTTCCCGCCTCCCATCGAGGGCAAACCCACCCCCGAGGAAGAGGCCTCGATCGCTCAGCTGGTCGCTTTCAACAACGACAAGTCGGCCTATGCCAAGCTGATGGCCACGCGCCCCCAGACCATCGGCTATGCGCTGACGGATAGCCCCGTGGGTCAGGCTGCCTGGATCTACGAAAAGTTCGGCGAGTGGACCGACACCAAGCATCGGCCCGAGGACGAGCTGACGCGAGACGAGATGCTCGACAACATCATGCTCTACTGGCTGACCGAGACGGCTGCCTCCTCGGCCCGGCTCTATGCCGAGAGCTTCTTCTCGGATTTCTCGCCGCAAAAGCTGGACATCCCCGTGGGCGTCACAGTCTTCCCCGGCGAACTGTTCCGCGCCCTGAAGATCTGGGGCGACAGGATGTACTCAAAGCTCGCCTACTGGAACGAGGTGCCCAAAGGCGGTCATTTCGCGGCCTTCGAGCAACCCGAGATCTTCGTGCAGGAGATGCGGCTGGCGAGGACGAAGCTGCTGTGACGACCCAGCCGGTCTCTCGCCGTCCTTCGGCCCCGTCCAGGCATGTCCTGCGCCGCAGAAGGGGAAGCGCTCTGATCGCTGCCGCAGCCATGACCCTGCCCGGCCATCAGGCCGTCTCGGCCGAGCCCGTACCGCCCACGCAACTGCAGACCTCCGGCATCGACCATGTCGGCATCAATGTTCCCGATGCCGAGGCGGCGATCGCCTTCTATCGCGAGCTGCTGGGTGCCACGGTCGTCTCCGACATCCGTCCGGCAGAGGCCGGTGCGGAGTGGAAGCGGCGCTTCCGCTGGCATGCTTCGGCACGGCTGGCGCGGCTGGTGATGATCGCCATACCCGGCGGCGCGAAGATCGAGCTTTTCGAGTACGATACGCCGGAAGGCTCGCACGACCACCCGCATCAGGACGATGCCGGGGCGACGCATATCGCGCTGAAAGCGCAGGATATCGACCGCAGCATCGCGGTCCTCAAGGCCCGTGGCCTCACGATCCTGAACGATCCCATCGCGCTGCCCGACGGCAGCCGGTGGTTCTATTTCCTGACGCCTTGGGGGTCGCAGATGGAGCTGGTCTTCCCTCCAGCCTCCCAGATCCCCGCGACGACGACCATCCAAAGAAAGGGAAGATAAGATGGCTGACCATGACAAGAACCTGCCCACGGAAGTGACCGTAAGCGCATATTACCGCGTTCATCCCGAGGACCGGCAGACGTTCATCAACGCGGTGATCCCGGAAATGACGGCGACCCGCAAGATGCCCGGCTGCATTTACTACGCCTTCGCGCAGGACCTGATCGACCCCAACACCTTCCATCTGACCGAAGGTTGGGCCGATTTCGATGCCTATGAGGCCCACGAAAACGCCGACACCTTCCTCGCTGCCCTGGCGACCGTCGTCCAGAACGTCCGCATCCTTCACCGCGAAGGCGTGCGCTACGACACGGCGCGGATGCATATCGACGACCCCCGCGACAAGGTCACCGCATAAGCAGCTTGCCTGTCCGGCTATCCTTCGGACGGGCAAGTCCAGCGGAGCAGCCCACGCGCGGGCTGCTCCGATCGGGAGAGAAATTTGGATCAGATCGCTGCCCTGCGGGTCTTCACCCGGATCGTGGAAAGTGGTTCGCTGGCAAAGGCGGCGGCATCGCTCAACGTGCCGCGCTCGACGGTGAGCAAGCTGCTGCAGGACCTGGAAGCCCATCTGGGCGTACATCTGATTGCGCGCAGCACCAGAGCCGCGACGATCACGCCGGAAGGCCAGGACTACTATCGCGACGCCATCCGGCTTCTCCGCGACCTGGACGACATGGACACGGCCGCGAGAGGGCCATCCGCGAGGCCGACCGGCCGTCTGCGGGTCGATATCGGGTCGTCTCTGGCCAATCTGGTGCTGATCCCCAGGCTTTCCGACTTTGTCTGCCGCTTTCCCGACATCGAGCTTGTCCTGGGCGTGAGCGACCGTTCCGTCGACCTCATCGGTGACGGTGTCGATTGCGCCATTCGCGGTGGCGTGTTGAGCGATTCCTCGCTGATCGCCCGCAAGCTGGGCGAGCTGGCTTTCGTGACCTGTGCTGCCCCGGCCTATGTAGAGCGATATGGACTGCCCGTGACGATCGCCGACCTTCTCGCAGAACACCGGGCTCTGCGATACTTTTCCGCCTCGACAGGCACCAACTTCCCGCTTCGCTTCAACGAGGGTGGACAATCTCACGAGCTGCATCCGCGACTGAATGTCGCCGTCAACGAGAGCACCGCGCATATGACCGCCCTGCTTTCGGGGCTCGGAATCGGTCAGACATTCGAGTTCGTGGCCCGCCCCTATCTTGCCGATGGAAGGCTCGTCGAGATTTTTCCGGCGCTTCAGCCAAGGCCTTTCCCGCTCCATCTCGTCTATCCGGCTGGCCGCGCACAGAGCGCGAAGCTGCGTGCATTTGCCGATTGGGCCATCGAGATTTTCGCCAGCACCATCCGACCGGGCGCTTGACCGCGCTGGCAAATCCAATCGAGATCGCAAGCATGATCCCGCGATCGCACAGCCTCTGACGGCTGTTGCGATCGTTTTGCTTCGTCATGCTCACATGGTTCCGGCGTCCACAACGGTGAATTGAGAATAGCTGAGACGGGCACTTATCGGCATCCTTTTCTCCTCCCATCTCAGGGGCATCGCACCGAACGATGCACCGCCAGCGTTGCGACCGAAGCCTTGAACCACCCACATGATCATACGCGGGTATGACCAGCCGAAACCTAGATGTCGCTGCCTCACCCCTGCGTCTGATCCCCCAGCCCGCCGCCATGCCGTAAATCCATTCACATGCCGAACGCGACGGGCGTTCACCTCAGCAATGGGATCACCTCCATGATCGAAACCCCCGCCCCCCTCTCCCGCCGCGCCGCGCTTGGCGCTTCGGCCCCGCTCGCCGCCCTGGCCAGCGCAGCCGGTGGCCTGATCGCCACCCAGGTCAGCGCACAGGGTCTGGCGCTGCCCGCCGCCAGCGATGCGATCACACCTTTCCGCGTCAATGTGCCGCAGGTGGCGATCGACGATCTCAAGCTGCGCCTGAGCATGACCCGCCTGCCCGAACATGAGACCGGCTCCGACTGGTCGCAGGGCGTGCCGCTGGCCAAGACGCAGGCACTGATCGCCTATTGGCGCGACCATTACGACTGGCGGGCCTTCGAGCGCCGGATCAATGCCATTCCTCAGTTCCGCACCGAGATCGACGGCCTTGGCATCCATTTCCTGCACATCCGCTCCAAGCATGCCAACGCCCTGCCGATCATCCTGACCCACGGCTGGCCGGGCTCCTTCGTCGAGTTCCTCGATGTCATCGGCCCGCTGACCGACCCAGAAGCCCATGGCGGTAAGGCGGAGGACGCCTTCCATGTGGTGATCCCTTCGCAGCCCGGCTTCGGCTTCTCCGACAAGCCGACCGGCACCGGCTGGAACGTGGTGCGCACCGCGCAGGCCTGGGGCGTTCTGATGAAGCGTCTGGGCTACACCAAATGGGTGGCTCAGGGTGGCGACTGGGGCTCGGGCGTCACCCATGCGCTGGGCCATGTGCGGCCCGAGGGGCTGGTGGCCGCACATGTCAACTGGCCGCTGGTCTTCCCCGCCAAGCTGCCCGACAACCCCACGCCCGAGGAAAAGGCCGCCATTGAGGCCGCCGGGCGCTTCGGCAGCGATCTCATCGGCTATTTCGTCGAACAGGCAACGCGGCCCCAGACGGTTGCCTATGGCCTTGCGGACTCGCCGGTGGGTCAGGCGACATGGATCTATGAGAAATTCCAGGCCTGGACCGACAATCACGGCAATCCCGAAGACGCGCTGAGCATCGGGCACATGCTCGACAACATCTCGCTCTACTGGTTCACCGACACCGCCGCGTCCTCGGCCCGGATCTATTGGGAAAACGCCCGAAACGGCGGCGGCTTCGACGCCGGGCGTATCGAACTGCCCATGAGCGCCACCATCTTCCCGCATGAAATCTACCGCGCGCCCAAGGCCTGGGCCCAGGCCCATTGGCCCAACCTCTTCTACTGGAACGAGGTTGATCGCGGCGGCCATTTCGCTGCCTTCGAACAGCCGCAGCTCTTCTCCGAGGAACTGCGCAAGGCTTTCCGCACCATCCGCAACTGATCCCTCTATCCCCTCAAGGAGAAGTCTCATGTCCAATCGTCTCAGCGGCAAGGTTGCCGTCATCACCGGTGCCACTTCGGGCATCGGCCTCGCCACTGCCAAGATCTTCGTGGCGCAGGGCGCCAAGGTGTTCATCACCGGCCGCCGCCGCGATGTGCTCGACAAGGCGGTCGCCGAAATCGGTGGCGACGTCACCGGCATTCAGGCCGACAGCTCCAGCATGGCCGATCTCGACAGCCTCTATGAGCAGGTCAAGGCGCAGGCCGGGCGCATCGATGTGCTCTTCACCAATGCGGGCGGCGGCACCATGCTGCCCTTGGGTCAGATCACCGAGGAGCAGGTCGACGACACCTTCGACCGGAATGTGAAGGCCGTAGTCTTCACCGTGCAGAAGGCGTTGCCGCTGATGGGCCAGGGCGGCTCGATCATCCTGACCGGTTCGACGGCCGGCACCGAGGGCACCGCCGCCTTCAGCATCTATTCCGCCTCCAAGGCCGCCGTGCGCAATCTGGCGCGCAGTTGGGCGCTGGATCTCAAGGAGACCGGCATCCGTGTGAACGTCGTCAGCCCCGGCGCCACCCGCACCCCCGGTCTGGTCGAGCTGGCCGGTGACGATCCACAGGCGCAGCAGGGCCTGCTCGACTACCTCGCCTCGCGCATCCCGCTGGGCCGCGTGGGCGAGGCCGAGGAGATCGGCAAGGCCGTGCTGTTCCTCGCTTCGGACGATGCCAGCTTCGTGAACGGTGCCGAACTGTTCGCGGATGGCGGTCAGGCTCAGGTCTAAACGCAGCAAGACCTCATGATCCCGATAGCCTGACCCGACTGGGCGCCCGGTTCCCGTCCCCCCCAACCGCCAACCGGGCGCCCTCTTTTCCGAGATTTCGAAGGAAGTTCACATGATCGAGCATCGTCCCTTTGCCACGTTGGATGGTGGCGCTCATGGCTGGCTTCTGGCCCGCCACCATTTCGCCTTCGCGGGGGTCGGCAAGCCCGAACACGCCCCCATCGGCGCCTTGAAGGTGTGGAACGACGACAGCATCGCTCCGCACAGCGGCTTCCCCCTTCATCCACACAAGAACATCGAGATCGTCACCTTCGTGCGCGAAGGCGCGATCACCCACGAGGACAGCCTTGGCAACAAGGGCCGCACGGAAGCGGGCGACGTTCAGGTGATGAGTGCGGGCACCGGCATCCGCCACTCCGAATACAACGCCGAACCCTCCACCACCCGGCTGTTCCAGATATGGCTAGCCGCCCGCGCGCCCGGCGGCGCGCCGCGCTGGGCCAATCGCGCCTTTCCCCAGGCGGACCGGAGCGGGCGTTTCGTCACGCTCGCCAGTGGCACGTCGCGGGCCGATGCGCTCTCCATCAATGCCGAGGCCGACGTCCTGGGCGCGACGATGCACGCGGGCGAGATCATCACGCATGATCTGGCATTCCGTCCACAGGCCTATCTGGTTCCCACCACGGGCAAGATCCTCGTCAATGGCGTGGAACTGATGCCCCGCGATGGCGCCGCCATCCATCATGAAACCCAGCTCACCATCACCGCGATCGAGGACACCCAGGTCGTCCTTGTGACGCTGTATTGAAAGGCACATCCGATGCGCTCCGTTCTCTATCGCCGTCATGGCGACCCCGCCGAGGTCCTCGAAACCGTCGATGTCGAGGACCCCGCCCGCCCCGCTCCCGGCGAGGTGCTGGTCCGCGTTACGCAACGCCCTGTGCATTACGGCGATCTGCTGGGCATCGCCGGGCGCTATCGCAGCGGCGGCGATCTTTCCGTGCCTGAGGGCGGCAACCGGGTGGGCTTCGAGGGCTTCGGCCTGATCGAAGAGGCAGGTGAAGGCGTCGATCTGGCCCCCGGCACCCGCGTCGCCTTTTTCCCCGGCCGCGCGGCGTGGAGCGAGCATGCGCTGGTCTCCGCCGATTTCGTAACGGCGATCCCCGATACCATCAGCGATGAGATCGCCGCCCAGCTTCACGTCAATCCGCTGACCACCGCCCTGTTGCGCCGCGCCGTGATCCGCGCCGGGGTCCAGCCTGGCAACGATGTCGTGGTCCTCACGGCCGCCGGATCCGCCGTGGCCAAGCTGGTGATCGCGACGCTCGGACGCATGGGCATCGACGCCATCGGCGTGGTACGCAGCGACAGCGGCGCCGCCGAGCTTTCCGCCCTGGTCCCCGGCCTGCCGGTGATCTCCACGCAGAGCGAAGGCTGGCAGGAGCGACTGACCGCAGTGGCTGCAAACCGTCCCATCAAGGCCGTGCTGGACCCGGTGGGCGGTGATCTGGCCAGTCAGATGGTGACCTTGCTGGCCTCGGGCGGCTCGCTGATTTCCTATGGCGACCTCAGCGGTGAGCCCATTGCGGTGCCCGCCCTGTTCTTCTCTACCCGCAACATCACCATCTTCGGGGTCACCGTGGGTAGCTGGGCCTCCCTGCCCAAGGCACAGCGGATCGAGGATCTCGAACTCGCCCTGCAACTGGCGGCGGATCACCCCTCGCTGTTTCCCGTGGCGGCACGCTACGACCTGGCCGACGCGCGGCAGGCCGCCGCCCATGTCGAGCGTCCCGGCAAAGCCGGTGTGGTTCTGCTGACTTCGCCTTGAAACCTTCAGAAGGGCGCTTCACCATGGCGACTCCCCTCCCCCACACACATCCCAATCGTGGCTGGCTGGCGGTGATGGCGATCGCCATCGGCACCTTCGTCATGGTCACCAGCGAGTTTCTGCCGATCGGCCTGCTAGGGGCCATGGCGAAAGACCTGAGTGTCTCGACCGGGCACGCCGGGTTGATGGTCACCATCCCCGGCATGGTCGCGGCGCTGGCTGCTCCGGCGCTGATCCTCAGCGTCGGGCGGCTGGACCGGCGGTGGTTGCTGCTGGTGCTGACCGGCCTCATCGTCCTGGCCGATCTGACCGTGGCGTTCGCCACCGACCTTGGCACGGTTCTGCTGGGGCGTGTGATGCTCGGTCTCGCGCTGGGAGGATTCTGGGCCTTCTCCGCAGCGGTCGGGCGCAGGCTGGTCGAAGCGGACAAGGGGCACCGTGCGGTGGCGCTGATCCTGGGAGGGATCTCCGTCGGGACAGTCGCGGGCGTGCCGCTTGGAACCATGGTGGGCGAGATGGCCGGATGGCGCGAGGCCTTCTCCGCCGCCGCCGGGCTCGGCGTTCTGGTCCTGCTCGCGCAGGCCGTGCTCCTCCCCAAACTGCGCGGTGAAGGTTCGGCGTCCTTCGCCGATCTTCTGGCCTTGCTGGCGCTGCCCGCCGCCCGGACCGGCTATGCCGCCTCGGCGCTGATCGCGGCGGCGCATTTCGCGGCCTACACCTATTTCGAGCCGCTGCTCGCCACGGCGGGCTGGAAAGGTGGAGCGTCCCTCACCGCCCTGCTGGCCGCCTACGGCATCGCCGGCGTTCTGGGTACCTGGGCGGGCGAGCGGCTGGCTTCAACGCGGCTTCTGCCCGGTTTCATCGCTGTCGCTCTTACCGTGGCAGGCTCGATCGCACTGGTCGGGCTTGGCGCCCGCCATGACTGGGCTGTCGTGCTGGGCATGGTGAGCTGGGGCGCGGCCTTCGGTGCCCTGCCGGTCTGCGTGCAGATATGGATTCACCAGGCCGCGCCCGAGCGGTTCGAAAGCGGATCGGCGCTGATGGTGACCGTCTTCCAGCTGGCCGTGGCTGCCGGCGCACTGATCGGCGGGCAATGGGTCGACCATGTCGGGCTGGGTGCGGCTTTTGCCACCGGTACGGTGCTGGCTCTCGCCGCTGCGCTGGTCCTGATGGCTTTCGCCCTCTCTCGGCACCGCCGTCCAGCGATGGCCGCGCCATAGGCCATGGCATGGATCACCAACGCAACTTTCTGCCGCCCCGCAGCGAACCGATACATGACGAGCTGTTCCTGTCGCGACCATCGGGTCGAGTTGATCCCCAAGGTGCATGCGTGACGGACCGATTGGAGCCGATATGACACAAGCCACATCACAAAAAACCCTGCTGCCCCCCTTGCTCCCGATGGCGCTGATCGGCGCCATCGTGCTGGCCATCGCCGGCGCCTTCGCCTGGGCTGCCGGGCTGATCGGTCCGCATCGCCAGTCAGGAGGGGACATCGCCAATGCGCTGGAGAGCAATGCGGGCGGGCCCCATGCCGGTTATCGCCGCGCCCATGCCAAGGGCCTGTGCCTTGCGGGCAGCTTTACGGCCAATGGGGCGGGGTCGGCCCTGTCCTCCGCCAGCCTGTTCCAGCCAGGCACCTATCCCGTGATCGGGCGCTTCTCGCTGGCGGGGGGCAATCCGCTGGCGGGCGACGGTCGCAATGTCTTCCACGCCATCGGCCTGAGCCTGACCGCGCCCGACGGGCAGGAATGGCGCATGGCGATGGATCACACCCCGATCTTCCCGGTTGCCGATCCGCAGAGCTTTCAGGAGCTGCAGATCGCCAGCACGCCCGACCCGAAGACCGGCAAGCCCGATCCCACCAAAATGAAGCCCTATCTGGCCAAACATCCCGAAACCAAGGCCTTTCAGGATTACATCATGAAGGCCCCGCTGCCCGCCAGCTTCGCCACCGCGACCTATTACAGCATCAACGCCTTCCGCTTTACCGATGTTGCCGGCACCACGCGTTTCGTGCGCTGGCAGATCGTGCCTGAAAGCACCGGCCCCGATCTCGACAAGAGCAAGCTGGCCAGCCTGCCGCGCGACGCGCTGTTTCAGGAGATGGTGGCGCGCACGGCGAAAGGCCCATCGCGCTGGCATCTGCAACTGGTGGTCGCCAATCCGGGCGATGTGACAGACAAGGCCACGGTGCAATGGACCGGGGCGCACCGCGTGGTCGATGCCGGTGTGCTGACCGTCTCGGCGGTGAGGCCCGAGGAGAACGGGCAATGCCGCGATCTCAATTTCGATCCCACGATCCTGCCGCGCGGCATTGCGATTTCGGACGATCCGCTGCTGCCCGCGCGATCCAAGACCTATTCCACCAGCTTTACCCGCCGCGCGGGCGAGCACCCCGGCCCCAGCGCCATCGGTCAGGACATGCACAAATGAGTCGCCCTTCCCGCACCCATTTCGCCCCGCTGCTGCGCGTGATCCACTGGGCCATGGCCCTGCTGATCCTGGCCATGCTGTTTATCGGCGTGGCCATGGTGGCCACCACCGGCCCCGCCTATGTCCGCCTGCTGGCGCTGCATCGCCCGCTGGGCATCGGCATCCTGGCGCTGGCGCTGCTGCGGCTGGTGATCCGCCTCGCCACCGGAGCGCCGCCGCTGCCTGCCGATCTGCCCGCGCCGCAGCAGCTGGCCGCCAAGGGATCGCATGTGCTGCTCTATGCCGCGATGATCGGCATGCCGCTGATCGGCTGGGGGATGCTGTCGGCGGGCGGCTACCGTGTGGCGCTGAGCCCATCGCTGTCGCTGCCTGCGATCCTGCCGCATGATCTGATGCTCTACTGGCTGCTGCGTCAGGCGCATACGGTGATCGGCGTGGCCTTCTTCCTGCTGATCCTGCTGCATCTGGCCGCTGCGCTGATGCATGGCCTGATCCGCCGCGACGGCGTGCTGCAGAGCATGACCTTTGGCAAGACGGACCGGAAGGAAACCGATCGTCGTTGAACGGCGACGCCTTCGCCCAGACGGATGTCGCGGGAACGGAAAACAGGCTGCCTGGCAGCCCATGGATCGAGAAACGAAACCGGCAATGTCGTCATTCCTATATCGGCCCCGCGCCACACTTTCATCCGTAGCAGCTGGCATCCTGGTTCTTTACACCTGTGCCGAAGCACAGACGGTCGCAGATCCCGATCGGGAGTCGGCTGCCCTCGTCAGCCTTGAGAAGATCACCCGGCCCCTGGGTCATAAGATTGCACGATTTAAAGGGCCGATCTGTCTAAAGGTGGTCGCAGAAGACAAATCCTTTGCAGCCGCTGTTGAAGATCGCTTTGCAGAGGAAACGAGACGCCTGGGGCTCGGCGTCAATAGGGCGGTTTGTACGCCGAACGTCGAAATCGCCATATCATCCGATCATCAGCGCTTCCTGCAACGGTTTCTAGGCTTATATGGGCAGCTGACCGATGACGCTTTATCGAAACGCGCTCTTGCCTCGATCCGCGAGAACAAGATCATCGTCTGGTCGCTCGGGCCTACTTCGGAGTCGCCCCCTGCTAGCAGGCATTACGAATCCATTCGCATAGCGCACCACGAATTCCGGGATGTGGATGCCGCAGCAGGTGAAGCCAGCCTGATCGGACACTCTGGAAACTCAAATAGGCAGGCTGCCCTTCTGATCGTCGACAGCTCGATGATCGACGGACGCACCGCGTCACAGATCGCGGATTATGCCGCTATGCGGCTGCTTGGCCAGACGACAGACGCGCTGCCGGAGGTGCAATCCATTTTGCGCCTCTTCCGGCCCGAGCGGCCAGTTCCAGATGGATTTACCGCTTTCGACCGCGTTTATCTCGATCAGTTGTATGCCGGGCCCGCAGATCCTCCAGTGTCCGACTTCATCCGCAATGTCCATCCTGCGGCGCAGAAGGCCGCAGAACCGCTGATGCAGGCACGCCGGAATCCATCAAGGACCAACCGCGGCGATGACGAAGCCCTGGAGGCATCGCTCGAGGCAGCTGGTCCGGTGACCGCCGATACCGTTACCACATCGCTGGAACAGCATGAGCCTGACCAATCGCCACACTCGGCGACTGCGGATTGGGCCACTGATATCGTCGTGGTCGGGCGTAAGGAGGGGCCCGCCATGTGGCGGGTACGGAGGGGAAATTCGGCGATCACCATTCTCGGGACCGTCGCCCCCTTGCCCCAGAAGGTCGAGTGGCTGGATTGGCGCGTCAAGATGGCGATCAGGCGTTCACGGCTGATGCTCATCAACAGCGAACCCGAAGCAAACCTCATATGGATGCGCGACTGGTCCCCGATTGACGCCGCTTCGATGCATCAGCCGAAGAAGCGCACGATCGCCGACGATGTAGGTCCTGAAGTCGAGAGGCGCCTTGCCACGCTCGCGGTCGTGGCGGGCCAGAATGCCGAACGGTATAGCTCCCTTCGTCCGGGCGCCGCAGCACTTCTGCTCAATGCCGACTGGCGCGATCATACCGGCTATTCCAACACTTCGCTGAGTACCTCGCTGGCGGCCTATGCACTCAGGAACCACGTCTCGGTCGAGTTTATCCGTCAGATTTCGCTGCTCCCCACGCTGGACGAGTTCCCGGGAATGGCCACATCCAGCCAGATCAGCTGCCTGGTCCGCATCATGACCGGCATCGAGAACGAGCATGCCATGGTCGATCTCCAGGCGAGGGACTGGGCTGTCGGCGACATCGGAGACCTTCGCCGGCACTACATTTCGCCGGTAAATTGCGCTGCGGAGACGAGGCAGGACGATCATCGGCGCCAATCGGCCATCGCGACCTGGACAGGCTCGTTGCTCAAGGCACTGGATCGGAACGGATCGCGGACCTTCGCGATGATCGATCTGTCCAGCCTTCTGAGGCAGGACGGCGTTCTCATGCAGCTGCGTCAGGCCGGAGCGACGATCGATGTTCCTCCCGATGAGGCGGAATAGCCGTCCGCCCCATCGCCCACGGCAGGAACCGTTCCGACGGTCCTGACCTGTGGGTATCAAAACAACGGATAGGTCGCCTTCCATCCTCCATGGCTAATATGTGAATGGGAGCATTGGCCAATGAGGCGAGACAGCATGCGCGGTGAGTTGCTTGGTGCGATTTGGGGAAGGCAGAGCCGAATCGTCCTCGGAAGGAAGGGTCCGCTCCACCCTGGTCCTTGGGCCTCGCTGCGCGCCCTTATATGGATGGTCGCCCTATTGATCGTCACTGGAGCCATCCTGAGCCTCCAGTCGCTCGTCAAATTATGGTTTCCGAACTAGACCCTGACGGTCACGATGGCCTTCATCTGCACGTTCCTCTCCTACGGCGCCTATTTTGGGCTCGTCCGAAAGGTCGAGCGCCGCTGGCCATCTGAGCTCTCACTGCATGCCTTCTGGCAGGAGTATCTCGTCGGCTTTATCGCTGGCTGTCTCGTCATAGGCTTGACCATCGGGGTGCTTTGGCTGACGGGCCTTTATGAGATACGGCCTGCTCTATGGACCGATTGGGCCCACGATCTTCGCGAGACGGTAGGGACTGGCTTAATCGAAGAGCTTTTGGCACGGCTCATCGTCTTCCGACTGTTGTCGCAGGCCTTTGGATTGCCTGCCGGGCTCATTGTCTCAGCGGCGGCCTTCGGAGCTGCGCACATCTCGAACCCTCACTCATCCCCGCTTGCGGCAGTCGCCATCGCAATCGAGGCCGGACTGCTCTTTGCGGGCTTCTATATCCTGACCGGCAGGATCTGGATGTCGGCGGGCATCCACGCCGGCTGGAATTTGATGCTTGGCGGCATTTTCGGCGCCCCTGTGTCGGGAATGACTGGCGATGGCAGCCTTCTGACGAGCATGCCCAGACATGGAGCCAGCGACATCCTGACTGGCGGTGCCTTCGGGCCTGAGGCATCGTTGCCCGCGATGATCATCGGGCTCGCCGCCTTTGTCCTGGCGCTTCGCCTGCTGCCGAACGCCCAAGCCAAGCCGACCCGGCTTTTGCCTCATGGATCCAGATCGTCATGCCGACGGCCCATTAGGTCGGCGTCTGAATTATCGGACGCCCGCTAGGAGAGCGAATAGCTTCCCCAGTCTCGATGAAGGCCCCTATCCCTCGACTGGGGGATTGCGGCTGGGGCGTCCTGCACGCACGGTTACTCGCGATATCGATCGACCTGCCGCTTGGCATGCAGGCTCGACTGGCAGATGCACAGGGACCGCCACTTGGAACTCGTCTTTGGAGATTTCACGCTCGATACTGAGCGCAAGATGCTATGGCGCGGGACAAGCTATGTGCCCATCGGCCATCGTGCGTTTGCCATTCTGGCCGCGTTGCTCGAAAGCCCCGGACATCTCATCAGCAAGTCGGAGCTTTTCGAAAAGGCGTGGCCGGGGATCAGCGTGGATGCCGCCAATCTGAGGGTTCAGATCGGCAACATCCGCCGTGTCCTTGGCCAGGGCGGCAAGGATATCGTGACCGAGCAGTCGCTGGGCTACAGTTTCCAGGGCGAAGTCCGGGCAAATCGCATCTCCCCTGCGGCCCAGATCGCGCAGCGCTTCTTCGCACCCGACAATCTGGTGAGACCCGTCGGCCGGGAAGCCGAGCTTGCCATGCTGGATCAGGCGCTGAGCGCGCACCGTCTGGTCTCGATCGTCGGTCCCGGAGGCATCGGCAAGACGACCCTGGCGCTCGAACTGGCGCGGCGGCTCGACGGGCATTTCCTCGATGGCGTCTGTTTTGTCGATCTGGGCATGGCCTCGCGCCCCGAGGAGGTGATCGCAAGCGTTGCCGCAGCCTTGCAGCGCCCGGTGCAGGGCGAGGTGACCGCCGACATTCTGACCTGCCTGCGCACCCGTCGCCTGCTGCTGGTGCTCGACTGCTGCGAACGCGTGATCGAGGCCGCCGCCGATCTGGCGAGCAACATTCTCACCCATGCGCCGGGTGTCAGCATCGTGGCGACCAGCCGGGAGAGCCTGCGGCTGCCGGGAGAGTTCGTAACGCCTGTCAACGGGCTCGATCTGCCGCCCGCCGATGTCTCTGCGGACATGGCCTCTCGCTTTGGAGCCCTTGCCCTGTTCCTGCGAACGGCTGCCGCCACGGGGACGAAACTGACGCTGAACGCAGCCAATATGGCCATGATCGCCGACATCTGCCACCGTCTGGACGGCATCCCCCTCGCCATCGATCTGACCGCCAGCCTGACCGGAACCCTGGGCCTCGATGCTATTCGCGACGGGCTGGACGACTGCATCTCCTCGCTGGCATTGGGACGGCGCGGCGGCATTCCCCGCCATCGCACGCTGGAGGCGGCGATCGGCTGGAGCTATGATCTGCTCAGCGAGAGCGAGGCCCTCACCCTGCAGAGGCTGAGCGTCCTTGCCGACAGCTTCACGCTTGATGACGCATGTCAGGTCATCACCTACGGTCGGCTGGATACGCGGACGGCCCGTCTGGCGATCATCGCTCTTGCCCGCAAGTCCCTGCTTAACTGCCGCATCGATCATGAACCGGCAGTCTATCGCCTTCTGGAGACCACCCGCCATTTCGCGGCGGCACGGCTGCCCGGCATCCAGGACCATGACGAACTGGCTCTGAGCCATGCCGACTTCATCTTGAACAGGCTCAGGGTACTGGAGCCGACGATCCTGACCCTCGTCGGCGGCAAGGGCGCGGCGCCTCCGCTGGTCAAGGATCTTCGGCAGGCGCTCGGCTGGGCCTGGGAAAGCGGGCGGCCCGATCTGGCCATGGATCTGACGCTGGCGGGCGAGAGCCTGTGGCTCACGCAAGGTCTTTACCGGGAGCATGCAGCCTGGTCGCTTCGCGCGCATCGCGAAGGGCCCGACGATCCGGTTCGGCAGGCCGCCGCACTGACTGCCCTGGCCTATGGCGTCCTCTACGATGCGGCCGATGAGGCGGGGATCGACACCGTGACCCAGGCCCTGTCTCTGGCGCGTCAGGTCGGCGACGATTTTCTCGTGATGCGCAACCTGTTCCATGGGTGCTATTACCATCTGATCCGGCACCGGGGCTACGAGGCACTCGCCTTCGCGCGAGACTATCACACCATGGCTCTGGCCGCGCAGGATGACGCGCTCATCGCCTTCGCGCGCGTATGCGTGGCGATCGCGCAGGTGCAGACCGGCGAATGGGACGATGCCGCCGCCTGCTTCGAGGACATCCTGCAGAGCCCTCCACCCTCGTTTGCCGACTGGGTCGCGATCCCGCTGGGCATGGATGTCGTGTCGCTGGCCCTGTTCGAACTGGGCGGTCTGCTCTGGGTAAGGGGGATGGCGGGCCGCGGCGTCGCGCTGATCGATCAGGCGCTGGAACGCGCCGAGCGCATCGGTTCGCCGCAGAACCGGTTTCAGGCACTGGCCTTTGGCGGCTGCAGTTCGGCGGTCCTGAGCGGCGACGTCGACCGGCTGCGCTTCTATCTTCGCCTGCTGGAGGCTCATGCCCGCGAATTCGCGCTCTGGGCGGTCACGGCGCAGGCCTATCGCGGTTGCCTCGCCTGGTTCGAGGGTCGGTTCACGGAGGCTCGCGATCTGCTCGAAGCCTATTTCGCCACCGGCGTCCCTTCCGCCTCTCTCGATGTCACCTTCCTCACCATTCTGGCCGAAACCCGTCTCAAGCTTGGCGAAGTGGATGGCGCCGAAGGGGCGATCCTCGAGGCCTGGGACAGGCGCAGCAGCGAGGAGGACCCTTTCGTCGCCGCCCAGTTTCACCGCGTGCAGGCCGATCTCGTGCTGGCAAGGGAGGGATCGGACGACAGCGCGCGGGGGCGGGCGACAGACCTCTACCGTCGATCGATCACGATAGCGCGGACCAATCGCACGCTGGCCTTCGAAATCCCATCGGCGCTTGCCCTGGCCCGCCTCGAGCTTGACCGGGGGCGAACTGGCGATGCCCTGGACGGCCTGAACGCCACGCTTGCCGGCGTTACAGCCTCGGCGGATCTGCCCGCGCTGCTGGAATTGAGGGAGCTTGTCGGCGTGATCGAGGGCTTGCCTCACACCTGAAACGACAGCCTCTTGGCCAGCATCGCCACCGGGTGCGTCACTCTGCCGGAGGCTTTTAGCAAGGCTATTCGCTCGGATTTCATACCCGTGTATAGTGCCTTCATCTGGCCGGACAGGAATTTCATACCCACGATCAGGCGATCCGCGGATCTGAATCCGATAGGAAGACCCTGGCAGGCACAGAGGCACTCTGCGCAGCCTGGAGCATTCCAAGACCCGCTCCTCACCCTTCAAAATCTCCGACAAGAGGATGCAGTCATGCACGACAACGAACAGATCATCCGCTCGCTTTACGCCGCCGCCGAGGCGAAGGCGAAAGACACGGAATTTTTCGTCTCGCTCTTCGCCGAGGGTGGATATTTCTACGACGTCGGCGCCGGCATGAAGTATTACGGCGACGACCTCGGCAAGCCCGTCGATGCCTATGCAAGCGCCTTTCCGGATATGCACCGCGAACTCTACGAGTTGCATGTCATCGGCGATGTTGTCGTGGTCGAACTCTCGCTCAATGGAACACACGACGGCGCGCTTCCGCTGCCGGCAGGCACGATCCTGCCGACCGGCAAGGAAATCCATGCTCCGTGCTGCGATGTGTTTCACCTCAAGGACGGCAAGGTGACCTCGTTCCATTGCTATGTCGCCGTCCCCATCCTGCTGCAGCAACTGGGGGTCTTCGGTAACCTCGAGGCCGCCCTCACCCACTGAGGGGCCGATAGTCCCATCCGTCATCGAGCCCCCATTCTGAGGCGGCTCAATGGCGGATGGGCCATGCTTGTATCATGTGGCCATGGTCGCCTGGCTGCAGTGTCCGCACGACATGCCCAGATTACAGTGCAGTCGCTGCCCCTTCGCGGCCTGTCAGCCAGACTTCGCTCCGCAGCAACGACGAATTGTCCAGAGCCGGGAAGTCCCAATCCGATCCGAGGCTTGCCTTTCGGGCGGCCTGACGCCAAAATCCGCCGGGCTTGGAGGACAGCCCGCTCGCAAGGCCGGCGTCCAGCGTGAAATGATGCAGGCGTCGTGAAGATGATACGTGTCCTTATAGCCGACGATCACCTCATCATACGGGAAGGCGTCGCTGCGATCATCGAGGCCGAAGAGGACATGACCCTGGTCGGGGAGGCCGCCGATGGCCATGAGGCGGTGGAGCAATGGCGCAAGCTAAGGCCGGATGTCGTCCTTATGGACATTCAGATGCCGGGGCTCAATGGCGTGCAGGCGATCGCCACGATCATGGCCGAAGCGCCCGCTTCGAGAATTCTTGTGCTCACGACCTACCCTGGCGACAGTCAGGCATCCCGGGCGCTGGCATCCGGTGCCGCAGGATACATGCTGAAAAGCAGCCTTCGCCAGGCCATGCTGGAGGCCATTCGGGCCGTTGCCGGCGGATCGACATACATCGATCCTGACGTGGCTCAGGATCTGGCTTCTCACAAGATGGATCGGCCCCTTGCCGGGCGGGAAACCACAGTCCTGTCGCTGGTTGCGCTGGGGCGGTCCAACAAGCATATCGCCGGAGATCTGGGCATCTCCGAAGAGACGGTCAAGGCTCATCTGAAGAGCGTCTTCCTCAAGCTCGGGGTTGCGGACCGCACCCATGCTGTCACACAGGCGATCAAGCGGGGGATTCTTCCAATCTGATATGCTCCCCCATCACGTGAAGATCGGCTAGAGCGAAGTCCATGGTCCGGCAGAAAAAGGCATTGCACAGGAAGGTCAGAATGTCGCTCCGGGCGGTTGGCGTCTGTCTCGCGCTTGGGCTCATGCCTGTGCTGGCGGTGTCCAAAGGCCAGGACCATCCTCTACCCTGGCAGCGGCATTTCTCCGGCAGTGGGGAAGGCGCGCCAAACGCCATCCGGGCAATCGCCCAGACGCCGGATGGAACCATCTGGCTTGGCACCACCAACGGCCTCTACCGCTACGATGGCGTTCGCTTCGAGCGCATGCCTCCCTCAAGCCCCAAGCCTCTCCAATCGGATTGCATTTACGCGCTTCTGGTGACCCCCGATGGTAATCTCTGGATCGGGCATGAATGGGGCGGGATTTCGGTCTACCGAAATGGGCAGCAGACGCCGATCGACAACCCTGACCTCCACACCGTTTTCTACATGCGCGGGGGCCCACAAGGTGCTGGTTGGGCCATCACCGGCAATGGCCGCGACCTGATCATCGCCCGTCTGATGGCGGGGCAATGGAAGACATGGGTGAGGCAACCGTTCACGAGCTGGGTGAACGACGCGACCTCCGGGAAGGACGGCTTCCTGTGGTTGCTTTTCCACGACCGCCTGTTCGTGATCTCGCCTTTTCGGCAGGAGATGCAGGAGGTCGCGCCTCGCAGCTTCGCCGATGCCAGCCTTGCCGTGGACGGACGGGGAATGGCATGGCTGATAACGCGGGACGCGATGCATCGGTTGCTGCCGCCCTCTGCACAAGCGCCTGCCCATCTTGGTCCTGCATTGCATCGCCCGGCAGTGAAAGAAGGCGGTCGTGTCGTTTTCGACGGCCCCGACACTTTCTGGTCGGTAGAGGACGACAACCAGGTCAGGCGTTACGGCCTGCAGGACGGTAAAGCCGTCACGCGACTGGGTACGCTATGGAAAAGCCCATATCGCCTGCCCATTCTTGGCGAGAACCTCCACGATCAGGCCTCGCTGGTCGATCGGGAAGGCAACCTCTGGCTGGGGACGAACAAGGGTCTGGAACGCTTCAGTCCGTCTACCTTCCGGCCGGTGATGGTGGAGGACCCGGCCCAGGGGCATGAGGTTTCGCCCCCCTATGCGATCCGCGACGGCGCGGGAGCCGTATGGGTGAGGCAAGGCCACGATCTGTTCAGGACGGGGCCGGACGGCCAGTTGCTGAAGCAACCCATCGTTCTGCCCGATCAATTCGCCCCCTGCCCCGGAGCGCACGGTTCCCTGTGGGTCGCGCGTGGTGGTGACAGGCTGGAGTTGCTTGGTGGCCGCCGTGGCCAGCGCGTCTCGATGGCGGGCACCCAGAACCTTGGAAAACTCACCTTTGGCGGCCATTGCGTCGAGGATGAGCACGGCCACATATGGGTGGGCGACCAGCAGGGGCTCGTAAGACTTGGCGCTTCGGGCCCGGAGATTGTGCCGCTCGGAGAAGACAGCGGCTACAATGTCCTCAATGTACTTCCCGACGGACAGGGGCGGATGCTGGCCTATGTTGGCCATCGCAGCCTGTGGCGAACAGACGGCATCCATACCGAGCAGTTGTGGAAGCAGCAGGACATGACGCTCGGCATGATCGAGGTCATGTATCAGGCGCCACATTATCTGCTACTGGGCGGCGACCGTGGGCTGGTTCAGTATGACGGCAAAACATTCCATACACTGTCAAGGGATCACTTCCCCTCGCTGAGCATCACCACCGGCATCGTTCAGACGCCTCAAGGCGACACCTGGCTCCAGACCGACAGGGGCGTGGTGCGCTATCGCACCAGGGATCTTGAAAGAGCCTTCATCGATCACGGCTTCCATCCCGAGGAGGAGGTGTTCGGACTGTCGGATGGCCTGCCCGGCCCCCCGAGCTTTCTCAACATGTCGAACATCACCACCGATCGCGAGGGGCGGGTCTGGATCACCACCAACGGCGGGATCGCCATCTATGATCCTCGCGACAGGCGGGTGAGCCGCGCGGCCCCCCCTGTCCAGATCACCGGGTTCCAGACGACGGGTCACCGATATGGGCCACAGTCCCGGCTCGAGCTGCCAGCCGGAACGACACGTCTGCAGATCGATTTCACCGCGCTCAGCTTCGTCGATCCCGCACGCATGCGGTTCCGCTTCAAACTGTCCGGCGTCGATCAGGACTGGATCGAAGGAGGAAACACCCGCTCGGCCAGCTACACCGGCCTTGGTCCGGGCATCTATCATTTCGAGGTCATCGCCGCCAACAAGGGCGGAGCCTGGAGCGGCAAGGGAGCCGCCGTCGACATCGTCGTCCAGGCCTATTTCTACCAGACGATGTGGTTTCGAGCAGCATGCATCGCGCTGACGGCAGCCGTTGCCTGGCTGCTCTATCGGTGGCGGCTGGGAGAGGTCGCTCGCTACCTGCGCAATCAGGCGGCCGAACGGGCCAGCGAGCGCGAGAGGATCGCCCGCGATGTGCACGATACCCTCCTCCAGAGCATTCAGGGTCTCGTTCTCAACTTTCAGTCCGTCGCGAACCGCCTGCATGAGGGCGATCCCATCCGGGCGCTTCTGGACAAGACGCTGGACCGAGCCGACAGGCTGATCGCCGAGGGCAAGAGCCGGATACTCGGGTTGCGGACATCGGACGAGGAACCCGACCTCGCGGTCGATATGGCGCGCCTTCTGGACGAGGCGGCCTTCACCGCCGAAACCCGCCGCATCTTCGACCAGGAAGGCGACCCGAGGGCCATTCAGGCGTCGGCAGCCCGAGAGGCTCGTGAAATCGTCGGCGAAGCGCTGTTCAACGCCGCCCGCCATGCGCGGGCTAGCCGTGTTACGCTCACCATCGCGTTCCAGCCGAGGTTTCTGGACATTACAGTGGCCGACGACGGCATCGGCATTCAGGGAGAAAGGACTGGTCCGGGACTTGGGTTGACCGGGATGAACGAGAGAGCCGCATCGATCGGGGCCGAGCTCGCGATACGTCCCGGCGCGTCTGGAGGCACGACCGTCTGGTTGAGAATTCCAGCGCGTCGAGCCTATGTCCGTCATCCGTTCTTCAGGATCTTTTCGGCCCCGCTTTCGTAAGGCTGGGTGTCGGCGGTCGATCCGGGTGATCGGGAGCCTGTCACCCCATCGTTCGGCAGGAAGAGGGCCGCCCCCACCGCAGGACGAAGCGATATCCCGAAGGGCGCGGTGGAAGGTTCCCCGCTTGGGGACCCGCGAGGCGTAAAGAGGCGTAAAGCCATCCTTTACAGGCCGATACCCTCGTTGTTCAGTTCCGTACACTCCGCTTATAGCCCCGACATGGTCATGGGAATGCAGCGTGACGGTAACAGCGAAGCGCTGCTGGCTGGAGCGGAGAATCCGTGCAGCTTTATAGATAGGGACGCGAAGATTATGGGCTCTGGCGCTCAAGCAGCCACTGAAGGACGCGGCCAGACGGGCCTTCGACGATCGTTCGATATCGATGCAGGCGCCGCAGCTCGCCGGCATGCATTCGTCCGTTGACCTACCCGATCAAAGAAATGTCCTTACCCCCGATCGATCTCCTGCGCCTGCTTGGCGAAGCGCTCGGCGCCGATAGCGTCGGCTATGCATTGGCCGACCTCAGTGCCGAGACGATAGCGATCGAAGCTGTCTGGCAGGCTTCTGACGATCAGGCTCTCCCTGAACTCGCTTTCGGCAATTTTGAATTCACTGCCTCCGGTCCGGTCCCGGGATCTGGGCTGATATCCACCAGGGAATTGCAAGGCCGGCTCGACATCCGGGTCCTGGAACAGGGCAAGACTCTCGGTTTCCTTTTCGTCCATGCCGATGGTCGGCAAGACTGGACGGACTCGCAGATGGCAGTGGCAAAATTCGCGGCAGCCCAGCTTCGCGGAACGGTTGCCCTTGCACGGATCGACGCTCTCCGCCGCAAGACAGGGACGCTCCCGGTCAACGCTGCAGAGGCGATGCCGGCGCACTCCTTCAAACCAGCCCGCGGCGACCACGACTCCGAGGCCGAGTTTACCGCCCGCAAGCGGGAACGTGATCTCCTGTGGAAGACCTCCAGCGACCTCTTCGCGATCGCGGACACGAATTATGTGCCGATCGACCTCAATCCGGCATGGACCCATATGCTGGGCTGGACCCAGCGGGATATGCATTCGAGACATCCGATCGAGATCTGCCATGTCGATGACCGCGCCCTGAGCATCGCCGCGCTCGACAGGCTCGTGAAGGACGGCGATCGCATCACCGTCGAGAACCGTCTCATCAGGAAAGACGGCGGCCTCGTCTGGCTGCAGTGGGACATTTCCCGCTTCGACGACAAGGTCTATGCCACAGGGCGCAACATCACGGCGCTGCGCGAACTCATCAAGGCCCAGAACGATCTGGCCCATGCCAGCCGCATCGCCACGCTGGGCGAGATGGCGGCGTCCATCGCACATGAGGTCAACCAGCCGCTCACCGCGATCTGCACCAATGGCAAAGGCGCCCGGCGGTGGTTGAAGCGTGTGGAACCGGATTTGGGCGAGGTCAGCGATGCTCTGGAGCGCATGGTGTCCGAAGCCAATCGCGCTTCCCAGATCATCTCGCGAATCCGGTCGCTCGCCTTGCGCAAGGAACCTGATCGAGCGCCCTGCGAGACAGCCGCGCTCGTGGTGGATTCGGTGGAACTCGTCAGGCCTCAGTTGCGCACACTCCAGACGTCGATCGACTTTGTCCATTCCGGCGAGCCCGGCAAGATCGTCGCCGACCGCGTGCAGTTGCAGCAGGTCATCATCGTCCTCCTGCTCAATGCGGCCCAGGCCATGGCGAATGCGGAATCCCCGGTCCGTCAGGTCACCCTGCGCGTGGACGAGCAGGCGGATAAAATTCTCTTCACCATCGCCGATACCGGCCCCGGCATCGACCCGACCCTGGCTTCGACGATCTTCGATGCCTTCTTCACGACGAAGACGGATGGGATGGGCATGGGCCTGTCCATCGCCCGATCCATCGTGGAAGCCCATGGCGGGGTGCTCACGCTCGATACCACCAGAACATCGGGTGCGAGTTTCTCCTTCTCGATTCCCCGCAACACGCCGGCAGCGGTCGATCCGAAAGCATGATCTGAACCCCGGCGCGCGCCGCTCGCAAGCAACTGTCCTGCGGCGGCCTGACTGCCATGCTCTGCCATGAAGGTGGCAGAGCGGGCTGTATCTGGTCGCTTAGGCGGGCCTCAGAATACCTAGCCGGCTGGCATGACCAGCTCGGCATCCTTCACGACAGGTGACAGATGAAAGCCGCATGTTTCCTGGTCATACCGGCCACGCTCCTGTGTTCGGCGGAAAGCCGGGCGCAGTCGGCCTCCGGCCAGGCCGACGACATCGTCGTCACCGCGCAGAAGCGGGAACAGGCCGCCCAGGACGTCGGCGCTTCCGTCGCGAGCCTTTCCGGCCAGTCGGCGCGGGAACGCGGCATCGCTTCGATCGAGGACCTCGAACGCGTCGTTCCGGGACTGACCTTCGCCCGGACGACCGCCGGCCCGCCGGTCCTCACCCTTCGCGGGGTAGGCTTCTACGACTCCACCTTGTCGGCCTCTCCGGCGGTCAGCGTCTATCTCGACGAGAGCCCGCTCGCGCTGCCGAGCTATCTGCAGGTCGGCGTCATCGACATCCAGCGGGTGGAGGTGCTCGAGGGACCGCAGGGAACGCTTTACGGGCAGAACTCCACCGGCGGCGCCATCAACTACATCGCGGCCAAGCCCACCAGCCGGTTGCAGGAAGGTGGCACCTTGAGCTTCGGCCGGTTCGACACCCTCGAAGCCGAGGGTTATGTCAGCGGGCCATTGAGCCCCACCCTGAAAGCGCGCCTCGCGCTCAAGACGGTTCAGGGCGGAGACTGGCAACGCAGCTACACAAGGTCCGACACCAACGGTGCCACCCACCAGGGCGCGGCGCGGGCGATCGTCGAGTGGGAGCCATCGCCGGGCGTCAGGATGAGCCTGAACGTCAACGGCTGGATCGACCGTTCCGACACCCAGGCGGTCCAGCTCATCAAGGTGGCCTGCGCCAACGCGCCGACATGCGTGAACGCGCTGCAGACCTATCCGACGGCACCCGCCAATGCGCGCGCGGCCGACTGGACGCCCTTCTATCCCGGCGCCCATGACATGTTCTTCCAGACGACGTTACGCAGCGACATCGTGCTGACCCCCACCGTGACCCTGACGACCATCAGCGGCTATCAGCGGTTTTATCAGGACAAGCACCTCGACGAGGACGGCACGGCGCTCCAGGCTCTCGATTTTCGTCAGTTGGGTCAGGTAGGATCGTTCAATCAGGAAGCTCGTCTGGCAGGCGAGACCGGCCGGTGGCGCTGGCTGGCAGGAGGCTATGCGGCTTGGCAGAAATCCGATGAGAGCTTCGCTGGCGACGTGGTGTCGGGTTCGCTTGCCGAGCCGCTGCCCGGCGCCTTCACGCGCTTCACCACCGTCGGCGGCGCGTTCGAGTTCCACAAGCGCGATCTAGCCGCATTCGGGAACGTGGAGTATCGTGCAGGAGAGCGTCTGACGCTAATCGGCGGGCTTCGCTACACCAACACTCTCCAGCGCTTCTACGGCTGCCAGCAGAGCGGCAGCGATCCTACGCTGGGCGAGACCCTCGCCTATCTCAGCGCCGCGGCGCGCGGCGCTCTGCCAACGGTCGACCCCGTCCCGCAAAGCGGCTGCATCCAGATCGACGCGGCGACGCTGCAGCAGGCGGCAACCCGTGACCGCCTGGCGGAGGGCAACGTCTCCTGGCGGGGCAACGTGAACTACAAGACGGATGGAGGCTCGCTTCTCTATGCGAGCCTCGCCAAGGGCTTCAAGTCCGGCAGCTTTCCCTCGCTCAGCGTGAGCAGCTCGCTGCAGTTCGCGCCTGTCAGCCAGGAATCGCTGCTGGCCTACGAGGTCGGCGTCAAGGCACCGATCTGGGGCGGGATCGTCCGGATCGAGGCGGCGGGCTTCTACTACGACTACCGCAACAAGCAGGTCCGGGGCCGGGTCGCCGATCCGGTGTTCGGTGCGGTCGAAGCCCTGGTCAACATCCCGAAGTCGCGCGTTTTCGGCTTCCAGGGCTCGCTTCGGGCGCGGCCTGCGCGAGGACTCGACCTCGGCGTGTCCGCCGTGGCCGTCGAAAGCAAGGTCCAGCGCTTTACAGGCTATGACCAGAACGGCGTGCTGACGGATTTCGCAGGATCCCCCTTCCCCTATTCGCCCCGCTTCCAGATGATCGCGGATGCGACCTACGAATGGTCGGTCGGGGCTGACCTTCGCAGTTTCTTGGGCGTCGATCTGACGCATCACAGCGCGACCAGCGCCAGCCTGGGCAACGATCCCGAACTGCGCCTGCGCGCCTACTCCACGCTCGATCTGCGTGCAGGACTGCGGGCGAGCGACGACAGCTGGTCGGTGATCGCATGGGGGCGCAACGTCACCAATGCCTACGACTGGAACAACATGTACCGGTTCACCGACACGCTGGTCCGGATCGCGGCACGCCCGATGACCTACGGCCTGACCCTGACCTTAAGGCGCTAGGAAGGGGATCGAAGACGGTCACCGTCTTCCCCTTGCAGGCAGTGCTGGCCCCATTTGTTTCAGCCCTGTCCAATTTTCGTGATGGGCAACGCCCGCTCATCGTTGCGAGTAAATTGGTCTATGTCCTCATGCTGAATTGCTGAGCGTTTCATATCACACTAGCCAGATCCCGCTACCTGCCGATAACTTCATCTGCATTGGTTTGCTCAAGACCCCATGGCACCTGAACCTGCTCATGTCGCGTGCAACTGCCTTCACTGAACCAATGGCGGCTATTCCAGATCCAGCGCAGTTACCTGACTTTCCGGATACCACGACCTACCGGACATTCCAGCACCATCCAGCCAGGTAGTGCCCCTGCCCTCTCCCGCTGAAACCCGACATACAGGGCTTAAGACGGAGCCATCACAAGCCGCCCTACGTTAATGGGGATGAGCAGATGCCGCGGATCTGGGCGTAGGGCTCTTGAAACGGATCGAGGTCAAACCGGTCTCTTATGGGTATCCCGTTCAAGCGCCGCAGGTCTCTCGCACTATAAGTTCGTGGTAAGCATTTCCGTCATGGCTTGACCACCATCCATCGTTCCCAACAGCTTGGAAACCAGAAGACGGCCAGCCTGCGCAGGATCTTGCCGGATGGCCGTCAGAGCTGGCTGCATGTGCAGCACGCCTCGAATTCGGCGTCAGAACATAGACAGGAAGCTCGGGAGGCTCTCTGGCGATCCACGGGCGCCTGTCGGCTTGATATCCACAACCTCATGTGAACCTCGGACTCGATTTGCAGGGCGGATCTTATCTTCTTCTCGAACTCAACCGTGCTGCTCTGTTGAACGAGAGACTTGAAAGTGTCCGCAAACAAGGCGCAACACATCGCCGCCTCGATAATGGGGGCAACGGTGTTCGCGGGCGATGACAGGCCTGTCAAAATCGCTCGAAACAGCCTCGATCAGGGTGTTTGCGAGCCTGACCGAGACCTTCCCGCGATCATTCAAAAGGTCTTTGCAAGCGTGAAGCGGGCAGAGCGTGGCTCCAGCGGATGGGTCTGGAAGCCGGTGATGCCCTCCGCCGGTTCGCCCGGCAGACGGCTGGTGTAGTAATAATCCGAGGCCGCATCCTTGCTGTTGAACAGGTTGAAGACGCCCACCGTCAGCTTCCAGCCATGGGGTGCGGCATAGGACACATCCATGTTCCACTCGCTGTAGCCGCCGTCCTGCGGATATTTCGTGCCATCATTGAGCGAATGCGTGCCCAGCCGCCGCCATTGCAACCCACCAGAAATCGGCCCCAGCCCGTTGATCAGCACGCCCGCCGAATAGATGAAATTGGGCGCATCGGCGATATAAGGCTGCTCCAGCCCATAAGCGGCCAGATCATTGGTGTGATAGCGCGGCTTGGAAAAGGCAAGATCCGCGTTCAACTCCAGCCATTTGAAGGGATGGTACTGCCCGCCCACCTCGATGCCCTGACGGCGGCTGGGGGCGCCGGCCTCATCCTGCCCGGTGTCGGCATTGTAGCTGAGTTCCGAACCGAAATCCTGCTGGAACACCGCCAGTTGCAACTGCAGCCTGGGGATCAGATTGCTCCTCATCCCCAGTTCGAAACCGGTGGTCGAGGCGAGCAGCGGCGTGGCCACACCGCTGGCCTGAATACCTTCAGCCGCCACCGTGCCGAACACGCCGCGCGCATCATTGGAATGGAAACCCCGGCCATAGCTGGCGTAGATTTCGGTTTTGGCGAAAGGCCCAACAATCAGATTGACCTTGGGCTGGGCCAGCCATTGCTGCCCGGCATAGTGATTGCCGTCCATGTCGCTGCGGTCGGTGGCGTGGTAATATTCCTCGCGCAGGCCGACGACCGCGCGCAGCCAGGGCGTGAAGCGCACGGTCTCCTGCACATAGGGCGCCAGATCGAGCAGCCGCACATGGTCGGCGGTGCAATTGCCGTTCACCGCACTGAAGGTGGTGGTGTTGCCGTCATCATCCTGAGCATTGCAGTAAGGCAGAATGGTGTTGCGGCTGAGCGTATGCTTGCGATCGACAAAGGCGCCGTCGTAGCGCGCCTGAAGCCCCACCACCGTCTCGAAGCTGATCCCGCCCAGATCCTTGCGGAAGCTGTAGCTGGCCGCGCCGCCCAGGGTGGTGCGGCGCTCATCCTGCTCCTCCTGATCGCCATTGACCGGATCGAGCAGATAATGGGTGAAATTGTTCCACAGCGTCATCGTGCTGTGAATGGCATAGAGGCTGACCGAAAGCTGCCCGCCGCCAAGGCTCTTGTCGAGATGGCCCGAGAGGCTGAACCGCTCCGACAGGCTGTGATCGCTGGGGTCCAGCGTGCCGAAACGGCTGATCGTGCCATTCTCGATGGCGCGTTCGGGCTGGTCGGTGATCAGGCGCCCGCGGCTCTTGTAATAGAGGCCGGTCAGGCTGAAACCGTCCGTGGCGCTGCCTTGCGAATAGCGCAGTGCGGCATTCACCTTCTGGAAGTTCTGCTTGGGCTGCCAGGGGCCGTCATAATGGCCCAGACCGACCGCCGCCAGCAGCTTGCCGCCATGTTTGAAATGGATGGTGCCGCCGCCAAACAGCTCCTGATAGCCATCGGTGCCCACGGTCACCGCCACCTGAGCGGGCAGATCGTTGAGCAGGCTGGTATGCGCCGAAGCCACCGAGCCGAAATCGCCGATGCCCGGCGTATAGGGCCCCTTGGTGTAATCGACCCCGGCCACGATCTGAGGCATCAGGAAATTGAGGTCGGAATAGCCCTGACCATGGGCATTGGTCGGCCTGTTGACCGGCATGTCATCGACAAAGCTGGCGAAATCGGTGCCATGGTCGAGGTTGTAGCCACGGATCAGATATTGCTGCGCCTTGCCCTCGCCCGAATGGATGGTGACGACCAGCCCCGGCACCGCCTCGAACAATTGCCCGGCGCGATAGATCGGGCGCAACTCCACCTCGGCGCGGGTGATCGAACCCTGACTGGCCGTCAGCGCCTTGCCCAGCATATCCCCGCGTGACGCGGTGACCACAATGGTGGAGGCAGCGGACTGGTCGGCGGCGTCCGGTTCATCTGCCGCGCAGGCGGGGGTGGCGATCGCTCCGGCAGCGAGGGCAGTCGATATAAAAAACCTTCTTGCTGCCACCTTCGAAACGAACACGCCTATCTCCCTGCGCTCTTCTTCCTGATCCTGCTTCGCTCTTGCCAAAATCTCCCCGCGCACACCCAGTTCTTTACGGTTGAGAGGACGTTACAGATAATGTTACAGTGCAAGAAACACCGGTGTCCCGCCGGCATGACCCGGCCCAGACATGACGATCGAACCCACCCCATCCCCTGCCACCCATGACAGTCTCGACGGCCAGGTCGCTCTGGTGCTCGCTGCCGAGGGGCTGGGGCGATCGCATGTGATGGAGCAATTGCTGCGCTTTCTGTTGGCCCGCGCCCAGACCGGACGCGCACCCAAGGAAATCGAGATCGCCGAGGCCGTCTTCGCCCGCCCGGCTGGTGAAGGCGATGCCGATTCCTCGGTGCGGGTCTATGTCCATCGCCTGCGCCGCAAGCTGGACGAGTTCTATGCCGGGCCGGGCAAGGACCAGCCCATGCGCCTGATCCTGCCGAAGGGCGGCTATCTGCTGGCGCTGGAACCGCTGGCCATGCCGGAAGCTGAACCAGAGGAACCCGAACCGGAGCCGGTCATCGAGCCGCCCCTGCCCCCCGCCACGCCGCGTCGCAGGGTGTGGTGGCTGGCGGCTGCCCTGCTCGCCCCGCTCCTGACCCTTGCGCTGGGCTGGCAGATCGGCCGGTGGCAGGATGATCCGGGCCATCTGGGGGGCATCCAGCACTCCGCCCTGTGGCAGCCGCTGTTTGCGCACAGCCGCCGGGCCGCCATCGTGGTGGGGGACTACTACATTTTCGGCGAAAACGGGCCGGATGGCGAGGTCGCCCGGCTGAGGCGCGAGTTCGATGTCAATTCCCCGCGCGATCTCGACACATTCAAGGCGATGGATGAGGCCCACCGCCGCGATTATATCGATCTCGGCCTCAGCTATCTGCCGCTGGGGGTGGGCACGGCGATCCGCTCGGTGGCGCCGCTGCTCCGCTTTGGCCCGAATGGCATGGGGGCGGTCGCGGTGGTGCCGACATCGCGGATGGATGTCACCCTGCTCAAGAACAATGGCATTGTTTATGTGGGCTATCTCAGTGGCCTGGGCAGCCTGCGCGAGGCGGTGTTCGACCATTCGCGCTTTGCCGTGGGCAGCAGCTATGACGAAATCATCGACCAGCGCAGCGGCCACCATTTCATGGCCACCAGCCATCTCAACAACAGCGATGCCGAGGGCGAGGATTATGCGCTGATCAGCTCCTTTGCCGGGGTCGATGGCAATCGTATCATCGTCATCGCGGGCACGCGCGACGCCGCCCTGATGCAGGCGGCGGACTATGTCACCCGCCCTGAAACGCTGGCCATTCTGGAGGCGCGGATCGGCAAGGCACAGGCCTTCGAGGCGCTGCTGGGCATCCATGCCATGCACAACATCGGCCTTGAGGCGCGACTGATCGAGGCCTCGCCCCGAAGCGATCCGACCTGGCAGAAGAACGACAGCGAGCATTTCCCCGATCAGTTGGGCAACACCGCCGCCAGCGCGCTTTAAGCCCTGCGGTCAGCCCGGCTGATGGATCTGGTCGATCAGCGCCCGGTGATCGGGCAAAGCGGCAATGGCCTGAGGCGCCCCCCGATGCAGCGCCCCCACCGCCGAGAGCACCCTTGCGGCCTCGGTCGGATCGGCATCGATGGCCCCCTGCCCGGCCTGCGTCTCGAACCCCATGCCATTGAGGATATAACCCCAGCTCGGCGGGAGGAAGCTCTCATGGTCCACCACGAAATCGAAGCGTGAGGGGACGCGGTGGCGCCATTGCTCGATCCGGTCGCGCAGACTGTCGCTCCATGAGGACGGATCGGTGTTGTCGCGCCAATAGGGCGTGTCGCGGCGGCGACTGATGCAGTAATGCAGCTTCAGGAAGTCGGTGATCGCGCCGAAACGGGCGGTCATCAGCCGGTTGAAGCTGCGCGCGCTGGCCGCCATCACGGCGGGATCGGAGGGCACGGCCAGCATCTGGCCCAGCAGATGGGCGGCCACCTCGATCAGCATGATGCCGGTGGATTCCAGCGGCTCGAAGAAGCCGGCGGCAAGGCCCACGGCGGCGCAATTGCCGATCCATTGCTGCGCGCGATAGCCGGTGCGGAACTGCAGGCGCCGTGTGGAGAGTTTGTCCCCCGCAGGCCCGGCATAGCGGCGGATCGTTGCCTCGGCCTCGTCGTCGGACATATGGGCGCTGGAATAGACGCAGCCTGTGCCGCGCCGGTCGGGCAGAGCGATATCCCAGATCCAGCCCGCGTCATGCGCAGTCGCCAGCGTGTAGGGGGCGATGGGTTGGCCGGGCTCGGCATCGGGGATCTGCAGGGCGACGGCGCGGTCATTCATCAGCACGTCGCTCACCGGCACGAAGGGCGAGCCCAGCGCATCGCCGATCAGCATGGCGGACAGGCCCGAGCAGTCGATGAAGAAATCCCCGGTGATCTCCGGGCTGCCATCCTTGGGCAGGATCGCGGCGATCTGCCCCTCGGGCGTCAGGCGGGCCGAGGCGATGGTGGTTTCGATGCGCTGCACCCCGCGCGCCTGCGCCATCTGGCGCAGCCATGCCGCCAGCGAGGTCGCATCGAAGTGATAGGCATAGTTGAGCGGGCCGGTGAAATCCGCGTCCTGCGCACGCTTGGGCGCCCGGCCCGCGTGGATCACCGCCTCCTGCACGGAGATCGACCCGGCCCATGACGGGCGACGCGGATCGACGCCGCTGTCCAGCCAGAAGGGCAGCAGGCGCTCGTCGAAATTGTCGCGCGGCAGGTCGAAGGGGTGGAAGTAATCGTCGCTTTGCGAGCCCGGCGTCTGCTGACCCGCCCAGCCGACAAAGCGCACGCCCTGCTTGAAGGTGGCACGCGCGGCGCGCATGAAACTGCGCTCATCCCCGCCGGGCAGGCCCTGCCCCAGCCGGGCAATGGTGTTGCGCAGGGTCGGGAAGCTGCCCTCGCCCACGCCGATGATGCCGATCTCGGGCGATTCCACCAGAGTGATCGACCAACTGCCGCGCGGCAGAGCCTGCGCCAGCGAGGCGGCCGTCATCCAGCCTGCCGTGCCGCCGCCCACGATCACCAGATGCCGTGTGTCTGTCATGGCCGTCTTTCCGTTAGGGGACATGGATCAGCGCTCGACCATGCGGGCGATGGATGCCGTCGGCAGGGATGGCGCGAGAAGACCCAGATCCGCAAGCCTGATGCGCGCTTCGCGCCTGTCCCGTAACATCCGATCGGCTCCCTGTTCATGCCTTTGCGGCATGTTTGGCGGCGCTGTGCCCTGATCTGACATCGATGTCAACAATCGTGGGCACGGGATGCTGAGCGCAGTCCCAATTTGAGCAGGACGGTCATAATCGACCTGCATTCCGGCGCCTCACACTATAGATCAAATGCCCAGTCAATTGCGCCCGCATAAAAATTACATAACCAACATTCGTGTAGCATAGCTGTCATATTACAATGACATAGGCCCGCCTCATGCTTTGGGCGCCCGTGCACAAGTTCTTGCGGCGCAATTGCAATCATGGGGCAAAATCTTGAAAAAATCCGCTTTCACGCTGACGACTGCCGTCTGTCTTGTCTTCACCACCCAGGCCCATGCACAGACTGCTCCGGCGGACACGGACAGCAAGGATGAGGCAGCCATTGTCGTCGTGGGCAGCGGTGAAACCCGCTCGGTCTCGACGCTGGTGCCCTCGAACCTCGACGTGCTGCCGCCGGGCACCAGCGTGCAAAAGGCGCTGAACTTCCTGCCGGGCGTGATGTCGCAGTCGATCGACGCGCTGGGCCTGAACGAGCAGTCGATGTCGCTGCAGGTGCGCGGCTTTTCCACCACCCATCTGGGCTATGCGCTCGACGGCATTCCGCTGGGCGACGGCGCCTACAACAATTACAATGGCCTGACGATCAACCGCGCGCTGATCTCGGACAATCTGGGCCGCGCCGATCTGGCCACCGGCATCGCGGGGCTGGGCATCCCCTCGACCAGCAATCTGGGCGGCGCGGTGACCTATACCAGCAGCGATCCGCTCAAGCATATGGGCGGCGCCATCACTCAGAGCTTCGGCAGCGCCGATGCGCTGCGCACCTATGTCCGCCTCGACACCGGCGAGCATAATGGTTTCTCGGCCTATCTTTCGGGCCAGTACAGCCGCCAGAATCTGTTTGTGAACCAGGCGGCGGGCAACACCTCCACCGGCAAGCAGTTCAACGGCAAGCTCAAGTATCAGTTCAACGGCGGCGTGATCCGCGCCTTTGTCGATGTGTCGCGCACCAATCAGGCCGACGACGCCTATCTGTCGAAGGATATGCTGAACCGTCGCGGCTGGGATTTCGGCGGCATGGCGCCCGACTGGCAGGGCTATCTGGGCCGCTCCTATTGCGTGCTCAAGTCCAGCAAATGCAGCGGCGCGACCGCCTATGACAGCGAATACACCTACACCAACGGCCAGATCCTGCGCAACGACGAGCTGTACTACCTCACCGGCGACTTCAACCTGTCCAAGGCGCTGACGCTGAGCCTGAAGGCCTATCACCATCACGACAAGGGCGCGGGCAACAACTTCATCAACTCGGCCTATTCGACGCAGGGCACCGCCGACACCTCGGACGACGTGCCGGTGCAGATCCGCGACACGCGCTACACCATCAACCGCAGCGGCGGTCTGGGCAGCCTGACGTGGAATGTCGCCTTCAACCGCTTCCAGGCGGGCTTCTGGCTGGAAGAGAACACCAGCAGCGCCTCGCGCTACATCTGGAGCAATGTCACCGGCCCGAGCGATCTGGCGCAATACCTTCAGGGTCAGCCCGACAGCGCGCAATGGGTACAATCCACCGACTGGAAGACGCGCCAGTTCTATCTGCAGGACACGATGTCGCTGCTGAACGACACGCTGACCGTCGATTTCGGCTTCAAGGGCACCTATTCGCGCTCCGACGCGCATGCCCTGCCCGGCATCGCCAAGACCGCGCCGCCCGCCTCCAGCCAGTTCGCGACAGGTTCGCTGGTGGCGCAGGATTATTTCCTGCCGCAGGTCGGCCTGCGCTACAAGATTGCGCAGGGGCATGAGATCTACGCCAGCTATGCCGAGAACATGGCGATGTATCAGGGCGGCTTCAAGCTGGGGCCCCAGTCGGTGACGCAAAGTGTGTGGAACGCTCAGGGCAACACGCTGAAACCCGAAAAGTCGCGCAGCGTCGAGGGTGGCTACCGCTATGTCAGCCGCACGCTGCAGGTGTCGTTGAGCGGCTATTATTCGAAGTTCGACAACCGCCTGCTGCAGTACAACCCCTGCGCCACCGCGCGCCAGTCCGAGCCGGGCTGCGGCAACTCCTTCCACAATGCCGGCAGCGTGACGAGCAAGGGCATGGAAATCGGCGCCCTGTGGAAGCCGCTGAACTGGGTGAGCTGGTACAATTCGCTCTCGCTCAATTCCACGACCTATGACCAGAACCTCGACTGGTGCTCGGGCGCGAGCTGCGTGGTGAAGGCCACGGCGGGCAAGCAGCAGGTCGATACGCCCAAGACTATGGTCTCCAGCATGCTGACCGTGAAACAGGGCGGTCTGTCGGCCTCGCTGCAGGGCAAGTACACCGGTCGCCGCTACTACACCTACACCAACGACCAGAGCTTTGGCGGTTATTTCACGCTGGATCTGGGGCTGGGCTATGACTTCGGCCATGTCGGCCCGCTCAAAGGGCTGAAGGCCTCGCTCAACGTCACCAATCTGACCAACAAGCGCTATGCCGCCAATTTCGACAACAGCGTGTTTGCGCCCGACGATGCCTCGGGCACGGTCCAGGTGTTCCACGCTTCGGCGCCGCGCCAGGTCTTCGGCTCGCTCGGCATCACTTTCTAAGCCGGACGCCTGAGACAAACAGAAGGGCCGCGCAGCACCCCACGCTGCGTGGCCCTTTTGTGTCAGGCCAGCGCTATCTGCGTCCATGGCGGCGCTCCGGTCAATAGGTCAGGTTCACCGTCGCGCGCAGCGTGCGCCCGAACTCGGGCCGCGCCAGAAAATAGCCGCCGCTCATCCCGCCCGCATCGAAGGAGCCCATGCGGGGGTTGCCCTCGGTCAGGCCAAGGGCGTTGGTCAGGTTGGTGCCATTGAGCGTCACCATCAGATGGTCGTTCACCCGCGCGCTCGCATGGATGTTCACCAGCGAAAAGGGCGGCAGGCGCTGCGAATTGGCGATATCGGCAAAGCGCGCCGAATAATGGATGATGTCCACCCCCACCCTCACCCGCTCCGCCAGCAGCACCAGCGAAGGCGTGGCCCGCAGCGCCAGCCGGGGCACGCGGATCAACTGATTGCCGCTGGCATCATGGGCCACGGCCACGCCATTGGTCAGTTCGGTATAGCGGAAGTTCCGATAACGCGGGTCCTGCAAGGTGGCCTGCACATCCAGTTGCAAGGGACCGGCCACATCGGCATGCCCCATCAGTTCAAGACCGATGGCCGAGGTATCCGCGATGGAGGTCTGGTTGGTGTAGGCGCTGGTCGCCGGATCGAAACGATAGTCGGTAAAGGGCAACCGGGCGAAATGGGTCCCGAAGCCGACCGCCTGCACATGCCAGTGCGGGCGCCGCAGGGTGACACCGGCCTCCGCCATGGTGATGGGCACCGGCGCCTCGTCGCTGCGTTGCGGGTCCGAGGTGAAGTCGGTGGCGCTCGGCAGCCGGGCGATGCTGGTGACGCGGGCGAACAGTCCCAGCCCCGGCCTGGGGTGATAATTGACCCCCAGCGTGGCGTTGAAGCCTGAAAAGTGCCGGTCGATCGGTGCGACGATGCCATTACCGGTCAGCACGGCATCGTCGGCCAGCGTGGCCGGATCGCCCAGATTGACGGCATTCGATCCCTCGACACCGCCATGAATGCGCGTCCGCTCCCAACGGGCACCCAGGTCGATGCGCCAATGCGGGCTGACCCGCCACTCGTCCCCGGCATAGAGCGCGACATTGGCCGTGCGCAGCGTGGCATTGTCGAACAGAGAGCCATAGCGCACAAAGCCATTGTCGGTCAGCGCCCCCACCTGCCGCCCATCCGCGCCCAAGGCCACCACATCGAGCCGCCGCGCCTGCCCCCGCACATCGAGCAGCACGGTCCCCATCGACCGGGCGAAACCAAGGCGGCTGTCAGCATAGGTCAGCCCGAAGGCGAGATCATGCTCGCCCACCGCGTGCCACCGGCTGGTCAGCCGCGCATCGCCGATGAACTCGCGCATCGGCAGGCGGATCGAGAGCAGGTTGGCGCCCACCACCAGCCCGTTGCCATTGCTGCCCGGCAGAAACGTCGCGCCCGTGTCGGCATAGCGCAGCGCGGCGCTGGCAGCGGTGGGAAAACCGGCAGCAAGCTGAGGCCACACGCTGGCGATATAGGCGTCGCCCGTCATCGGGCGGCCAACAGGGAACAGGCCGTTGCGCAAGGTCGATCCGGTCCGCAGCCGGGCCTTGATCTCCAGCGCACTGTGCCCGCCCAAAGCGACGTGGCTCGAAGCGGTGTAGAAGGTGATCCGGCTGTGCGTGCCTTGCGACAGGTCGAAATCCTGCGGACCTGTGGGCGTCTTGAAGGCGACATGGACATTGGCGGGCCCGGCCAGCGTATCGCGCAAGGGATCGAAGCCGGGGATCGCAGCGACATTCCCCGCGCTGTCCAGTTGAAGCGGCACCGGCAGATAGAGGATCACCCGGTCATCGAGATGTTTGACATTGAAGGACAGGCGATTACGCCCATCGTCATAGGTGATGCCCGCCCGGATCTGCCCGCCCCGATCGGCCGGATAGCCCGGATCGCGCAAGCCATCATCACGCCGGTAAAAGCCGCCGAGCGACACCCCCAGCCGGGGCGTCAGGCGCAGCCCCACAAAGCCGTCGATCCGCCGATAACCGGTGGAGCCGCCGGTCACCGACAGGCTGGTGCCGGGGCGGGTGAGCGGATTGCGCGTCAGAAAATCGATGCTGCCGCCCGGCGCATTGGGCGCGAAGATCGCCGAGGGGCCGCCGCGCACCGCCTCCACCCGATCGATGGTGGCATCGCTGCGCACCACCTGATCGGTGTTGAGATAGCCCAACCCGCCATCATACTGGACCGGCAGCCCGTCCTCCAGAATCGCGACCGAGGAATAGCCATCGGTCGGGATGCCCCGCGCGCGGATGTTGTTGCTCGCCTCGCCGCCGGTGCTTTCGACCCAGAAGCCGGGGACCTCCTTGAACAGATCGGCGGTCGATCCGGGGCCCCGGCGCGCCAGCATATCGGCGTCGAAGCGGGTGATGGCATAGCTCGCCTCTTCGGGGGAAAGCGCCGTGCCGCTCGCCCGGCCGGTGACGATGATGTCCTCCTGCGACCGGGGATCGGGCGCCGGAGGTGGGGTGGCAAGCCGGGGGCGAACGAGCTGCGGCGCGGGTTGTTTTCGCGCGGCGACGACGGGCGCGGGCTTCAGCAGGACAACGCCATTGGCGTAGCGGGCAATCGTCAGCCCGCTGTCACGCAGCAAATGTTCCAGAGCGTGGCGAGGCGGCAGGGCGGCATGCAGGGGCGCACTGCGCCGCGCCGCGGCATAAGCGTAGGGATAGAGCAATTGCACCCCGGCCTGATGCGCGAATTGATCGAGCGCGGCGGCCAGGGTTTGCGCGGGAATGTCGAAACCGCGTGCCGGATCGGGCGCACCGGCTTCCACCGGCGCGGCGAGAGACATGATCGCGGCAGGCATCGTCGTGGCAAAAAGGAAGCGCCGAATCGGGTGCATGCTCGCTCCCTGCCGTTCATGCACGACAGCTTCATGTCATCCGGGCAGGATCAGGCGCCCCGCGCGCGGTAGAGCACGATGGCATCGCCCTCTCGCCGGTTGGCGATGCCGAAACCATCCTGCAGCGCGGCCAGAAAGGCATCCGGGCTGGCGGTGTGGAAGGTGCCGCCCAGTTGCAGACGGCCAAGCTGCGCATCGGCCAGCACGATCTTGACCGGCAGATAACGGTTGAACTCCGCCACGGCCTGAGCGAGCGGCATGCCGCGAAAGGTGATGTCGCCCTGCTCCCATGCGGTGGCACTGACCATATCCTCGGGGGAGAGCGACGCGATCTGGCCGGCTCCGCCACGCAGGGTCAGCCGGCTGCCCGCCCCCAGCGTGCGCGCCATCGCGCCGCCATAGGTCGCGGCGGCCTGCCCGGCCAATACCAGCAATTGCGCTTCTGCCGCATCCAGCCTGAGCGAGAATTTGCCCGCGCTCAGCCGCGCATCCACCGGATCGCTGAACAGGCGGAAGGGTTGGCTGGCATCGCTGACCAGCAGCGCCGCCTCGCCGCGTTCGATCCAGAGATCGCGCCCGCCCTCGTCAAAGCGCCATGAAATCCGCGTATCGGTGTTGAGCATGGCCTGACTGCCATCCTGCAGCCGCACCAACCGGCGCTCGCCGATGGCGGTCTGGGCCGAAGCGCGGCGCGGCGCGGCGAGAAAGGCCCCCGCCCCGGCCAGCGCCAGCAGTCCGGCAGCGCCTCCCATCACGGCGCGGCGCGTGGGGCTGGCAGAGGCATGCGGCGCCACATCCCCGGCAATCTCGGAAACCTGTTCCTCAGGCGGTTGCTCAAGGATGGCGGGCAGGCGCGGGTCGGCGGTGCGGCGCCATGTGGCCGCCACTTGCGCAAAGGTTGCGGCATGGCGCGGATCGGCGCCACGCCATGCCTCGAACTCATCTCTATCGGCAGAACCAGCGTCGAGCGCCACCAGCCACTGGGTGGCCTGGTCGCTCAGACTCGCTCCAGCCTTTCCGTCATCTCGCATTGATGCGCCTGCTCCGCCTTTCCCGGTGCGTCCAGTCCATCCGCCCGCTCTACCAAGAAGCGCAGGGCCTTGACCAGATGGGTTTCCACCGTGGAGACGGAGATCTGCATTCTTTCCGCTACCTGCGCGGGCGGAAGTCCCTCAATTCTTCGCAGATGGAGCGCCTCGCGCATGCGCGGGGGCATGGTCTGCATCAGCCGGGCGATGTGGTTCAACTCGCTGCGGTCCATCGCCACCACATCGGGCGTGGGGGCGTGGTCGGCGACATCCAGCGCGGCGAGCAGCGCGCCCTGATCGAAACGCACCACATCGGCGCGGCGAAAACGCTCGATCGCCAGATTGCGGATGATGCGCATGGTGAAGGCGTGCGGATTGGCGACAGACGCCCAGTCGGGCAGCGCGAAAAGCCTTGCATAGGCCTCCTGCACCAGCTCTTCGGCCTCGTCGGCCTGCCGCATCAGGCTGGCGGCATAGCGTCGGTGCTGCTGGTTGAAGACAAAGACATGGTCGGCAAACCAGATGTCGATGTCGCGAAGCCAGGACATGGCGCTCCCCCTCCGGTGCGAAACCTGGAGGCGTCACTAGGGCGCGGTTGTTACAGCAAATTGACATTGGCAGCGCATCGCCGACCACGAAAAATATTTGCCGGGCCGGTAGCGGGATCGCCGCGCCATCCCGTCTGCGCGCTGACAGCTCAGTTCATGGCACCACCCGCCCGGCCTCGCAAAACCGCGATTCCGGGGACGGGGAGACTTTGCCCATCGAACCCGAGCACGCACACGAAGGGGGCATCTCGCCATGAAATCATTGCTGATCACCACATCCATGCTGGCCATGCTCTGCGCCGGGGCGGCACAGGCCCGTGCCGAAGCGCCCGCAGCGGCGAATGACGCCCAGGCAGATACGCGTTCCGATCCTCAGGGCGGCGGCTTCAACGACATCATCGTCACCGGCCGCGCGGGCACCAAGGTCCGCACCAAGGCCGAAACCAGCTATTCGGTGACCAACATCGGCGAGGAAGCCCTGCGCCTGCAGGCCCCCACCAGCGTGACCGAAGCGCTGAAATCGGTGCCCGGCTTCTGGGTCGAATCCTCGGGCGGCGAGGCCAGCGGCAATGTGCGCGCCCGCGGCGTGCCGGTCGACGGCTTCGGCTCGGTGCAGTTGCTGGAAGACGGCATTCCCGTCCAGCATGATCCCGCGCTGGGCTATCTCAACGCCGATCAGGTGTTCCGCCTCGACGAGACCATCGAGCGCATCGAGGTGGTGCGCGGCGGTCCGGCCTCGCTGTTCTATTCCAACGCTCCGGCGGGCGCGATCAACTTCATCCCGCGTCAGGTCGGCAACCATGCCGAGGGCCTCGTCAAGATGACGCTGGGCGCCGACAGCCTCTATCGCGCCGATTTCTGGGTGGGCGCGCCGGTGGGCGACTGGAAGCTGGCGGTGGGCGGCTTCTATCGCTCCGAGGGTGGCGTTCGCGATCCGGGCTTCACCGGCAACCGGGGCGGGCAGATCCGCGCCACCGTCTCGCGCGAATGGTCGAATGCGAAATTCAGCTTCGATGTGAAACGGCTCGACGACATCGTCGCCTTCTACACCGGCATCCCGATGCGCACCTATCCCGATGGGCAGATCCGCGCCGTGCCCGGTTTCAACGGCCATTCGGGCACGGTGGCCGGCCCCGAGACGCAGCTTATCAAGATGCAGCAGGGCGACGGATCGACCTACACCTTCGACAACAGCCTTGGCACGCAGGTGAAGCGCACGCAATTGACCGCCAAATTCGAAATCGAGCCGGTCGAGGGCTGGAAGATCAGCAACACCTCGCGCTACAATGACTCCAACACGCAGCGCAACGGCGTCTATCCCAACACGCTGCAGAGCGCGTCGAGCCTGCTCTCCTCCAACGCCAGCCTGCTGGCTCAGGCGCCGGGGGCCAGCGCGCTGCAATTGCGCTACACCAATGGCGGGCAGGTGTTCGACACGGCCAATCAGAACGGCAATGGCCTGGTCATCGTGGGGGGCCTGCGCGGCCTGACCCTGCCCGTGAAGGAGTTCATGAGCGACACCCATGCCGCCCATCGCTTCCGCATGGGATCGACCACGCATGACATCACGCTGGGCTATTATTTTGCCCATATCGACGAGGATTTCAGCCGTTATTCCTCCACCGCCCTGCTCGATGTGCAGGACAATGCGCGGCTGCTCAATCTGGTCGCGGTCGATACGGCGGGCAATGTCGTCAAATCCTTCTCGGACACCAACGGCATCTACAAATATGGCTATGAGTGGGAAAGCGCCCATGGCGAACAGACCACCAATGCGCTCTACCTTTCCGACGAATGGCAGATCACCCACAAGCTGCGCCTCGATGGCGGAGTCCGCTGGGAAACGATGCGCGCGCGCGGCACGGTGGGGCTGAAGAAGACGGTCAATCTGGGCACGCCCGCGACCTCCTCGATCCTGACCGGCAGTGGCCTTTCGGCCAATTACGACAGCACCTTCAGCCATGCCACGGTGACGGCGGGGCTGAATTACCAGTTCGACAGGCATGCCGGCATGTTCGCCCGCTACACCTATGCCAACCGCATGCCGAGCCTTGGCAATTACGTGACCAGCCCGACCGCCACGCCGCTCACCCAGACGATGGATCTGGGCGAGGTGGGCGCGAAATTCACCAGCCCGCTGCTGGATGTCTTCGCGACCGGCTTCTGGACGAAGTACAACAACGTCTCCTTCACCAATTACCGCTTCGACCTCAACACCGGCTCCTCGGTGACCGAGGCGCTCAACGCCAACACCCAGACCTTCGGGCTGGAACTGGAAAGCACGCTGCGCCCCGCGCGCTTCTTCGACATTTCGGGAACGGTGACCTTGCAGGACCCGCACTACAAGGGGCTGGTCTACACCGATGCCTCGGGCAAAGTGAACAATTACGACGGCAAGCGCCTGATCCGCGTGCCCACCGTCAGCCTGCGCATCGTGCCGGGCTTCAACCTGCTGCATGACAAGCTGCGCATTCAGGCCTCCTATGAGTATGAGGGCGCGCGCTATGTCGACACGGCCAATTCGGTGCGCCTGCCCGCCTATGCCACCATCAATGTCAGCCTGCGCGCGCAGGTGACCGACAAGCTCTCGCTCTATGGTTATATCGACAATCTCAACAACTCGCTGGGGCTGACCGAGGGCAATCCGCGCGCGGGCGAGGTGCAGAACGCCGATGCCGGCGCCAACACCTTCATCGCCCGCCCGCTGATCGGCCGGAATTTCCGCGCCGCCGTGATGTACAAGTTCTGATGATGCGCCGGGGGATTACCGCCGCCGTTCTGGCAATCACGCTCATGCTGGGTTCGGGCCCGGCACAGGCCGGGGAAGCGGCCCCCTGGCAAACGCTGACCGGCAGCATCACGCGCGCCGATTTCGAACATTACCGCGAGGTGCCCTTCGATCTGCCGGAGGGCGTCACGCGGCTCACCATCCGCTTCAGCTATGGCGGCAAGGAGCAGCGCTCGGTCATCGACCTCGGGCTGGCCGACCCACAGCGCCTGCGCGGTTGGAGCGGCGGCGCCCGCGATCACATGACGCTGAGCACCGAGGAAGCGACGCCGGGCTATCTGCCCGGCCCGCTGCCTGCGGGGCGCTGGCGCCTGATCCTTGGCGTACCCAACATCCGCGAAGGCGTGGCCGCGCCCTTCGAGGCCAAGGTCTTTATCGAACGCGGCCCCGCCGTCACCGCGCTGGAAGACGCGCCGATCCATGCCGCGCCGGGCTGGTATCGCGGCGACCTCCATATGCACAGCGGCAACAGCGACGGCTCATGCCGCGCACAATCGGGCGCGAAAACCCCCTGCCCGGTCTACCGCACAGTGGAGGCGGCAGCGGCGCGAGGGCTCGATTTCATCGCGCTGACCGATCACAACAGCATCGCGCATTTCGCCGCCTTGCGCGCGTTGCAAGGCGCCTTCGACAGGATGCTGCTGCTGCCCGGACGCGAGATCACCACCTTCTTCGGCCATGCCAATGTCTTCGGCCCCACCGGCCCGCTCGACTTCCGCATGAGCGCGCCCAGCTACGCCGAGGCCGCCAGATGGCTGGATACGGCCAGACAGGCGGGCGGGATCGTTTCGCTCAACCACGCGGGTCTGCCCTCGGGCGAGGCCTGCATGGGCTGCGGCTGGCGGGTGGCGGACCTGCCCCCCGGCGCCGTGGGCGCGATCGAGGTGGTGAATGGCGGCACCCTCGCCCAGACCGGCTCGGCGGAAGGGCCGCTGCAAGGGATCGCGCTGTGGCAGAGCCTGCTCGACAAAGGGCAGCATGTCACCGCCATCGGCGGCAGCGACAATCACAACCCCGACATTCCCGCCGACAAGCCCGGCGCGATCGGCACGCCCACCACCGTCATCCATATGGACAGCCTTTCGACGCAGGGCTTTATGGATGGCCTGCGCGCGGGCCGGGCCTTTGTCGATGTCGAGGGCACGCATGATCGCATGCTCGACATCAACGCGACCAGCGGCAAGCAGGCGGTCGAGATGGGCGGCACGATCCACACCGCGAAAGGCAGGAGGCTGGTGATCACCGCGCGGATGCAGGGCGTGCCCGGAGGCAGGATCGATTACCTGCTCGATGGCCGCAAGGTGCTGACGCGCGATGCCGCCGACAGTCTGCCTCTGACGTGGTCCGCCGACGGGCGCAGACACTGGGTACGCGCCGATGGGCGCGGCGCGGATGGGCGCCTGCTGCTGATCGGCAATGCGATCTATATCGAACCCGAGGGCTGAGAGGCGCGGCGGCCTATGCCGCGCAGGGAGGCCGAAGCGGGGCAAAACCGGAATAGCGATGGATAAAGCCCCCTTCGCGCTTCCTCCCGGCGCGGTCGGGGTCCATAGGCATGGCATAGCCCGGCAGAATGGACATCCATGAACACTCTTTTTCGTCTCGCAGCCTCCGCCTCCTTGGGGGCGCTGCTGTGTGTTTCGGCGGCTCAGGCCCAAGGCGCGGGGCAGGTCGTGGCCCTGCAGCATGCCCGCGTGATCGATGGGCAGGGCGGCACGCCGAAACTGGCGCAGACCATCCTGATCGAAGACGGCAAGATCCGCGCGGTCGGCCCCGATGACCGCGTGAAGCTGCCCGCCGGCGCCAAAGTGGTCGACCTCACCGGCCAGAGCGTGATGCCCGGCCTGATCTCGAACCATTCGCATCTGGCCTATACCGATGGCATCACCAGCGGGCCCCAGAATTACACGCGCGAGAATGCGCTGCGCGAGCTGCGGCAATGGCAGCGCTATGGCGTGACGACGATCACCTCGCTGGGGCTGAACGCGCCGCTGTTCTACGAGTTGCAGCCGCTGGCCCATGCCGGAACGCTGGGCGGGGCCGATATTTTCGGCGCGGATCGCGGCATTGGCGTGCCGGAAGGCGCCCCGCCGATGGCCGCCGGCGCCGATCAGCTCTATCGCCCCACCACCGTCGAGGAAGCGCGAGCCGATGTCGACGAGACCGCCGAGCGTCATCCCGATTTCATCAAGGTCTGGGTCGATGATTTCCATCATTCGATCCCCGCCAAGATGAAGCCCGAAATCTACAAGGCGGTGATCGAGGAGGCCCATGCCAAGGGCCTGCGCGTCGCCGCCCATGTCTATTACCGCGAGGATGCCCGCAAGCTGATCGAGGCCGGTGCCGATATCCTTGCCCATGGCGTGCGCGACGAGCTGGTCGATGCCGATCTGATCGCCCTGATGAAGAAGCACGGCACATGGTACATCCCGACACTGGATCTGGATGAGAGCTTCTACCTCTATGCCCAGCATCCCGAATGGCTGAAATCGGGCTTTTTCCGGGGCGCGGTGCAGCCTGCGCTGGCGGCACAACTGGCTGATCCGGCATGGCAGGCCAAGGCGCTCGATCCCAAGACCCTGCAGGTCAATCAGGCCTCGCTGGCGACCAACCGGAGCAATCTGCTCACCCTCTACCGTGCCGGGGTGAAGATCGGCTTCGGCACCGATTCCGGGGCGACCCCGCTGCGCATTCCTGGCATTGCCGAACATCGCGAGCTGATGCTGATGGTGCAGGCGGGCCTCACCCCGCTTCAGGCGATCACAGTGGCGACGCGCGATGCCGCCAAACTGCTGGAGTTGACCGATCGCGGCGTGATCGCGCCGGGCAAGCGGGCCGATCTGCTGGTGGTGGCGGGCGATCCATCGCATAACATCACCGACACCACCCATATCCGCGCCGTGTGGCAGGCCGGGCAGCAGGTCTTCGTCGTGCCCGTGCCGCCGCGCCGGAACTGATCTCGCGCTTGAGGGGCGCGGCTTAACTCCACGCCGCGCCCTGCGTCTGCACCTGCAGCGCATAGAGCGACTGCCCGCAGCACATCATCAGCATGTTGCGCTTGGGGCCCGCAAAGGTGAGGTTCGCGCAGAGCTGCGGCAGGCGGATACGCCCGATCAGCTTGCCCGCCGGTGACAGCACCTGCACGCCGCCATAGCCCAGAGGCCCGTTCACCCCACACCACAGATTGCCGTTCACATCGGCGCGAAAGCCGTCCGGGCTGCATTTCACGCCATCGACCATCATATCGCTGAACAGCCGCTGCCGCGTAACGGTCCTGCCGTTCACATCGAAGGCATAGATCACCGATTTGCCGCCCGCATGGCTGTCCCCCGGTGCCTTGCCGGTGCTCGCCACATAGAGCGTCCTGAAATCGGGCGAGAAAGCGATGCCATTGGGATCGGGCAGATCCCTCTCGTCGATCACCTTGCTGATCGAGCCATCCGCATCCACGCGGTAACAATGTCCCGGCCCGCGCGCGCGGCCCCCGACCATGCCCGCCAGCTCCGAACCGATCCTTGCGTTGAGGCGTCCCGCCGCATTGGTCGGCCCGCCCGCAAAGTCCGGGTGTCCCTCCGACAGCGTGTCGCCATAGGCCGGATCGGTGAACCAGACGCTGCCATCGGCATGGACGGCGATGTCATTGGGCGAATTGAGAGGTGTGCCCTCGAAACTGTCGGCCAGCACGGTGACGGTGCCGTCATGCTCATGCCGCACGATGCGGCGGAACAGGTCTTCGCAGACGATCTGCCGCCCCTGAGCGTCGAAGGCATTACCGTTCGAATTGAACGAGGGCGAGCGGTAGGTGGTGACCTCGCCTGTCTCCCAGATGTAGCGATACTGCTTGTCGGCCTGCACATCGCTGAAGACCAGATATTGTCCTTGAGCAGACCATGCGGGGCCCTCCAGCCACAGGCCCTTGTCCCAGATGCGGCGGATCTGCGTGATGCCCAGCATCATCTCGCCGAAAGAGGGATCGAGCACGATGATGTCCGGATCGGGATAGATCACCGGATCGGCCCCCGGCCCCCAGGCGCGCGGCGGATCGGTGATGACGCTGCGCGGCTGCGGCCTTGCGATGCCCTGCGCCAGAACCGAGGAGGGCAGACATGCGGTGGCACCCAGCAGGCCCAGCGTGGTGCGTCGATTGACAATCATGAGGATGCTCCTTGCGGCAGGCTGTTCGTCAGGGTTGAGGGCGGGCTCCCTCGGCGGCCAAAGACCAGCAGCACCAGACCTCCGGCCGCGACCAGACACAGACCCAGCGTCGCCAGACCGATCTCGTCCGATCCGAAACGGTCCCGCGCAAAGCCCAGAATGGAGGGCCCGGCAAAGCCGCCGATGTTGCCCAGCGAATTGATTGCCGCCACGGCAGCGGCCACCGCCCGCCCGGACAGGCGCTCGCCCGGCAGGCTCCAGAACAGGGCGGAGGCCGTCATGGCGCCGACCATGGCGATGGTCATCGTCAGCAGCGTCACCAGCAGATGGCCCGCGCCCCAAAGGGCGGCAGCGACCAGCGCCAGCCCGCCGATGATCGACATGCCGACCATCATCGCCTGCTTGCATCCCGCGCGCTCGGCATAGGCCGAGGCCGTCACCATACCCAAAGCGCAGCCAACATAGGGCACCGCCGAGTAAAGCCCGATGGCAAGGCTGCCCTGAACGCCGCTGGCATGGACCAGCGTGGGCAGCCAGAAGTTGATGCCATAGACGCCGATCACCATCAGGAACCAGATGGCCATCATCGCCCACAGCACCGGCAGCCGCGCGACCTGCCCCAGAGGCAGATCGGTCTGGGCGGACTTGCGTTGCTCGACGGCTTGCACCACGGTTTCGAGTTCCTGCGCGCTCAGCCATGCGGCCTGACGTGGGCCATCCACCAGCGTCCGGGCCACGACAAGCCCAAGGATCAGCGCCGGAGCGGCCTCGATCACGATCATCCAGCGCCAGCCGGCAAGCCCCAGCACGCCGTCCAGCGCCCCCAGCAGCCAGCCGGAGAGCGGCAGACCGATGACAAAGGAAATCGGCTGGGCGGCCATCAGGATGGAGAAGACACGCCCCTGCCGTTCGGGCGGCAGCCAGTAGTTGAAATAGAGGATCAGTCCGGGGAAAAATCCGGCCTCCGCCGCGCCCAGCAGGAAGCGCAGGGCCAGGAACACCCATTGCTCCTGATGCGGGCCGAAGAGATGGGCGATGGGGGCAATGGCGGCCAGCAGCGCGGCCACCACGCCCCAACTCACCATGATCCGGGCAATCCAGAAGCGCGCGCCAACCCTGTGGAGGACCAGGTTGCTCGGCACCTCGCACAGGAAATAGCCGATGAAGAAAATCCCGGCGCCAAGGCCGAAAACCGTGTCGGAGAGCTTCAGCTCGTCCAGCATCTGCAATTTGGCGAGGCTGATGTTGACCCGGTCGATATAGGCCACGATGTAGCAGACCAGCAGCAGCGGCATAATCCGCAGCAGGATCTTGCGATAAAGCGCATCGCTGCTGGTGGGCATCTTCATTCTCTCCGCATGGCCATGGATCGCCCCCTATCCATGATGAAATTAGCTATTATTTGTAGAGGTATAGAAGATGGTTTTCCGGGGTCAACCCTCTGCCGCCATGCCGGGCATATGCAGCGTGAAGGCCCGAGGATCGAGAAAAATATGGTAGAGGGCCAGCCTTCTCTCCACCACGCCCGATGCGCCGGGCGCCCTATTTTTGTCCGACTATTCAGCCCAGCGGCCAGATCAGACCGATCATCGGCACCCCGATCAGGATGACCAGCAAGGACAGCGGCAGCCCCAGCCGCCAATAGTCCCCGAAACGATAGCCGCCCGGCCCCATCACCAGCGTGTTGCACTGGTGGCCGATGGGCGTCAGGAAATCGCAGCCTGCCCCGGTCGCCACCGCCATCAGGAACGGATCGGGATGCAGATGCAGCCCTCGCGCGACCCCCACCGCAATGGGGGCCAGCACCAGCACCGTGGGCGCATTGTGCAGAAAGGGCGAGCAGGCCATCGCCGCCGCCATGATCACCCCCAGCGCCAGCAAGGGCGGCACACCATCCAGCCATCCGGCCAGCGTGTTGGCGATCAGCGCGCTGCCGCCGCTGTGCTGCACCGCTTCGCTCAGCGGGGTGAGCGCGCCGATCAACACCAGCACCTCGGGCTCCAGCGCGCCATAGGCCTCGCGCATGGAGAGGCCGCCCACCACCACCATCAACACCGCCGCGCCGAAAAACGCCCCGGCAATCGGCACCAGCTTCAGCGCCACCAGCACCATGGCCACACCCAGAATGGCAATCGGCAGGAACATGCGGCGGCGGTCGCCCAGTTTCACCATACGCTCGACCAGCGGCAGCAGACCCAGATCGCCCAGCGCCTCGGGCAAGGTTTTCTCGCCCGCGCGCAGCACCAGCACATCGCCCGCCCGCAGCCGCACATCGCGCAGGCGCTGGGTGATGCGCTCATCGCTGCGGCCGATGCCCATCAGTTGCACGCCATGCATATCCTGCAGCCGCGCATTCTCGGCGCTGCGCCCGATCAGCAGTGAGCCGGGCTGGATGACCGCCTCGATGGTGCGCAATTCCTCCTTGGCCTCGTCCTTTTCCAGCTCACGGGGGTCGCGCGTCTGTTCGAGCGGCGTACGTGCAAAGAGGCGATCGAGCGCCTTGTCGCTGCCCTCCAGCACCAGGCTGGCGCCGGGGCGCAGCGTGGCATCGGGCAAAGGCTTGCACGTCTTGCCATCCGCCTCGACAATCGCGCGCAAAGAGACGCCCGCCTCGCCCAGCTTGAGATCGGCGATGGTGGTAACGTCCTCGGGAAGGTCCTCGGGCACGCGGGCCTCGGTGACATAGGGCGCCTGCTCGGCGGCATCGTCGAGCCCGGCTCTGGCCTGCCGGTCGCGCGGCAGCAGCCGCCAGCCAAAGCTGACGAACACAAACCCCAGCGCCGTCAGGATCAGGCCCACCGGCGCGAAATCGAACATCTGATAGGGACTGCCCAGCGTCTCTTCACGCACCTGGCTGACGATGATGTTGGTCGATGTGCCCACCAGCGTCACCAGCCCGCCCAGCAGCGACATGAAGGACATCGGCATCAGCAGCGATGATACCGAGGAGCCCTCATTGCGCCCGATGCGCAGCGCAATCGGCATCATGATCGCCAGAGCGCCGACATTCTTGGTCATCATCGAGAGCAGCGCCGTCGTGCCCGCCAGCACCGGCACCTGCAGCACCGCGCCCCGCAGCCGGGCCATGGAGCCGCCCACCGCCCATTCGATCACCCCCGAGCGGGCAATCGCCGCGCTGACCACCAGAGCGCAGGCGATGATCACCACCACATCGCTGGTAAAGCCGCTGAAGGCCTGCTTCACCGGCACATCGCCCGTGGCAAGGCCAATCGCCAAAGCCACCAGCGCCACCACGTCGTAACGGAAACGCCCCCAGGCAAAGACCGCCACCGCCCCGCCGATCAACGCGAAGGAGAGAAGCTGCGGCGCGGTCAACGGGTCCAGATCCCCACCAGCGCGGCCAGGCTGACCAGCACCAGAAAGCCATTGCCCCCCAGCAGCAGCGCGGGCGGCAGGCGCCGCGTATCGGGGCGCGGGGGAGCAACGGGATGCGTCTGCCTCCACACCGCCGCCGTAAAGCAGACGGCGCTGAACAGGATCAGCACGCTGCCGGTCGCCCCGATCAGCCAGCCCGCAACGATCTTGTCGAGCAGCGCCCGCGCCCCGATCCCCGAGGCCAGCGCCGCAAGGCCCGTGCGCACCCATGCGGCATAGGTCCGCTCGGCAGCGAGCACGGTGCGGTCCGCGGCCAGTTGGGTGCGGCGGTCGGCACTGTCGGTCTGCTGCTCCGCGCTGTGTTCCAGCTTGCCCGCGCTTTGCGCCAGTTTGACGTGAGCCTTGACGGCGGCCTGTTCGGTTTCGCTTGCCATGCAGGTGAAATGCGCGAGGCGGCTTTCTTGCCGAAAGCAGGCGAAAAAATTGTCTGCCGTTCGCTTTACAGGCCCAGCGACAGCCGCGTGGCCTCCATGGCCTTTTCGAAAGGCTCATGCATGCGCAGGATCTTGACCATCACGCTCGCGCCCAGCCACTGGTAATAGAGCGTCGCCGCCATATCCGCTGCGCTGCCCTGCGTGCGCAACGAGCCATCCGCCGCACCAGCCTCGATCATGGCCTGCATCCGGGCGATGATGCCGTTGGTGCCCGCTTTCAGCGCCAGCCGCATCGGCTCCGACAGGTCGGACACCTCGGCCCCCAGCTTGACCGCCAGGCAGCGGCCCTGACAATCGAAAGCGCCCTGATTTTCGCACCAATTGGCAAAATAGAGCATCAGGCGTTCGGCGCCCGTCAGGCCGGGCTTGGCCAGAATGGCGTCGATCCCGGCGAGATAATCCTCAAAATAGGCGTCGAGCAGCGCCTGGCCAAAGGCATCCTTGGATTTGAAATAATGGTAGAAGGAGCCCTTGGGGACGCCCGCCTCGGCCAGGATTTCGGTCAGGCCGACGCCGGAAAAGCCTTTGCGGCTCATGATCGTCTGCCCTGTCGCCAGAATGACGCTGCGTGTATCCTTTTCCATCACAGACATGATCGTTACCTTTCTCGCGCCTCTCATAGACCAGTCGGTTCAAAAATGGAAGCTTGAGGATGGCAATCACCAAAAGCCGGATATTCTTGGGAACTGACAGCCATACAGTCTGGCAATCTGGGGAAATCTCATGTCGGAAAATTTCACTAGACGACCGGTCTATATGAGACTATCTGAGTCGCTATCGGCAGCGCTGCCGCGATCACATGATGAACGCAAAGGCGTTGGGCCACCCGAATTACAAGACGACTGGTCTAATTTATCTCGACGCAGCCGCTTCACCCGGCACAGACAGGAAGGAGTTCTGACATGAAAATCCTCATGGTTCTCACCTCGCATGACACGCTCGGCAACACGGGCCGCAAGACCGGCTTCTGGATCGAGGAGCTGGCCGCCCCCTATTACGCTTTCCAGGATGCCGGAGCGCAGATCACGCTGGCCTCGCCCAAGGGCGGCCAGCCCCCGCTCGACCCCAAGAGCAACGAGCCCGACTTCCAGACCGACGACACCCGCCGCTTCGAGGCCGATCCCGCCGCCACCGCCCAATTGGCCAGCACGCTGCGCCTTGCCGATGTCGATCAAAGCGATTTCGACGCGGTCTTCTATCCCGGCGGCCACGGTCCGCTGTGGGATCTGGCCGAGGACACAACCTCCATCGCGCTGATCGAAGCGTTTGTGGCCGCTGGCAAGCCCACCGCGCTGGTCTGCCATGCCCCCGGCGTGCTGCGCCATGTGAAGACGCCCGAAGGCCGCCCGCTGGTCGAGGGCAAGCGCGTCACCGGCTTCACCAACAGCGAGGAAGAGGCCGTCGGCCTGACCGATGTGGTGCCCTTCCTGGTCGAGGATGAACTGAAGGCCAAGGGCGGCATCTACTCATCCGGGCCCGATTGGGGCTCCTATGTCCTGCAGGACGGGTTGCTGATCACCGGCCAGAACCCCGGCTCGTCCTTTGCAGCGGCCCGCGCGCTGGTCGATGCCCTGACCATCAAGGCCTAAGCACCCGGCCCGATCCCGATGGCCGATCAAACCATCGGGATCGGGCCCGCACTTGGGGACTGAACCCAAGGCCGCGTTTCAAACCATGAGCGAGCCCTAGCGCCCGCCGAACAGGGCAAGGGGAATGCTCTGCGCCATTGCCCGGTAACCGGCCGGGGACGGATGCAGATGGTCGCCCAGATCATAGGCGGGCAGCAAGCGGTCGGGCTGGGCCGGATCGCGCATCGCCTGATCGAAATCCACCACCGCATCGAAATGCCCCTTCTCGCGGATCCAGCGGTTGACGGCCTGCCGATCCGCCTCATTGCGCGCATCGGGGTGGTAATAGGCGTTGCCCATGAAGGGCATCACCGTGCCGCCCACCACCTTGATCCCCTGCCCATGCGCCCGCGCGATGATCTGGCGATAGGCGCCGATCATCTGATCGACCAGTGCCTGATGCGCCGCCGCATCGACCGGCGCCTCGCGGGTCAGCGTGCCGATGTCGTTGATGCCTTCGAGCACCACCACCCAGGCCACGCCCGGCTGCACCAGCACATCGCGGTCCAGCCGCGAGAGCGCATTGGGCCCAAGCCCATCATGCAGCAACCGGTTGCCACCGATGCCCTGATTGACGATGGCCAGTCCGCGCGTTGCCGGATCGGCCTGAAGGCGGCGGGCGAAATCATCGGTCCAGCGGTCGTTGGCGTCATCTGTGGCGCCGTGGCCGTCGGTGATGGAATCGCCCAGCGCCACGATCAGGCGCGGCGCCTCGCAGCGCGCAACCTCCAGAGCCGAAAGGGTGAACCAGTGCTGGAACGCCCTGGCGCCCGGCAGATCGGCATCGGCCAGATGATCGCCCGCCAGCAGCCATGAGGTGGTGCGCGATCCGGGGTGAGACGTCTGCCCCTGCGGATCCTGCGCGTAATGCAGGGTAACCGCCAGATCGTCGAAAGCATGGAGGGGCAGATCGACCGGATCGGAGAGATAGTCGGCCCCGGCGGGAATGGTCACCCCCGCCTGACCGTCGAAATGCAGCGCGATCAGCGAGGCAGGATCGATCGCCGCGCTTCCCGCCTTCACCGCGCGGGCCAGAGTGGCGCCGTCGATATGCAGAGGCGCCGTGCCATAGGCGTTGGAAAGCCGGATACGCAGCCCTGTCCCGTCAATGGAAGGACGGATGATCTGTCGCAACGTCGCCCCGCCAAGGCTGCCCGCGGGCAAGGCATTGTCGCCCGTAGGCACCATCTGCGAGGAGGCCCAGCCCGTCACCCATTGCGGCGTGCAAGGCGCCGCATGAGCCGCAAGCGGCGAAAGGGCCAGCAGGGAAGCAAGGGCAGCACGCAGCACAGAACTCATCGACATCGTCTCCGGCATACGGAAAGGACCGGGTTTTCGCCCGGCCCTTCCCTTTTTATGATCATCCGCGGCAAGGCGGTTGTGTCAGAACTTCTCGCGCAGACCCAGCGAATAGGTCGTGCCCGGATTGTAGTCCGAATAGGTCACGTTCTTATACTGGAGATAGGTGCGGATATGGCTCTTGGTCAGATTGTTGACGTTGAAAGACATTGTGGGCAGGTAAGCGCTGCCACCAAAGATCTTCTGCAGATCGAGATTGGCGGAGAAGTCCAGCTCCTTATGCGAGTCATTGTAGATCGCGAAATTGTTGAGCCCGTTCTGAGGCCCCGCCGCCGCCAGCGAACCGCCGGTGTAGTTATACAGCAACCGTGCCGACACGCCCTTGTGATCGTAATAGAGCGTGAGGTTGTAGGTCGTATGGGCCACACCCGTCGCGATCACGGCCGGCACGCTGGCGCTCGACTGGTCGATCACGGTGACGTTGCCGATCACGCCCAACCCCTTGATGCCATGGCCATGCGGCGCCAGAATGAAGTCCAGCGGCTGGACCACGGTGAACTCGGCGCCGTTGATCACCAGATTGCCGGCATTGACCTGCTCGCTGATCGAGATCGGCGAGCTGTTGCCGCCATTGGCATTGATGACGGCTGCCTGCTGCTGGGTCACCGTGTTGATGTTGATGCCATATTGCGCCAGGCTGCCGAAAGTGCTGGCAATGTTCTGCGACTGGGTGAAGCCGGTGATCGACTTGCGATAGGCGGCAACCGCGATGTAACCTTCCTTGCCCGTATAATATTCAAAGCCAAGGTCGAGGTTCTTCGACAGATAAGGCGCCAGCGCCGGATTGCCCAGCGACACCGCATAAGCCGAAGGATCGGAGTAGTTCACACCCGGCAGCATCGCGTTCGGATCGGGACGGGTCAAAGTCTTCGACCACGATGCGCGGAACACCGCATGACGGCCGAGGTTGAAGTCCGCCGTGAAGGCCGGCAGGGCATAGCTGTATGAGTTGTAGGTGTTGATGAAGTTGAAGGCCGCAAAGCCCACGGTGGGATACAGGCCACCGCTGGTCAGCGTGGAATTGGCCTGTGTCACCGCGCCATTGGCGACATAGCCACCGATGCGCTGGTTGGTGTGGATGAAGCGCACACCGCCGTTCAGGCGCAGCGTGTTGTCACCGATCTCGAACTTGTCGTCGGCCTCGATATAGGCGCCGAAGTTCTTTTCCTCAAACTGGCCCGAATTGGCGCCGGTGTTGGACGAGGTCGAGAAAGGCGCCGTCGAATTGTAGTAATTGTAGTTCGAGGCCGCCGCAAAAGCAGGCCAGTTGACGGTGACGAAACCGCGCGGCCCCGGCATCAGATAATTGGCCAGCGAGGCCTGCGGGATCAGCGAGCCCAGATATTGCACCGAACCCGTCTGCCCTGCGGTCGCACCCGTGCCATAGCCGGGATAGAGCGCGGCCGCCGAACCCGGCGCATTCAGGCCAAGGCAGGCGGGCGAGGCGTTGGGTGCCAGCATCGCCACATTGGGCTGGTTGCCGCAGACGGCATTCTGCCACAGCGTGGAGTTGTCATAGGCGACGATGTTGCGATAATTGTCGTCATAGGCCGCGCCCACGCGCACCACGATATCACCGTGATCCCAGCGCAGATTGCCGCGAATGCCCTTGGTGGTGGTCTGGCGCTTTTCGTCCTGAATGTTGACGCGCCCACCGTTCCAGTTGAAATTGGCCGGATTGTCGAGATCGGTGCTCGACGCAATGTTCACATTGCCGTTGTTGTTGGAGTAAGTGACCGTATCGCCCGACCCCAGCACCGTCGACACCAGCACCGAAGGCGACTGGCGATAGAAGGAGCTGTGCGTGACATCGCCACGAACATCGATCTTCAGGTGATTGGTGATCTGATATTCGCCGCCCGGATTGAAGCCGTAATAGGTCAGCTTCTCGTCATAGGGGCGGTATTCCAGGAAGGACTGCGCATTGGCAAAGGTGCCCGAGGTCACCACGCCATTGCTGTCCACCTGCAGGCCGATCGGGATGGCGCTGCCGTTACGGCCCACCCAGTCCATATCGATGCGCTGTTCCTGGTTGCGCGCCTTCGACAGCATGCTGTCGAGATACAGATGCAGCCCGTTGTCGTCGCCCTTATACTCCAGCGAGACGACGCCGGTGATGCGCTTGCGCGAGCCAAATTCGTTGAACTCGCGGCCCAGACGCGGGATCAGCGCCTGGTTAAGCTGCGTGATGGTGAGGCCAGGGTTCAACGCCAGCAGCGCCGCCTGATTGAGCGTGCTGCCCGTCACCAGACCATTGCCAGCGCCAGCCGGAACGGTAGCGGGAATGTTCCAGCTGCTGCCGTTGCTGCCGGTGCCGTTGATGTTGTTGCGCGTCGAGGTGGTGTTCTGCGCAGCGGACAGGTTGGGCTCGGTCCAGCCCACCGACTCAAAGCCGTTGGAATTGACCTGATTGCTGATGCCCGACACACCGACCAGAATGCCGAACTCACCCTTGGTGGCGCTGAACACCGCCGCGCCCTTATAGCCGGGCTTCTTGGCATTGGTGTTGTAAAGCCCGTCCATCGAGATGGTGAAATGCGTGCCCGGCTTGTCGAAGGGATGCGCGGTGCGCAGATCGATCGAACCGGCGGCGCCGCCTTCCAGAATATCGGCGCGCGAGCTTTTCTCGACGGTGATCGAGGTGAACAGCTCGGTCGGGAAGTAGTTGAGGTCGACCTGACGGCCCGTGCCCGAACCATCGGCGGTGCCGGTCGAGCCGACCATGATCGCCGCGCCGTTCAGCGTCACCTGCGTGAAGGCCGAACCCAGACCACGGATGGCGGCGTTCACACCCTCGCCGTCATTGTCGCGGCTGATGGTCACGCCCGGCACGCGGCTGAGCGATTCAGCAATGTTCGAATCCGGGAACTTGCCGATGTCTTCGGCCAGAATGGTTTCGGTCAGGCCGATGTTGTTCTTCTTCAGCTCCGCCGAACGCTGCAGACTGGCGCGATAGCCGGTCACGATGATCTCATTGGCGGGGGCCTGCTGGTCCGCCGCGCTCGTCGCGGCAGCCGGCGCCTGCTGCGCGCAAGCCGGCATGGCCAGGAAACCAAAGCTGGAAACGCCAGTCGCCAACCCCATCATCACGGTCATTTTCTTGTATGTCATGTGCCTACCCCATTCCCAAACACGATGTGGCGCATGGCGGTCTGAACCCGGCCTCTGCGTCCCATAGTCATGCAATTCATGCGATCGGCCCGCTTCCAGGCGCGCCGACATAGCTCCGCATCGCCGGATGTTGTCCGGCGTGCGGCTTTTCAGATGCTCTTGGGCTGATGATCGCCCCATCGGTTCCAGGCCGACAGGCGCTCAGCCAGAAGCGCGAATCGCCTAAGCGGCGCCCGTTCCTGTCGGCCTCTTGCCGGGAGATCCTGTCCCGGTGAGGCAGCACGGCAATCTGGGCGGAACGCAAAAGCGCTGGTGATTGATGGACATCGACCTCTCCTGAGCGCGATCTCTTGGCCGGTTATCTCGGGCCCTTCATGATAGCGCTATCAATAGGAGGTTTTTACTCCCCCCATTCTGCCTGTCAAGCAGAGATCCATAGCCTATTGGTAGCGATACAATTTTATACGCTGGATCTGGAATTCTCCGGGCGCCAACTGGATATGCCGCCCCTGGTGAGTCTGGTCTCCATTGAGCAGACGGCCCGCAATCCAGCGGTTCTGGGCATCGAAATGCCCTTCCCACGCGCTGTCGATTCCCGCCAGACGCGGACCCGGCCCGACAGGCTCAAAGGTAACGGTAACACCCTGCCCCGCCACGATATAGTCTTCCGGGCCCGTCTGGACGATCACCGCCCCGGCCTTGCCGGTCTCGGGCGTGGCCTCGGGCTTGACGATATCGGCGAAGCTGACGGTGAAACGATAATCGCCGATACGCTCGGTGACAGGCTCATAGATCAGCGTGCCATCATAGAGCGCGCGCGGCCGAAAGCCCGACATGCGCCCGAGCCCCTGTGCCGCGAGAATCTGCGGTGAAATCTGCTCCAGCACATCATAGGCACCCGCCAGAGCCCCCGGTTTCTCGTCCACCGATTCGATGGAGAAAGGCCCGAAACCGATCGCATCCAGCTTGCCTATCGCATAGAAAGCATTGCCCGGCACCTGCGGATGATCGGCGTTGTTGGCCTCGGGAATGAACAGCGGATTGTCGGGCCGCTTGTACGTGTTAACGATATCAACGAAGTTGGTGAAATAGATATCGGGCGCCAGAAAATCGAGCGAGGGCGCCCCGGCCTTCCACACATCGATCAGATGCGGCAACGGCCCCCCGCTGGGATATTCGCCGGGCGCGCGGCCGGGCCGGTTCAGCGCCACATTGACATACATCGGCAGAGCGTAAGCGCCCTTGCCAGCGCGGGTCAGCCCATCGGCAAAGTGCGCATAGTGCCAAGCGGTGAAAATTTCTTCCGAGGCCGTGCCCGGCCCGAACACCTCGGCCCATGTGCCGCTGGTTCTGGCGCCATTGTCCTCCCAGCGCTGACGCATGGCGGGGACCAAAGTGTCATGGTGCTGCTGGAGATAGCTCATCAGCTCGGCAGGCACCTGTCCGCGATAGGCGGCATCGGCCTGCGGGCCATAATCGCGCGCCACCGGCAGCATGCCGATTTCGTTCTCCACCTGCACCATCAGCACGGTGTTCTGCTGGGCATCGACCGCCTTGATATGCGCCAGCAGCGCGGCAAAGACCTTCTGATCCGCCGCCAAGGTCGCGGGCGCCATGGAGGAGAGGATGTCCACCCCCTGCCCGCTCGGCAGTTGGGCGCGCGGGAAACGGGCCTGATCCCGCTTCACCCAGGCCGGCACATACGTCGACATGGAGTTCTTCCACGCCCCGAACCACAGGAACACCAGATGCAGATTGTTGGCCCGCGCATTGCGGATCAGCGTATCGACGCTGGACCAGTCATACTGGCCCTCTTTGGGCTCGATCAGCTCCCATGAAACCGGCGCCAGCACGGTGTTGAGATGCATCGCGCGCAGGCGTTTCCAGTGCGGCGCCATATAGGCCTCGCTGGTGTCACTGCTGTTGCCGAGTTCGCCTGCGAGCAGCAGCATGGGCTTGCCCTGCACCTGCAACTGGGTGGCGGTGCCTTGTTTCACCAGTTTCGGCGCATCAGCGAAAGCGGGCGTGGCGGCCAGCGAAAGCGCCGCCACGCAAGACAGCAATTTCATCACGAAACATCCTTGCAAAGAGCCAGCGCAACCAGCGCGCCCTGTGTTTCCAGAATGGTGAGCCAGCGGATCAAGGCCGCGCGGAATTGTGTATGGTCTTGCAGGGCAGGCGGCACCACAGCCTCAAGCCCCAGCACAGCATCGACCCGCGCCTCGGCATCTGCCGCCCCGGCCAGACGCTGCGCCATCACCCCGGCCAGCGGATCATCGATGGCGAAGGTTTCGCCCGTATCGTCGCGCCCGGCCTGCCAGCGGATCCAGCCCGCCACCGGCAGCGACAATGCCTCGATCCCCTGCCCCGCCGCCAGCCGCGCCATGATCGGCGCCAGCAGCCGCTGAGGCAGCTTCTGGGAACCATCCATCGCGATCTGATGGGTGCGATGCATCAGCGTGGAATTGTCGAAGCGCGCCATCAGCGCCTTGCGATAGGCGGCGATATCCAGCTCGGGCGGCGGCGACAGAGTGGTCTGCGCCTCATCCCAGAGCTGCTCGACGAAGGCGCGGGCCTCGGGGCGCTGCAGCACCTCATGCACATGCGCCAGCCCCGCCAGACCGCCCAGATAGGCGATGCCGCTATGCGCGCCATTGAGCAGGCGCAGCTTGGCCTCCTCCCAGGGGGCGACGGCGGCGGTCAGTTGCACGCCCGCGCCGAAGGCCGGACGGGGCCCGCAGAAATGATCCTCGATCACCCATTGGGTGAAGGGCTCGGTCTTGACCATGGCGTGGTCTTCCACGCCGAGGCGTTGCGCCAGATCGGCAACGTCCTGAGGCGTGGTGGCGGGCACGATGCGGTCCACCATGGTTTCGGGGAAAGCGCCATAGGCCTCGATCCAGACGGCAAGGTCAGGGTCATGATGCCGCGCCAGAGCCAGCACCCCGCCGCGCAGGCGTGCACCATTATGCGGCAGATTATCGCAGGAGATCGCCGTGAAGGGCTTGAGCCCCGCCGAACGCCGCATCGCCAGAGCCGCCACGATATAGCCCAAAGCCGTCCGCGGCGTTTCCAGCGACAGCATATCCGCCGCCAGTTGCGGATCATCCTCGATCAGCGCGCCGCTCGCCGGGTCCAGCTTGTAGCCCTTTTCCGTGATGGTCAGCGTGACGATCTGGGTGTCGGGCGCGGCCATGACGGCCAGCAGCTCCGCCGGAGCCTCGGGCGCGATCAGCACCTTTTGCACGGCGCCCATGATGCGGGCAGTCTGCTGCTGCCCATCGCGCACCAGCATGGTGTAGAGCCCGTCCTGAGGCGCCATCTGATCGCGCACTGCGGGCGAGCGCAAGGACGCCGCCACGATGCCCCAGCGCAGATCGCCCGCGCTCAGCACATCGTCGAACATCGCCGCCTGATGCGCCCGGTGGAAGGCGCCGATGCCCAGATGGACAACGCCCACCTTCACCGCATCGCGATCATAGGTCGGGCGCAGCACATCGCCCGGCAGGCCGCCCAGCGTGGCTTGAGACAGGCGCGTCACAGCCGGTACGCCTGCTTGGCCAGCCCATAGGAGAGTGCATGGGCCAGTTCGAAGGCCTCGTCCTCTTCCAGCCGGTGCTCGGCCACCAGACGGGCGAGGAAGCCGCAATCCATGCGCCGCGCCACATCATGGCGCGCCGGGATCGAAAGGAAGGCGCGCGTGTCGTCGTTGAAGCCAACGGTGTTGTAGAAACCGGCGGTCTCGGTGACGTTTTCGCGGAAACGGCGCATGCCTTCCGGGCTGTCATGGAACCACCAGGGCGGGCCAAGCTTCAGCGCGGGATAATGGCCCGCCAGCGGCGCCAGTTCGCGGGCATAGACATCCTCATCCAGAGTGAAGAGGATCAGCGTCAGGCGCGGATCGTTGCCATAAAGATCCAGCAGGGGTTTGAGCGCGCGGACGAACTCGCCCGGCATGGGAATATCGCCGCCCTTGTCGCGCCCGAAGCGCGCCAGAACCGCATCATTGTGACTGCGCCAGACGCCGGGGTGGAGCTGCATCACCATGCCGTCCTCGATCGACATGCGCGCCATTTCCACCAGCATATGGCCACGGAACAGCTCGGCCTCCGCCGCGCTGACGGGGCCTTCCATCACCTTGGCGTAAAGCGCCTCGATCTCGGGGCGCGAGAGATGGGCGGTGAAGGCCGTGGGGTGGCCGTGATCGGTGCTGGTGGCGCCCGCCGCGCGGAAATCGGCACGGCGCTTTTCATGGGCGCGCAGATAGCCGGCAAAGCTGCCGACATCCTCGCCCGTCATGGCGCAGAAAGCCTTCACCTTCTCGATAAAGCGCGGATCGTCCGGGTCCATCACCGGATCGGGGCGATAGGCGGTGACAACCTTGACACCCCAGCCGCTCTCGCGGATCGCCTTGTGGTGGAGCAGCGGGTCGAGCGGGCCCTCGGTGGTGGCGATGGCCTCGATGTTGAAGCGCTCGAACAGGGCGCGGGGGCGGAAGTCCGGGGTTTTCAGCGCGGCGTCGATGGTGTCGTAATAGAGGGCTGCGGTGGCGGGCTCCAGCCGCACATCGAGGCCGAAGACCTGCGTGAACACATAGTCCAGCCACATGCGCGAGGGCGTGCCCGCGAACAGGTGATAATGCGCGGCAAACCGGCTCCAGATGGCGCGCGGGTCGCTCTCGGTGGGGCTGCCGTCCACGGTCGGGATGCCCAGTTGGTCCAGCGCCACACCCTGGCTCATCAGCATGCGGAACACATAATGGTCCGGCACGATCAGCAGATCGGAGGGGTTGGCGAAGGGCTCGTTATAGGCGAACCACGCAGGATCGGTGTGCCCGTGCGGGCTGATGATCGGCAGGTCGCTGACGGTGGCGTAAAGCGCGCGAGCGATGTCGCGGGTGCGCGTTTCAGCCGGAAACAGGCGGTCGGGGTGGAGACGAAGGGGCTTCATGCGGGATCTTCCGAAAGCGAGACCGGCGCGTAACGCGGAACGATCAGGTGAAGGACAAGCAGCGCCACCAGATAGGCGCAGGAGGCGAGGATAAAGATGGGCTGGAAGCTGCCGACGCTCTCCAGGATCATGCCGGCATATTTGGCCATCAGCATGCCGCCCAAAGCTCCGGCCAAGCCGCCGATGCCGATGACGGAGCCCGCCATCCAGCGCGGAAAGAGATCGCCCGGCAAAGCGTAAACATTGGCGGAAAAGCCCTGATGCGCGGCGCAGGCGAGGCCGATCAGCAGCACCGCCACCCACAGGCTGGGCGCCTGAGCGGCAAAGGCGATCGGCAGGGCAAACAGCGCAGAGCAGAACATCGCGCCTTTGCGCGCGCGATTGGCCGACCAGCCGCGCCCCATCAGCCGCGAGGACAGCCAGCCGCCCGCCACCGATCCGACATCGGCCAGCAGGTACACCGCGATCAGCGGCGGCCCGAAATCGAGCATCTTCACATGATACTGCCGGTTGAAGAAATCGGGCAGCCAGAACAGGAAGGTCCACCACACCGGATCGATCAGAAAGCGGCCCATCAGATAGGCCCATGTCTGGCGATGGCGGAACAGGCTGAGCCAGGGGACAGAGCGCTGGGGTTCGGCAGGCTCCGCCTCGATCCAGGCCAGTTCCTCGGGGGACAGGCCAGCCTTGTCGCGCGGGCGGCGATAGATCGCCAGCCATGCCGCCAGCCACACCACCGTCAGCAGGCCAGTGAGGATAAAGGCCCAGCGCCAGCCCAGAGTCACCGCGATCACCGGCACTAGCAGTGGCGTGACGATGGCCCCCACATTCGACCCCGCGTTGAAGATGCCGATGGCCAAAGCCCGTTCCCGCCGGGGGAACCATTCATTGGTGGCGCTCAGCGCGGCGGGGAAGGTCCCCGCCTCACCGATGGCCAAGGGGATGCGCGCCAGCAGCATGCCGGTGGTGCTGGTAAAGCAGGCGTGGAGCATATGGCCAAAGGTCCACAGCCCCACCGCCAGCGCATAACCCGTCCGCGCGCCGATCCTGTCGATCACGCGGCCGAACAACACATAGGCCACGCCATAGCCCGCCTGAAACCAGATCGCGAGGCTGGCATAGCCGGTCTCGCTCCAGCCATAGCGGGCCTGAAGATCGGGCTTCAGCGTGGGCAGCACCAGCCGGTCGATGTAGCTGAGCACCACGGCGGCAAACAGCAGGGCGCAAACCACCCAGCGGATTTTGCCAGAGGGTTTGGTCTGCTCCACCGGCGCGCTCACCAGTTGTACATCGTGCCGTCTTCCAGCCGGTTCACCGGCAGGAAGGCGCGCTTGTATTCGTATTTGGCGGCCAGTTCCTCGTCGATCTCCACGCCGAGGCCCGGCTTTTCGCCCGGATGCATCATGCCATCTGCAAAGGTGTAGGCGTGGGGGAAGACTGCATCGGTTTCCGCCGTGTGCTTCATATACTCCTGAATGCCGAAATTGGGCACGGAGAGATCGAAATGCAGCGCGGCGGCCATGCAGACCGGCGAAAGATCGGTAGCCCCATGGCAGCCGGTGCGGATCTGATAGAGGTCCGCCAAAGCCGCGATCCGGCGCAGATGGGTGATGCCGCCGGCATGGACCACCGTGGCGCGGATATAGTCGATCAACTGGTTCTGGATCAGATCCTTGGCGTCCCAGATCGAGTTGAAGATCTCGCCCACGGCCAGAGGCGCGGTGGTGTGCTGGCGGATCAGCTTGAAGGCCTCCTGATTCTCGGCAGGGGTGGCGTCTTCCAGCCAGAAGGGGCGATAGGGCTCCAGATCCTTGCCCAGACGACCCGCTTCTATGGGGGTGAGGCGGTGGTGGATGTCATGCAGCAGATGCACTTCCCAGCCCAGCGCCTCGCGCGCGGCCTTGAACAGTTCGGGCACCACGCGCAAATATTTGCTGGTGTTCCAGACGTTTTCGGTGGGCAGGTCGCTGTCGGCGGGCTCGTAAAAATCCTTGTCCTTCGAGACGCCATAGGTGCTGGCCATGCCCGGCACGCCGCATTGCAGGCGGATCGCCTTGTAACCCTTGGCCTGATACTCCAGCGCGACCTTGACGGTGTCCTCGATGCTGGTGCCATTGGCGTGGCCATAGACCATCACGCCCTCGCGGCTCGCCCCGCCCAGAAGCTGGTAGAGCGGCAGACCCGCGATCTTGCCCTTGATGTCCCACAGCGCCATGTCGACAGCGGCAATCGCCGTCATCGTAACGGGGCCGCGACGCCAATAGGCGCCCTTGTAGAGATACTGCCAGATATCCTCGATGCGATGGGCGTCGCGCCCGATCAGGCAGGGGATAACATGGTCCTGCAGATAGCTCGCCACCGAAAGTTCGCGGCCATTGAGCGTGGCATCGCCAAGCCCGTAGACGCCCTCATCGGTCTCGATCTTGAGGGTGACGAAATTGCGGCCGGGGCAGGTGACGATGACCTTGGCGCCTGTGATGATGGGCATGAGTGTGGTCCTGTTCAGACGATGTCGAGGGTGACGGATTGCAGGGTTTCGCTGTCGGGCCCGACCATGATGTCGAAGCGGCCCGGTTCGACGCGCTCGACCATGTTCAGATCCCACAAGGAGAAAGCATCGGGGCCGAGGGTGAAACGGACCTCGCGGCTTTCGCCGGGCGCGAGGGTGACGCGTTCGAAGCCCTTCAACTCCTTGATGGGGCGGGTGACGGAGGCCACCTGATCGTGGATGTAGAGCTGCACCACTTCGTCGCCCGCGCGGGTGCCGGTGTTGCGCACGGTGGTGCTGACCACCACCTGCCCCGCCGTGCCGATCTGCGGCGCGGAAAGGCGCGGCTGGCCGATCTCGAAGCTGGTGTAGGAGAGGCCGAAGCCGAAAGGAAACAGCGGCGAAATATCCTCGAAAACATAACCGCGCCGGGCGCTGGGCTTGCGGTTGTAGAAGATGGGGATCTGCCCCGCATTGCGCGCCACCGTCACGGGCAGCTTGGCGCCGGGATTGACCGCGCCGAAGAGAATATCGGCCATTGCCGTGCCGCCCTCCTGCCCCGGATACCAGCATTCCAGCAGCGCATTGGCACCCTCCGCCACGGCAGGATAGCTTGGCGGACGGCCATTGATCGCGCAGACCACCACAGGCTTGCCCGTGGCTTTCAGCGCGGCGAACAATTCATTCTGCTCGCCCACCAGATCGAGGCTGGTGCGGTCGCCCAGATGGTTTTTGGCGAAACCCTCGCGGCTAGTCTGTTCGGTGTCGCCGATGGCCAGCAGGATGACGTCGGATTTTTGCGCCAGAGCCACCGCTTCCTCGATCAGTTGGCGGTTGCGGGCTGGATTGGCCAGCAACACCTCATCGCTGGAACGGTCTTCGCTTTGGGTGATGAAAACGCCTTGGGCGAACTCCACCTGCGCCTTGCCCGCCAGATGCGCCTTCACGCCTTCCAGCAAAGAAACCGCCTGACGCGGAACGCTGCTGTAGCCGCCCAGACGTGCCACGGCGGCATTGGGCCCGATCACCGCCACGCGCTTGTGAGCACCGGCCGTCAAGGGCAAAATGCCATCATTCTTGAGCAGAACGATCGAGCGATGCGCCGCCTTCAGAGCCAGAGCCCGGGCTTCCGCATTGCCGGTCAGCCGGTCGAAATCGGGCGCGGCGAAGGGGTTTTCAAACAGCCCGGCGCGGAACTTCAGGGTCAGCATGTGCGCGCAGGCCGTATCGACCGCCGCTTGCGACACCTTGCCCTCACGCACTTGGCTGACCAGCGTGCGGAACGCCAGTCCGTCGGGCAGCTCGCAATCCACGCCCGCGGCCAGAGCGTGACGCGCCGCCGCTTCCAGATCACCCGCCACATGATGGATCGTGTCCAGCTCCGGCACCGCGCCGTAATCGCTGATCACCGCGCCATCAAAGTCCCATTCGCCGCGCAGCACATCCGTCAACAGCCAGCGGTTCTGATGGCTGGGGACACCGTCGATCTCATTGTAGCTGGGCATCACCGCACCGATGCCAGTGCGCTTCACCACAGCGCGGAAAGGCGGCAGGAAATTCTCGCGCAATTCGCGCTGGGAGATCGGCGCGGGGGCGATGTTGTCGCCGCTCTGGGGCTGGCCGTGACCGGTCATGTGTTTCAGCGTGGCAAAGACCTTGCCGGGGGGCAGTTCACGCCCCTCGCCCTGCAGGCCCAGCACGGCGGCAACGCCCATTTCCCCGCAGAGATAGGGGTCCTCGCCATAGGTTTCCTCGATGCGGCCCCAGCGCGGATCGCGCGCGATGTCCACCACCGGCGAGAGCGCCAGATGCACGCCCCTCGCCCGCACTTCCCGCGCGATCACCGACTGGACCTCGCGCATCAGATCGCGGTCGAAGCTGCCCGCCAAGCCGATGGCCATGGGGAACATGGTGGCGCCCGTCGCCATGTAACCATGCAGCGCTTCCTCATGGAACAGCACCGGGATGCCGAGGCGCGTCTCATTGCGCGCCCATGTCTGCACGGCGTTGATGAAGCGCACCGTATCGGCTGGGGTACGCCAGCGCGCGCCGACCCCGCCCGCCTGCGTCGAGCCATTCAAGGCCCCGCGCCGGTCCGAAGGCCGCGTGATCTGACCGAAGCTGGCGGGATAGGCCGCGCTGGCCTTCTTGGGCGAGAAGGTCAGATCATCCATGACCTGCGCCTTGGTGGCCCAGAGCGCAATGATCTGGCCGACCTTCTCCTCCAGCGTCATGCGCGACAGCAGATCGCGCACGCGCAGATCGACCGGCGCGGCGGCATCCTTGTAAAGCGGTTTGGTCGCCGCCGCCCCGGCCCGCGTGGCCGCCAGCATGGCGCTGCTGGCCAGCAGACCGCCCAGAAGCTGACGCCGGATCATGGCGCCACCGTCAGCGTGGTCGTCTTGAGATCGACCGAATTGTCGCCAGTCATGATCTCGAAATCGCCGGGTTCCACGACGCGCTGCATCTGGTCGTTCCACATCTGCAAGGCCTCGGGTCCGATGTTGAAGGTGACGGTCCGCGTCTCGCCGGGCTTCAGCGTGATGCGTTCAAAGCCCTTCAGCTCCTTGATGGGCCGCGTGACCGAACTGACCTTGTCGCGGATGTAGAGCTGCACCACCTCGTCACCCAACCGTGCCCCGGTGTTGCGCACATCGACCGAAACCGTGGTCTGCCCCGCCTTGCCGATGGTGCTGGCTGCCAGACGCGGCGCGGAAAGATCAAACGTGGTGTAGCTCAGCCCGAAACCAAAGGGATAGAGCGGCGCCGTGGTATCAAACAGATAGCCCCGCCGCGCGCTGGGCTTGGCGTTGTAGAACACCGGCAACTGCCCCACCGAACGCGCGATGGTGACCGGCAGATGCCCACCGGGGTTCACATCGCCGAATAGCACATCGGCTACAGCATTGCCGCCCTGTTCGCCCAGATACCAGCCTTCGAGGATGGCATTGGCCTGCTCGGACACCTTCACCGTCGAGGCCGGGCGGCCATTGATCAGCACCACGGTAATCGGCTTGCCCAGCGCCTTCAAGGCATCGAACAGCTCCTGCTGCTCGCCCACCAGATCGAGGCTGGGGCGGTCGCCCAGATGGTTGTCGGCCCAGCCCTCGCGGCTGGATTGCTCGGTGTCGCCAAGGGTCAGCACGATGCGATCCACGCCGCGCGCCGCCTCCACCGCCGCCGCGATCAGCTTGCGGTTTTCAGCGGGGTCCGATTTGGTGACCTTGTCGGCCCACCAGTCGTCATCCTCGGTGATCTTCACGCCCTGCGCGAAGACGATCTTCGCCTTGTCGCCCACCTTGGCCCTGATGCCGTCGAGGATCGAGACCTTATGCGGCGGTTGGCCGTAATAGCCGCCCAGACGCGCCACCGCCGCGCTCGGCCCGATGACGGCAATCGTGCCCTCGGGTTTCAGAGGCAGCATGCCATCGTTCTTGAGCAGCGTGATCGAACGCTGTGCCGCCGTCAGCGCCAGAGCGCGGGCCTGCGCATCATTGGTCAGCTTTTCAGCCGCCGCAGCATCGGCATAGGGATGCTCGAAAAGCCCGGCGCGGAATTTGAGGTCCAGCATGCGGCGCACGGCCTTGTCCACCTGTGCCTCGCTGACGCGGCCCTCGCGCACTGCCTTGCCCAAAGTGCTGTAAGACAGGCCCTCGGGCAGATCGGCGTCCACGCCCGCATCCAGCGCGCGCCTCGCCGCTCCCTCCAGATCGGGGGCGATATGGTGGATGCTCATCAGCTGATCGACGGCGGAATAATCGCTGACCACCGCCCCCTTAAAGCCCCATTCGCCGCGCAGCACCTTTTCCAGCAGCCATTTGTTGGCATGGGAGGGCACGCCGTCGATCTCATTGTAGCTGGCCATCACCGCCTCGATGCCGGTGCGCTTGACCACCTGCTCGAAGGGCGGAAAGAAGTTCTCGCGCAATTCGCGTTCAGAGATCGGCGCGGGGCCAACATTGGTGCCGCTCTCGGGCTGGCCATGGCCGGTGAGATGCTTGAGCGTGGCGAAGACATGGCCCGGCGTCAGTTCACGCGCATGGCCGGGGCCCTGCAGGCCCTCGACAGCGGCCACGCCCATTTCGCCGACAAGATAGGGGTCTTCGCCATAGGTTTCCTCAATGCGGCCCCAGCGCGGATCGCGGGCGATATCGACCACCGGCGCCAGCACCTGAGACACGCCGCGCACCCGGATTTCCCTTGCAATCAAGCCGTTTACCGCGCGCAGCATCGCCGGATCCCAGGATGACGCCATGGCGATGGATTGCGGAAAGCTGGTGGCGCCGACAGCGGCGTAACCATGCAGCCCTTCTTCATGGAACAGGATCGGGATGCCAAGCCGGGTTTGCGTTGTGGCCCAATGCTGCAACGCATTGACCAGCGCCACCGTCTGCGCAGGGTTCCGCCCCGGCAGCACACGCGGACTGACCGAACCCTTGGCATCCGAGGGGCGCGTGAATTGCCCCAGCCCGTTAGGATAGTGCGAAGCCAGCTTCGCGGGATCAAGCTGCAGCTTCGCGTCGAAAATCTCGGATTTGGCATCCCAGACGGCGGTGATCTGGGCGATCTTCTCATCCAGCGTCATGCGGGCGATCAGGTCGTCGACTCGCGCCTCAATGGGAGCGTTAGCATCCTTGTAGACCGCGTCCGCCGTAGTGGCCTTCACGCTGGCCGCCAGAGCAACCGGAGCCCCAAGCGGAAGCGCCGAAATGGCCGAAACCATGGCCATCGCGGATGCCGCGCACAGCACAGACCCACGGATCTGACAGGACTTGAACATGCTACCCCTCTCCAGCGGCATTTGTCGCGACCGATTTTTCTTGCCGCATCACCTTTGATAGCGTTAACATCACTCAAAGAGGATGCGCTTGTCAATGCCCATCGCAGCGACGGCGAGAAGATTCGGGAGAGAATGAATGTGGTCTCGGCTATGCTGCTGGCTGCTTGCCTGCGCCACTCTAGCCCTTGCCCCTACAGCAAGGGCTGAGGACGGTTACAAGCTCTGGCTGCGCTATGCACCCTTGCAAGGCGCGGCTTTGCAAGGTGCCGTATCCCACGCCAAAGCCATCATGGGTCCGGCCCAAGGCCCCAGCGCACTGGCCGCCGAGGCCGAATTGCAGCGCGGTTTCTCCGCCATGACAGGCACCGCGCCTCAATCCACACATAGCCTCACCGATGGCGCGATCTGGCTGGCAACACCGGCCTCCTCCTCCACCCCGCTGCCGGTCCCGCTCAAGGATCTGGGCGAGGAAGGCTATGCGATTCGCACCATCCAGATGCAGGGCAAGACCGTCACGCTGATCGCCGCCAACCGCGACATCGGCCTGCTCTACGGCGCCTTCCATCTGCTGCGGCTGGCCTCGTCCGGCGCCGATCTGGCCCATCTCGACATCACCAGCAGCCCGCGCATCAAGCTGCGCATGCTCAACCATTGGGACAATCTCGATGGCACGGTCGAGCGCGGCTATGCCGGCGCCTCGATCTGGGACTGGTGGCACCTGCCCGACTTCAAGGACCCGCGCTACACCGATTACGCTCGCGCCAATGCCTCGATCGGCATCAACGGCACGGTGCTCAACAATGTAAACGCCAAGGCCGACAGCCTGACCGCGCCCTATATCGCCAAGGCCGCCGCGCTGGCTGACGTCTTCCAGCCCTATGGCATCAAGGTCTATCTCTCGGCCAAATGGAGCGCGCCCATCGAGATCGGCGGCCTGAAAACCGCCGACCCGCTCGACCCGCAGGTCGCCGCATGGTGGGCCGCCAAGGCCGATGAAATCTACGCCGCCATCCCCGATTTCGGCGGCTTTCTGGTCAAGGCCAACAGCGAGGGCCAGCCCGGCCCTCAGGACTATCACCGCACCCATGCCGATGGCGCCAATATGCTGGCCGCCGCGCTCAAACCCCACGGCGGCGTGGTGATCTGGCGCGCCTTCGTCTATGCGGCGGGTGCTCAGAAGGACCCGCGCCTGGATGATCGCGCCAAGCAGGCCTATGACGACTTCAAGCCGCTCGACGGCAAGTTCGCCGACAATGTGATGGTGCAGGTGAAGAACGGCGCCATCGATTTCCAGCCGCGCGAGCCTTTTCACCCGCTGTTCGGCGCCATGCCCAAGACGCCGCTGATGATGGAATTCCAGATCACCAAGGAATACATCGGCCAATCCACCCACCTCACCTATCTGGGGCCACTGTTCGAGGAAACGCTGCGCGCCGACACCGGCACGGGAGGCACGGTTGCCGACGTGATCGACGGCAAGCTGGACCATCACACGCTGACCGGCATTGCGGGCATTGCCAACCTCGGCACGGACCGCAACTGGTCGGGCTCCATCTTCAACCAGGCCGACTGGTATGCCTTCGGGCGGCTTGCATGGGATCCGCAGCTTTCCGCGCAGCAAATCGCGCAGGAATGGGCGGCACAGACCTTCTCGCCCGATCCGCGTGTGGTCACGCCCGTCACAGCGATGATGGCGGGATCGCGCGAGGCGGCGGTGGATTACATGACCCCGCTCGGTCTGGCCCATGTGATGGGCACCGGCCATCATTACGGCCCCGCGCCATGGATCTCCGACCTGGGTCGCCCGGAATGGAACCCGGTCTATTACCATCGCGCGGATGCTCAGGGCATCGGCTTTGACCGCACCGCCAAGGGCAGCGATGCCATCGTGCAATATGCTCCGCCTGTGGCCACGCGCCTGTCGAAGCTGGAGACCACGCCGGAGAAGGAATGGCTGTGGTTCCACCATGTGAGTTGGGACCAGAAGCTGGCCTCGGGCGACACGCTGTGGGATGGGCTGATCCATCATTACGACCATGGCGTGACCTATGTCGCGGGCATGCAGCAAAGCTGGGACAGCCTGCGTCCGCTGATCGATGAAGAGCGTTTTGCCCAGACGCAGACCTATCTCGCCATCCAGCACCGCGAGGCGCAATGGTGGCGCGACGCCAGCATCGCCTATTTCCAGTCGATCAGCCACCGCCCCCTGCCCGCTGGCGCCGCCGCGCCCGCTCACACGCTGGAGTGGTACAAGGCGCTGCGCTTTCCCTATGCGCCAGGGAACCCGAAATAAGCATCCATGTTAGCGAAAACATCGTGCTTTGGCATTGGCCGATAACATTCCGCTGGCGGTTTGCGGTGTTTTCGCTAACATTTTTTCAAAGGGCACACGATAGCCCCCTGATATCGCCACCAGATTGACCTTTCATGGATCACAAAGACTCCCGCGCTCCCACCATCATCGATGTCGCCAAGCAGGCCGGCGTCTCGCCGATGACCGTCTCGCGCGTCATCAACGGCAAGCAGGCCGTGCGCGAGGCGACGCGCGACAAGGTGCAGGCCGCCATCGATGCGCTCGGCTATGCGCCCAGCGCGGCGGCGCGCGCCTGGCCGGGGGCGAGGAGATCCGGATCTGCCTGCTGTTCTCCAACCCTTCCACCTCCTTCCTCTCCGAATTGCTGATGGGCAGTCTGGAGCAAGCGAGCCATCACAATGTGATGCTGGCGGTGGAAAAACTGACCGAGCCGCTCTCGGTGGAGGCGGTGCTGGCGCATCTCAAACATGCGCGGATCAACGGCATCATCCTGCCGCCGCCGCTTTGCGATTCCCCCGAGATGCTGGCGGCCTTGCGCGATGCCGGAATCCGCGCGGTTACTCTGGCGGCCAGCCATCGGCCCGATCATTTTTCCTCGATCAACATGGATGACCGGCTCGCCGCGCGCGAGATGACCCGCCATCTGGTCGCGCTGGGCCATCGCCGCATCGGCTTCATCAAGGGCAATCCGGCCTATAACTCCGGCCAGCGCCGGTTCGAAGGCTATCTTGCCGCGCTCACCGATGCCGGTCTGCCGCAGGATGAGACGCTGATCGCGCAGGGCCTGTTCAACTATCGCTCGGGCCTTGATGCGGCCGAGCATTTGCTCGATCTGGCCGAGCCGCCCACGGCGATCTTCGCCTGCAACGACGATATGGCCGCCGCCGCCGTGGCCATCGCTCATGGGCGCGGGCTGGATGTGCCGGGCGACCTGACCGTCTGCGGCTTCGACGACACGCCGCTGGCCACCACCATCTGGCCGGAACTGACCACCATTCACCAGCCGATCAGCGATATGGCGCGCAGCGCGGTCGATCTGCTGGTGCGCGATCTGCGCGAGCAGCGGGGTGAGGCGGAGGAAGAACCCTCGCATGTGGTGCTGGATTACAAGCTGGTGCGCCGTCAGTCGGATGCGGCCCCACGGCGACGCCCGCGCAAGCGTTAAGCGGCTCCACTCCGGATCGTCTCCAGACAGGCGCGAAGAGCATCGGGCAGAGGCACCGGGCGCATCGTTTCCCGGTCGACATAGACATGGACGAAAAAGCCCGCGGCGGCGGCTTCGTCATGGTTCCGGGTGAACAGCCCCACCTCATAGCGCACACTCGAACGGCCGATATGCGCGACACGCAGGCCTGCCTCCACCGGCTCGGGATAGCTGATGGAACGTGCATACCGGCACCCTGTTTCGACGACCAGACCGATCACCGGGCTGCTCGCAATGTCGAGAACCTGCTGTTCGATCAGCCATCCATTGATGGCGGTGTCGAACCAGGCGTAATAGACGACATTGTTCACATGACCGTAGACATCATTGTCCGACCACCTTGTCTGGATCGGCCGATACAATTTGTAGCGATCGCGTGTCTCGACAGAGTCGCGGTTCATGGGGTGTTTCCTTCCTCGCATGCGGCGGAACTCCGGGGTTCAACCCGGATCGCAATAAGGGCAAAATCGCGGCTCGAATGGGCATGAAAACCGGGGGCTAACGCCCGTCAACGCCGAACTGCCACACCGTGCGGCTGGCGTAGACCTCCCCTGGCCTGAGCGCCACCCTCGGGAAATGGGTCAGATTGGGCGTGTCAGGATAGTGCTCGGTTTCCATCGCCACACCGCCATGGGCAGGATAGGTCCGCCCATCGCGCATCAATCGAGGCGATGCGCGACCATTGGCAGTGTAGAGTTGCAGTCCGGGTTCGCTGGTCGACACGGTCAGCATCCGGCCCGAAGCCGGATCGACGAGGCACGCCGCCTCCACCACCTCACCCGGCACGAGAGAACGCCTCAGGACGAAATTATGGTCATAGCCATGGCCACGCGCCACCTGAGGATCGGTACTCTCGATATCCTTGCCCAGCAGTTTGGCGGTGGTGAAATCGAAGGGCGTTCCCGCCACCTTCAGCACTTCGCCGGTGGGCGCGTTGTTGGCCCCGGCCGGCGTATAGAAATCGGCATTGATCCGCAGCCTATGGCCCAGAACATCGCCATGGCCAGCGCCGGCCAGATTGAAATAGCTGTGCTGGGTCATGGTGACGACCGTGGTTCGGGTGGTGGTGGCACGATAATCGATCGTCAGCCGGTTGCTGTTATCCCAGGCGAAGGTCACGGTGGCAGTCAATCGGCCGGGAAAACCTTCATCGCCATCGGGACTGATCAGTGTGAAGCGCAGAGCCGAACCGCGCGAGGTCCTGATCGGCGCTACACTCCACAGTCTGGTGTGGAAGCCGTTGCTGCCGCCATGCAGCGTGGCGCCGCCGGTGCCCGACAAAGGGTATTGCCTTCCGGCGATCACCAGCTTCGAACCGATGATCCGGTTGGCATAGCGCCCCACCGTGGCGCCATAATAGGCAGCGTTGCGCAGATAGTCCTCCGCGCTGGCGTAACCCAGCACGACATCTTCAAGCCTGCCGTCGCGATCGGGCACACGCAAAGAGGCAATCGTCGCGCCGAGGTTCAGGATCGACACGCTGGCTCCCTGCCGGTTGGTCATGGTGTAGCGGCGGATCGTGGCGCCTTGAGGGGTTTTTCCCCACGCCTCCACCCTGACAGCGGTCGGCGATGCATGCGCCGCGCCCGATGGCATCAGCGACAGGGCACAGGCGCCAAGGACGGATATCCGCCAGATCTTCGCCATATCACTCCCCATGTTCAGGATCAGCCTGCCTTGCTGGTGGTTCAGCAAGGCAGGGACCCGCGCTGACTTACATCCGCACCCTCAGGCCCAGCGAAACCAAGCGCCCGATCGGGTTGGACACAAAGCCGTTATAGCCCCATGCCCCTCCCAGAATGCCGCTGGTGTTTCCGTTGTAGAACGGTGGATTGGCATTGAAGAGGTTCTGCGCATCGGCGTAAATCTGCCAGCCATGCATGAAACCGCCACCCTGCATTTCATATTGCACATGCAGGTCGAAGGTATTCGACGCCTTGACGATATCGCCGCCGCCGGTGGGGTTCCCGAGCGAATCCACCGTGATCGGCGCCACCGAGGTGGTGATCCAGTTGCGATAGCTGCCGACATGGTTCCAGAACAGATCGGCTGAGAAACCGCTCTTGGCCCAGCCCAATTGGGCGCGGTTCTTGAACTGCACCGAAGGAAAGGTGGTGTTGTAGCCGGAGGTGTTGAGGATCGAGAAATCGGTCCCTCCCCCAAAGTTCTGCACAAATTTGGTGAAATAGGTGAAGGCCGTTCCCAGCGTGATCCGTCCAAACCCATCGAAATCATGCGTATAGTTGAATTGTCCGTCGATACCCTCGACCGTCAGATTGAGCGCATTGCGCGAGGATTGATCGAGCAGGAAATAAACCGAGGACGGCACCGCACCCGAAATCGAGGCACCATTGGCCAGATTAGCAAAGGTGTTGATCTGATCATTGGTGCAGCCCGAGGGACAGATGGTCAGCAGATTGCGCAGCCCCGCCGAGTTTTCGATCGCCGTCGCGCTGGGCGAACTGACTCCGCCGATGAACTGCGTGTGCCAGAAGGTCACCGCGCCGGTGAAGCCAGGCAGGAAGCGCGGCGCCATATCCACGCCCACCGACCAGCTACGGCCCTTTTGCGGCACTTCATTGGTAAAGCCGCCACCCAACTGACGACGCAGGCCCTGCGTGGTGCCCGCCATGTTGCAGGTGGTTGCATTGCAAGTCACGCCCGGCACATTGACGATGCCCGGAAAGCTGGAAATCGGCACATTGTTGAGCGCCCCCGTCGGCCCGACACTGCCCGAGGCATAGAGATAGCCCTGCGTCGGGTCACCGATCACCGCGATGGGCGGCGCCACGAAGGAACGCGAATAGTTGCCACGCAGCTTCAGCCCATGGATGATTTCCCAATTGGCGGCAAATTTGGGATTGGCAGTGCTGCCCACATCGGAATAACTGTCATAGCGCCCTGAAATGCTGGCATCCACCTTATACATCAGCGGAATGTTCATCTCGGGCGAAATGATGGGAATATAGGCCTCGCCATAGAAGGATTTGATGTCGCGCTTATAGTTGTAGACGCGGAAGTTCGATCCGGTGGTGGTGGGGCCGGTGCCGTTCGAGCCGGAGATCTTCTGCGTCTCATTGGTCCAGTAATATTCGCCGCCGATGGCAATCTTCAAGTCGCCCGCCGGCAGTTTGAACAGTGTTCCCTGCGCATCCAGCTTCAACTGGTTGAAGGTGTTGTAATTCGTGTTCTCCGAATTGGCCGTGTAAAGCGCACGGTTGACCGCCGCCGATGTCTGGGTGGTACCGCCCGAGGAATTCCACACATCCAGCGCATTGGCCGCAGTCAGCGGCAGGTTCAACGCGATCACATTCTGACCGGCGATGTCCGTGGCGGTTGTGCTGCCACTGGCCTGCCCGGTGCCGTTGACCGCCAGCAAGGCGCAGGCCGTGCAGAATCCATTGATCGTGTTGAGCGCCGAGCGGTTCCAGCCGATCGCGTCGCTCAGTGTGATGGTCCAGTTGTTGGTGACCTTGTAATCGATCACCGCAGTTGAATAGATCGAATCCGACTGACTTTCGGTGTTGCCGTAATAGCCGTCAGGCCGCAGCGCCAGCCAGTTGATGCTTTCCTGGGTGGCTCCGGGCGATCCGGCGGGCGCCTGGAAGAAGGGGTTGATCTGTCCCCCCTTGCCGGAACCGGGCCCATAGACCGTCACGCTGGAAAGGCCGCCGGGGCCATTGGGTGAGTTGGTCTTCTGCCGGTTGTAGTTCAGCATATAGGTTGCTGAAATCCGGTCGGAAAAATCATTGACCATCTTGATCATCACATTGCCGCGCCCCTGCGAGGGCAGCAATGTGGCATAGACCGAATTGTTGCAGGGCGCATTGGCCTGGCTGTTGGCCACCGTGGTGGTGGCACGCGGGCTCAGATAAACGCCGCTGACGCCGGGCACGCTCATCGTGGCGGCGGGGCACTGATAGCTGTTGGTATTGGTGCCGCCGATCGGCGTGTAATCACCCATGCTCGAAAAGGAGCGGTCCTTGTTCAGCAGATTGGATTGCTGGCTCCACGAACCGGCCAGATAGACGCCGCCCGTCGCCCATTTCTTGCCCCAGATGAAGCTGATGTTCTTGTTGTCATAATGGTCGGCCACGCCGCCCTGCACATTGGCCTCGAAACCGTCGAAGGTCTTGCGGGTGATGAAGTTGACCACGCCCGCCACCGCATCCGAGCCATAGACCGAGGAAGCGCCATCCGCCAGCACCTCGACGCGCTGGATCGCGCTGACCGGGATGATGTTGGGATCGGTCTGAGCAAATTGCGTGCCGCCGCCCGGCAGCCGCAGCCCGTCCACAATCACCAGGGTGGTGTTCGAAGACGATCCGGCAAGGCTATGAATTTGCGGAGAATAATAGGAATAGGCATTCTCGCCCTGCGATGCCGCGCCCGAGGTGGTGATCGACGGTACCGTGTTCACAAGCTGCGACACATTGACCGGCGCGGTCTTCTCGATCACGTCGCGGCCCACCGAAACAAGGTTCGAGCCGATCGGCGCCACGCCCTTGATCTTGGTGCCAGTAACGACGATGTCCGCATTGTTGGGCTGCGCATCGGCAGGCTTGCCCGCAGCATTATCGCTCTGTGCGCAGGCCATGCTGCCCGAGGCCGCCATCGCGATGACGATCAACGAGGCATGCAAACGCATCCATGTGCCATGTACCATCAGAAACCCCCTTCCAATAATAACTGATTTTATGGTCTGTTTTGCGCATCATTCTGCGTCGGCCAGCCGCATCCGGGCCGCCGATATGTCGCGAGGGCGCAAGCCCCCGCCTTCATCCGAAGGGTCTCCCTCCGAACGTCTCTCCCGAGTATGCCCCCCAGGATGATCTTGCTTTATTGCCGGCCAGCGGATTCCATCGTGTAATTGTGCAGGCCGTTGGGATAAGGATTGATCGCCACGCGCGTGCTCATGCTGCCGGGCTCGCCGCCGAAACTGGCGCGATGCCAATGACCCTGCAGCGCCAGCACCACATCGCCGGCATGGGATGAAAAGACCGGAACACCCTCGATCTGATAATCGACGGTGCCCTCCATGATGAACCAGAACTCATCATAGCCGAAATGGAAATGGCCCAGATTGCTGGGCGGCGGCAGGGGCTGGCCCTTCCCGCGAATGTTGTTGATGAACATATGGTCCGAGGCGATGAAGGCCCCGGCACGCGCGCCACCGCTCACCACATCCTTCTGGTAATCCAGCCAGGGCCTGTTCACCGCGTCCCACTGCCCCTTGCCGCCCTGAAGCACCCGCTTTTCATAGCTGAAACCGGCGACATCGGCCGGTTTGGCCGGATGGGTATCGAGCGGATAGATCGGCAGATCGCCGCGCCCATGCACCTCCAGCCAGAGGGCCGGCTCACTGCCCATGGTTTCCAGCGTGAAGGCACGGCGGAAGGGCACGTCGATCTCGAAACCCTTGCTGGCAACGAAAGGCTCCTGCCCCTCGATGGTGACCTTCACCTGCCCGCCCCAGACAATCAACCCCGTGCGATTGTCTGGATATTTGACCGTCTCGGTATGGCCGCCCGGCGCCATCTGGTGCCAGTCGGCCTCCAGATCGCCGCCCCGCACGATCGCCTGGGTCCAACTGGCCTGTCCCTTATGCGCGGCCAGAATCTCGCTCAGACGCCAGATGGGACGGTTGGGCTCGGCATAGGCCTTGTAGGGCGTGCGCTTGGGTGACCAGCCATACTCCAGCGGCGGCGGCGAGCGATGCGGCGCCTCCGCACCACCCGCCGCCGGGGTGGACGCTGCAGGAGCGGGCGCCTGCTGCGCCGAAGCTTCGGCTGCAAGAAACCCTGCCCATAACAGGCTGATGATCGCCAGGTCTTTTCGCATTGGCCTCCCCTTGCAGCGACGGCCTTGCTGGCTCGCTTGCGCTGTCTTCATGGTGTCAGCTTTGTGAGACATCCATCGATTTTTTCAGGTACGATTAGATATGATATGATATTGAAGCGCGAGTCAAACAAATTCTCGGATATAGAAAGAAGATGAAAATGAAGAACTTAGCAATTTTAATGGCAGTCATGCCCATGTCATGCCTTCTCGCCGCGACCGCCCATGGACAGGCTGACATGACCCGATGCAGCACCATTGCCGCCCCCTCGGCCCGCCTCGCCTGCTATGACGGGCTTGCTGGCCAGACCGCTGCACAGCCGTCCGCCACCAGCATGCCTGCCTCGCTTCCCGCTCCCGCCACGCGCCCTGCCACGCAGCCCGTTTCCACCGCCTATACCGCGATGCGCAAGCGCAGCCATTTCGAGGCCATTGCGCAAGAGGTCGAACCCCTGCCCCATGGCCTGTTCCGTCTGCATCTGGCCGATGGCAGCACCTACGACACCAGCATGGAAGGCGCCCATATCGTGCAAGGGACCATGCTCCACATCCGCCGCAGCCCGCTGGGCACCACCTTCGTGGATCTGCCGAGCCAGGCACCCATCCCGGTGCGATTGGTCCGCCCGGACTGAAGCGCCGCGCATCGGCGCCCCATGGCCCTCAATCCGCCGCGAACAGCGGGCGGTTGGGGTTCACGGCCACCCAGGCCAGCGCGCCCACCACCACAACCACCGCCCCGGCCCAAAAGGCCGAGCTCCAGCCGTAATGCTCGGCGATCCACGGGGTGAGCGAGGAGGTCACCACGCCGCCCAATTGGCAGCCCATGTTCATCAGCCCCGACACCACGCCGGTATGCGGCCCGGCAATGTCGGTGGAGGCCGCCCAGAACGAGCTTTGCGACAGATAGACCGCGCCCGCGCCGCCAGCCAACACCAGCACCGCCACCGTCACGCTGCTGGCCGATACGCCCGCCACCAGAAAGATACCGGTCAGGATGAAGGAGACGACCGCCAGCCCCGAACGCCCCGCATAAAGCCCGCGCCGCGCGGCCAGCCGGTCGTTGATCACGCCCCCGGCAAGGCAGCCGGCCGTCATGCAGAGAAAGGGCAAGGTCGCGTAGATCGCGGTGGATTTCAGGTCGAGATGGCGTGCTTCGGCCAGATAAATGTAGAACCAGCTGAAGAAGATCCACGCAACATAGCCAAAGGCGAAATAGCTGAGAAACAGCCCCCAGACATTGCGGCTGGAAAGAATGATGCCCCAGGGGATCGTCCCTCCCGAGGAAGAGCCGGGGTGGTCGACCTGCCTCGCGCCGGCCTCGATATGGGCCAGTTCGGCGTGATTGACACGGTGATGGCCCCTCGGCGTGTCGCGCGCCAGCGCATACCAAACACCTCCGGCCAGCACGCCGACCACGGCGCAGACATAGAACGCCGCCTGCCACCCGCCCCAGGCGATGATGCCGGTGATCAGCGGAGGGGTGATGCCCGATCCCGCGCCCACACCAGCAAAGATCAGCCCGTTGGCCTTGCCCCGCTCGCTGGCAGGCACCCAGCGCGACAGGAACTGATTGCCCGCCGGATACATCACCGATTCGCCCAGCCCCAGCGCAAAGCGCACCGCCACCAGCAGCCACAGCGCATGGGCGGCCTGAGGCGGCACCAGCGCGGTGGCTGCCGTGCAGACACCCCACCACACCAGCGCGCAGGTCAACACCGCGCGCGGGCCGAAGCGGACCGCCAGCCATCCGGCAGGCACCTGAAACACCGCATAGCCCACAAGGAATGCGCTGAAAACAAAGCCCAGTTTCTGCTTGTCGATGCCATAGGCCTTCTGCATCTGCAGGCCCGCGATCGAGATGTTGGTGCGGTCGAGAAAGGCGATCGCGCTGATCACGAACAGCAGGACGATCAGTCCCACCCTTACCCGGCTGGCTTGCGGCTGCGTCATGTTTGTCCCCTCCCGCCTGATCTGCGGGCATTTAATATACTATATGATTCGTGTTACTTTGGCTGTATGGCCGGGTAAAGGCCGAAAATCCCGATGAGGATTTCGGGAGGGGATCGAGGAGCCAGACAATGCGCAAGCGGCTGGGTACGCGCCTGACATGGGCGGCGGCAATGATGGGCCTCTGGGCAGGCACGACGGCGGAAGCACCGCGCGTGCCGCTGGCCGCACGCATCGGCCACAGCGATCCGGCGGCCTATCGCCCGCTGTCGCATGTGCATGCCGGTGCGGGAACGATGTCCTTCGGGCCGATCCTCGACGCCAGGGCACTCTCCACCAATCTGCTCTTTATCCATCGCGGCGTTATTGATCCGCACAGCGGCATTGGCCAGCACTTCCACAATGATTGCGAGGAGATGTTCGTCATCCTCGATGGCGAGGCGGAGTTTACGGTCGATGGGCGCACCGCCCTGCTCAAGGGGCCGGTGGGCGCGCCCGACAGGATGGGCCATGCCCATGGCATCTTCAACCCCACGGACAAGCCCGTGCAATGGCTCAACATCAATGTCTCGATGACCAAGCTCTATGACAATGTCGATCTTGGCGATCCGCGGGATAAGGCGGTGCTGGACCCCGTTCCGCAATTCATCACCATGCATCTGGACCGCGCGGCGCTGAAACCGGTGGCGGGTCTGAACGGCGGCAGCGGCGCGGCGCTGATGCGGCGCGTGCTTGAACCGGCGGTCTTTTCCACGCCCTGGTCCTATGTCGATCACATCCTGCTGCCCAAGGGCACCACGCTGGGCCCGGTGACCGAGGCGGAGATGAGCGAGGCCTATTATGTGCTGTCAGGCACCGGCGAGGTGACCGTCAGGGGCGAGACCGCGACGGTGCGCGCAGGGGATGCCGTGCCGGTCGATCTGGGCGAGGAGCGGATGCTGCGCCAGACCGGTGAGGCCCCGCTGGAACTGATGGTGATCGGCGTGGCTCGCGATCTGGCTGCCAAGGCCCGCTATCGCGCGGCGACCACGCGTGCACGCTGACACCAGGCGATCCACATAAAAGACCGGGAGAGCATCTTATGCAAAGACGCGGATTGATGAAAGTGCTGGGGCTGGGCGGCCTGTCGCTGGCTTCGTTGCGGGCAGGGCCGGTGCTGGCTGCGCCCTCCAAAGCGGGTGACGGCGGGCGGAAACAGATCGTGCTCTATTGCGATCTGGCTGTCGATCCGGCGCGCGAGCAGGAAATGCTCGATCACTATCACCGGCATTTCCGCCCCGCCGCCGAAAGCTTTCGCGGGCGCGGTTTTGTCGATCTCAAGATGCTCAGGATCCGCAGCGTCATTCAGGGGCGGCCTGCCCCTGCCCATGGCATCAATTACCGCTTCCAGCTCACCTATGAGAGCGAGGCGCAAAGGCAGGTCTGGATCCATTCCGCCTTGCACCAGAAGGTCTGGCCGCTGATCGAGAACACCTTGCTCAACAAGGACTATCTGGTCCTGCTCACCGAAGCGGTCTGAGGGGAGCCACCATGCGATCCATCCGCAAACCGCTCGGCACGCTGGCCATGATCGGCACACTGACCGCGCTGCCCCTCACCACGCATGCGCAGGAGGGCGCCGGGGCCCGGCCTGTCATCACGCCGCATATCGAACGCATGGACCCGGCGCTTGACGCTCTGGTCGATGCCGCACAGCCCATCGAACGCGTCGCCACCGGCTTTGTCTTCACCGAAGGGCCGATGTGGGTGAAGGGCCGCCTATTCTTCTCCGACGTGCGCGACGACAAGATGTATGCCCTCACCCCCGAGGGCGAGGTAGAGCTGCTCAACGGCCATTCGGGCGGTCTGGCTCAGCATCCGCCCCATGTCGATGTCGGCTCGAACGGCATGGCGCCGTCCACCGGGCAGGTCAGCGTGGTGGCCCGCATGGGCGCGCGCGACATCGCCCGGATGGACGCGCCCGGACAGATGAAGCCCTTCATCACCCATTATCAGGGCAAGCGGCTGAACAGCCCCAATGATGTGGTCTATGCCAGGGATGGCGCGCTGTGGTTCACCGATCCGCCCTTCGGGCTGAACTATCTCAAGGAGGGCGCCAAAGCCGCGCAGGAGCTGCCCTTTGCGGGTGTGTTCCGCTATGCAAAGGGCAAGTTGACGGCGGCCATCACCGATATGCCCCTGCCCAACGGCATCGGCTTTTCGCCGGACGGCAAGACCCTCTATGTCGACAATTTCGGGCCCGAGGGTTATCTGCGGGCCTATGATCTGGGGCCGGATGGCCAGCTTTCGAACATGCGGGTCCTCATCAGCTTTCCGGGCCGTCAGGGGCCCGACGGGCTCAAGATCGACATGGCGGGCAACATCTGGATGACCGGTCCGGGCGGCATCAGGATCATCACCCCGCAAGGCAAGGTGCTGGGCCAGATCCGGCTGCCCGAAAACGCCGCCAATCTGGCCTTCGCGCAGGATGGGCACACGCTCTACATCACCGCTTCCACCAGCATCTATCGCATTCACACCAGGGTTGCGGGAGAGTTGCCGCCCTATCGGCAGCCGTGATGCATCATGCCCCGCGCCATGCTTCCCCATGGCGCGGGGCGCAGCGGCTCAGGACGCTCCCGTCCCGTAATGGGCGTTGAGATAGTCCGTAATGACCTTGCTCTCCTCGGGCGAGAGTTCCGCGCCACGGTCGATCATTGTCTGCAGCACAGCGTCCCATTCATCGGCGCTGCGCTTCTTCGCGAAGACCTGCGCGGTCACATGGCAGAATTTGCAATGTTCATTGATGAGGTCCAGCCCAGGACCGGGCGGCGGGGCCGAGGCGGGAGCGGCGACAGGCGCCGGCTGATCGCCAGCAAGCGCATGGCCCGCCACCAGCGATACGGCCAGCACGGCCGAGGTCAGGATCAGGTTCCGCATGGGTATCGTCCTTCTCTCAAGGCAGGGCATAGGCGACAAGCTCGTCGCTGGTGGGCGGCGCGAAGCCGAAGCCGCCGGTGCTGACCACCGCCAGCACCTGCTTGCCCGCGGCGGTCCGGTAGGTCATCGGCGTGCCATAGTTCGAATCCGCCATCGTCTCGTCCCACAGCAGCTTGCCCGTGCGCGTGTCGAAGGCGCGGATATGCTTGTCGCGCGTGGCGCCGATGAAGGTGAGCCCGCTCGCCGTGGTGATCGGGCCACCGGCAGAAAGAGCGCCCGCATCCTTCAACGCGGGGTTGCCATTGTCACCCAGCGGACGGCGCCAGGCCACCTCGCCCCTGGCGACATCCACCGCCACCAGCTCGCCAAAAGGCGGTTTCTGACAGGGGATGCCGGTCATCGGATCGACGAAATAGGTGTAGCCGGTGTTCCAGCTCCCATCCTCGCCCTGCACCAGCTTCGAGGGCGCCCCCAGCGCATTGACGTTGATGACATAATAGCCCGTCACAGGATCGAAGGCTCCCCCGCCCCAGTCCACCCCGCCCAGACTGCTGGGATAGGTGTTGACCGCGTGATCCTTGCTGAGCGGCTGGAACAGCTTGCTGGGCATGATATCCATATCGACGGCCATCTTGTGGCAGGCTGCGGAGAGTTCGGGCGTGGCATCGAGAATCTCGTCCATCGCAAAGGATGTGCGCGCCAGCGGTGGCGGCGAAACGGGCATCGGCTGGGTGGGCCAGACCTGCTCGCTGGCCACATCGCTGTCGGTAGGGACGGGCACCTCCTTCACATCGATCAGCGGCTTGCCCGTCACACGGTTGAGCACGAACATGATCGCGGTCTTGTTCATCGCCACCAGCGCCGGGATCACCTTGCCGTTCCTGCGCAGATCGATCAGCGTCAGCACCGGCAGGTCGAGATCCCAGATGTCGTGATGCACGGTCTGGAAATGCCACAGGTATCTGCCGGTCTTCGCATCGACCGCCACCACCGAATTGGCGAAGAGATTCATGCCCTTGCGGTCGCCTCCCCAGCGGTCCAGCGTGGGGGCGCCAATGGGCAGATAGACGATGCCCCGCGCCGTATCGACCTCGGGCATGGTCCAGACATTGGTGCCCGAACGCGCCTGCGTGCTGCCCTTCTCCCATGTGTCGTAACCCGGCTCGCCGGGGCGGGGCACGGTATGGAAGGTCCAGACCAACGCGCCGGTCTTCGCATTCCACGCCCGCACATCGCCCGCCGCGCCCTTCACCGGCATTTCCTGCACGCGGGTGCCGGTGATGATCAGATTCTTGTAGATGGCGGGCGGGCTGCTCATGCCCATCGGCGCCTTGAAACCGTTCATCACCTCGGCGGTCTTGAGCGTGATCGTGCCATCGCTGCCAAAGCCCGACGCGGGCTTGCCGGTGGCGGCATCCAGCGCAATCAGCAGCCCGGCGCGCGTGCCGAAAACGATGCGCGGCCCGGTCGAGCGATCGCCGGGCCAATAGGCCACGCCGCGCGTGGAGGGCTGATCCCGTCCGGGCAGTTCGTAGAACCATTTTTCCGCGCCGGTCGCGGCATCGAGCGCCACCACCCGGCGATAGGGCGTGGAGACATACATCACACCCTTCACCACCAGCGGTGTCGCTTCCGATGCCGCAAAGCCTGTCGAGCGTCGTCGCATCAGCTCGGCATTCCCGCCGGGAAAGCTCTCGGCCTGAACGCCGGGCGGGCGCATATGATAGGTCCATATTTTCTTGAGGCCCGCCACATTGCCGGGCGTGATCTGAGTCAGCGGGGAATGGCGCGCGCCACCCGCATCCTGGCCGTAATGGCTCCAGTCATCGACCGTTGCCGCCGCCAGCGGCGCGGTGGCCAGAAGCGACATCACGGTGATGGAAACTGCCCGACCCATGCCTTGCCGGAGTGATCGACGTCTCTGGTTCTTGTGCGTATCGTTCAAGGTCGTCCTCTCCCAATATTTTGAATTTATTGATTGTTCCGCGAATCATCAGGCTGCTTCGCAGGCAGGGGTTGTTCTGTGGACGGGACGATGCTAGCAATCCGTCAAATCATATACAATATGATCCTGAGGATGCGAGATGACATTTCACCGGCCCTCTCGCCAGGACAGCGCAACACTGGGGGAACCATGACGAGCAAAGCCGAGCAGCCTCTTTCCGGCATCCGTGTGCTTGACATTTCACAGGTCATGGCCGGCCCGTTCTGCTGCATGCTGCTGGGCGACATGGGGGCCGACGTCATCAAGATCGAGCCGCCCAAAACCGGCGATTCAACCCGCCATTCCATGGGTTTCCGCCTGAAGGGAGAGGACAGCCCCGGCTTTCTGGCGCTCAACCGCAACAAGCGCTCGATCACGCTCGACCTGAAAAATCCCGAGGATCGCGAGGTGCTTTATGCGCTGGTCAAAACCGCCGATGTGGTGGTCGAAAATGCGCGTCCCGGCGTCGCGGCGCGGCTGGGGATCGATTATGACACGCTTTCGGCGATCAATCCCAAACTGGTCTATGCCAGCATCTCGGGCTTTGGCCAGACGGGGCCATGGGCGCAGCATCCGGGGTTCGATCTGATCGCTCAGGCCACCTCCGGCGTGCTGTCTTCCAACGGTTTCCCGGATATGGAACCGGCCAAGAACTCCATCGCCGTGGCCGATCTGGGCGCCGGGCTTTTCAGCGTCTACGGCATTCTCTCCGCGATCATCGGGCGACAGACCAGCGGCAAGGGGCAGTATATCGACGCCTCGCTGCTGGAGGCGGCGCTGGGACTCTCGATCTGGGAGACGACCGAATATTGGGGCACCGGCAAGGCGCCCACACCGATCGGATCGGCCAACCGCATGTCGGCGCCCTATCAGGCGGTGCTGGCCAGGGATGGCTGGTTCGTGATCGGCGCGGCCAATCAGGGCTTGTGGCTGACCTTCATCAAGGCGCTGGATCGCGAGGAGCTGCAGCAGGACCCGCGCTATGCCACCAATGCCGCGCGCGTCGCCAACCGGACCGAGCTGATCGGCGATCTGGCCGGGACGCTGATCACCCGCACCCGTCAGGAATGGATCGATCTGCTGCTGTCGGTCGGCGTTCCGGCGGCGCCCATTCTCGACTATGGTGAAGCGGTGGTCAGCGAACAGGCGGTGGCGCGCGAAATGGTGCAGATGATCCCCCATCCGGTAGAGGGTGAATTTCGCGCGCTGGGTTTCCCGGTGAAGATGCGCGGCACGCCGCAGCAGGTGCGCATTCCCCCCCCGCTGCTCAACCAGCACAACGAGGAAATCCGTGCCGAACTGGTGGCCAAAGGCCTGTTGCCGGCTGAGGAATCGGCGCAATGAGCGAGACCCCGCGCGTCATTTACGAAAAGCAGGGGCCGGTCGCCAGCATCCGCTTCTGCAATCCTGCCGCTCATAATGCGCTGACCGGACAGATGTGGCACGATCTGCGCGATGCTGCGCGCGATCTTGCCGCAGATCCCGCGATCCGCGTCGCGACCTTTCGCGGCGTGGGCGGCAAGGCCTTCATCTCGGGCACCGATATCGGCAAATTCGCCGACTATACGTCCGGCCAGCAGGGCATCGACTATGAACGCGACATCGATGACTGCATGAGCGCCATCGATGCCATTCCCTGCACCACCATTGCGCTGGTGGAAGGCTGGGCGGTGGGCGGCGGCATGAACATTTCCGCCGCTTGCGATTTCCGCATCGCCACGCCTGACGCGCGCTTTGGCTCGCCCATCGGGCGCACGATCGGCAATTGCCTTTCCGCGCTCAGCCTGGCGCGGATCGGCGGCGCGGTGGGCGTGCAATATGCCAAGCGCATGGTGCTGCTGGGCGAATTCCTGAGCGCGCAGCAGCTTTACGACAGCGGCTTCCTGCTGCGCATCGTCGAGCGCGAGGATCTGGACACCGAAGCAGAAGCGCTGTGCACGCGCGCCGCCGAAAATGCTCCGCTGACCACCCGCGTCACCAAGCAAACGCTGTTGCGCGGGCAGCAGGCCCTGCTGCCCGAGATCGAGGATCTGATCGGCCTGGTTTATGGCAGCGCCGATTTCCGCCGGGGCGTCGCCAACTTTCTGGCGCGCAGCAAGACGCTGCCCGAATGGACGGGCGAATAACGCGCCCGGCAGCGGGGGCCCGGCCCCCGCTGCCGCCCCTCACGGCTTGGTGGTGACGATCTTCGTCCCGCCCAGCATCGCCGCGTTCGAGGGCAGATCGACATCGCCCGCCGGAAAGCCATTGGCCTGCAGCACAAAGGCCTCGACATCGGCAACATTGCGCCCACTCAGCGTGCCCGGATTGTTCAGCGGCATCGTGTCATGGATGCGCGTGAACAGATCGCCCGCGCTGGTGCCGTTCCAGTTGTTGAGGAACGCGGAACCCATCAGCGGCGGCGCCACATCGATCCCGGCCAGCCCCTCGCCATGGCATATGGCGCAACTGGTGGCATAGACAGCCTTGCCCCGCGTGGCCTGCGCCGCCGAATAGGTGCCATCCCAGACGGTCCGGCCTCCCGATTGCGCCCTTGCCGCAAAGGATCCGACCAGCACCGCCACCGATGCGGCCATCATCATCATGCTTTTTCGCATCATTGTCCCGATCCTCACCTGTGCCGTCAGGCCACACCCGGCAGACGGAATGCCAGCAGTTCAGCGCTGTAGTTTCCGCCACCGATGGCCACGACGATATATTGTCGTCCCTTGAGCATATAGGTCATCGGCGATCCGCTTTGCGGCGCGGGCATGTAGACCGCACCTTTTTCTTCGCCGCTTGACTTGTCGTAAGCTCTCAACATGGCGCCACGCACGCCATATTCATTGGTGTAGAAGCCCGCCTCGCCGCAAATGACCAGCGATTTGGTGCACAAGGGCCCCAGATTACCGGGACGCCCCGTGCGCGGGATCTTCTTGCCCTTCAGCAGGGGATGGTTGCGCACATTGTCCGGTGTTTCGCCATGAGCGATCTGCCAGGTGAGATCGCCCTTCGACAGGTCGATCGCCGTGATGCGGCCATAGGGCGGCTTGAGCAAGGGCAGCCCCTGCACCGCCAGCATACCGGGGGGCGGCCCCTTGGCCCCGGCAGGCTGAGGCGCACGCGGCGGCCCTGCGGCGGCGGTTAGCGTTTCCGACCCCATCGCCGACTGAGCGCGCGGCTTCATCCCGTCGATGCCATGCACATAGGGATAGTCGGACACCTTCGTGTCAGCATTGGCAACAATGCCCATCACCGAGGGCTGCGACTTGGAATAGACATAGACCATATGGGTCTCGGGATCGTAACAGCCGCCCGGCCAGTTGGTCCCGCCCTGAATGCCGGGATTGGAAATGGTGCCCCAGCTTCCCGCCTTTGACAGTGTGGGCGGGGTGAACAGCGGACCGATCCTGTAATTCTTGACCAGCTCGACCGCCTGCGCCCGCAATTCGGGCGTGAAATCGATCAGATCATCGATGGTAACGCCCTGCGTGTCATAGGCGGGCGGCTTGCTGGGCACCGGCTGCGTGGGGGCATACCATTCGCCCGGCACGTCGCCCGCCGCCACCTTGCGCTCCACGATGGGCCAGATCGGCTTGCCACTCGCGCGGTCCAGCACATAGAGGAAGGCCTGCTTGGTAGGCTGGGCCAGCGCCTTCACCATTTTGCCACCGACCGGAATGTCGCAAAGGATCGGGGCGCAGGGAATATCGCGGTCCCACAGACCGTGATGCACCATCTGATAGTGCCATTTGCGCACCCCCGTCTCGATATCCACCGCGACCAGCGATTCCCCGAAGAGCGCATTGCCCCTGCGGAACAGACCCATCTCGTCCCCGGTGGGCAATTCAACCGGAATATAGACCAGCCCCAGCTCCTCATCGGCGGACATCTGGGCCCAGGCCCCGCAATTGCCCGCCTCTTCGGCGTCGCCTTTCAGCCAGGTGTCGTAACCGAACTCGCCCTTGCGCGGGATCGTGTGGAAGATCCATTTGCGCTTGCCGGTGCGTATGTCGAAGCCCCGGATATAGCCTTTCACATTCCTGCGCGTGGCGGGCACGTCACCGGCGGTGTGCGCCGCGCCCACCACCACCACATCGCGCGCCACCAGCGGCGTGGAATGCAGGCCGACATCGGAGTTGACCAGATCGATGGTCTGGTCGAAATCCTGTTTCAGATCGACCAGGCCATTGTTGCCAAAAGAAGGATCGGGAATGCCGGTCGCGGCATCCAGCGCGATCAGTTGATAGCCGATGGTAACGTAAAGGATGCGCTCCTTGCTGCCGTCGGTCCAATAGGCCACGCCATGGCCCGAAAGCTGGCGCGGCGCATTGGCCGCGCGGGCCCCTTCATCCACGCGGTGCATCCACAGCAACTCGCCCGTTTCCGCATCAATCGCCACGCAATCGCGGCGCGATCCGGCGGTGGTGAACAGACGGCCCTTGATGAGCAGCGGCGTCGATTCAAACTGATATTCCTTGCGGGCGCCCAGAACATCGGTCTTGAAGCTCCACGCCACTTCCAGATCGCCAAAATTGCCCGCGTTGATCTGGTCCAGCGGCGCATAGCGCGTGTTGGCCTGATCGGCGGCATAGTGGCGCCATTCCGTGTCGGGCTGGCTGGAGCGGGTGCCCGCCGCAAAGGCGCGCCCCGCTCTGCCCATGCCCGCCATGGCGACACTGGCCGCCGTTCCGCTCAGCAAGATCCGTCGTGATACATCGACCATGGCTCTGACCCGCATCCTCTTGTTATGATTGTCGGTTCCTGATTACCAGGCAACCGCGACATATTTGGCTTCGCAATATTCCAGCAGGCCGTGATGCCCGCCCTCGCGCCCCAGACCGCTCTGCTTCACGCCGCCGAAGGGCGCCGCCGCATCCGAGACCAGACCCCGATTTAGCGCTACCATGCCACATTCGATGCGTTCCGCAAGCTGCAGTCCGAGCTTGAGGTTCTCCGTGTAGACATAGGCCGCCAGACCGAATTGCGTGGCATTGGCCTGTTCCACCGCCCAATCCACATCGTCGAAGGGAATGACCGCCGCCACCGGACCAAAAATCTCGGTGTCCAGCAAGTCCGAACCCGCCGCCACATGGGCCAGCACCGAGGGCGGATAGAAGAACCCCTTGCCCTCGGGCGTGGTGCAGCCCAGCCGTGCCTGCGCGCCCTTGGCCAGCGCATCGGAGACCAGATGCTCGATCTTGTCGATGGCCTCACGGTTGATCATCGCGCCGCATTTCGTTGCAGGATCAAGGCCGGGGCCCATGGTGTACTCCCGCATCGCGGCGACCAGCTTTTCGACAAAGGCATCATGCACCCGCCGGTCGACATAGAAGCGGTTGGCGGCGGTGCAGGCCTCGCCCGCATTGCGCATCTTGGCGACCATGGCGCCCTCGATGGCCAGATCGAGATCGGCATCCTCCAGGATCAGGAAAGGCGCATTGCCCCCCAGTTCCATCGAGGCCGAGATCACCTGATCCGCCGCCTCGCGCAGCAGGATGCGGCCCACCTCGGTCGAGCCGGTGAAGGAGACTTTACGCACGCGCGGGTCATGCAGGATGGTGCTGCATACCGGGCCGGGCGTGCTGGTGTTGATGACATTGACCACGCCGGCGGGCACGCCCGCGCGCCGCATGATCTCGGCCACGGCCAGCGCGGTGAGCGGGGTTTCCTCGGCGGGTTTGAGGATGCAGGTGCAGCCCGCCGCCAGCGCCGGGGCGATCTTGCGCGTGGCCATGGCGGCAGGGAAATTCCATGGCGTGATCAACAGGGCGATGCCGATGGGCTGATACTGCACCATGATGCGGTTGGCCCCGGAAGGCGACATTGACAGCTCACCATGCAGACGCACGCCTTCCTCGGCGTACCAGCGGAAAAATTCGGCGGCATAGGCCACCTCGCCGCGCGCATCGGGCAATGCCTTGCCGTTTTCGCGGGAGATGAGCTGGGCCAGCCATTCCTGCTGGTCCATCATGGCGTGATAGCAGGCCATCAGAATGTCGGCCCGCTTGCGCGGCGGCGTCGCGGCCCAGCCCCTGGCCGCCGCAGCCGCCGCATCGACCGCCGCAATCCCTTCCTGCGCGGAGCAATCGGCCACGCTGGTGATGGACGCCTCGCTGGCCGGATCGATGATGTCGATCCGCCGGCCGCTGGCCGCCGGCACCCAGCGGTCGCCGATCAGCAGATCGGTGGGAATGGCGAAAGGCCCCGGCTGGCCGTTCACATCGGGGGTGGTGTAGCTGTTTTCAGACATGGGATATCCTGACTGGAGGCTGTTCAGACGCTGCGCAGCGATGCCCGGTCGCCGCTGAAGGCAGCGCGGGTGATGCTTTGCATGGCCGCAAGGTCGAGCAGGCGCGGATTGTTCTTCACAAGCCGCGCGGCATTGAGGGCATTGGTGGCCACGAAATCCTGCTGATCGTCGCGCAAGCCCAGATCGGCCAGCGTGCGGGGGATGCCGATGGCCGCCATCAGATCGGCGACGGCATCGATCAGGCCCTGAGCCATCGCCTCCGGCGTGTCCTCGGGCAGGCCGATCAGCGCCGCGAGTTGAGCGAAGGCGGGAATGCATGCGGGCAGGTTGAACTGCATCACATAGGGCAGCAGCGATGCCACCCCGTCGCCATGGGCGGTGTGAGTCAGATTGCCGACGGGATATTGCAGCGCATGGGCCGCCGCCGTGCCCGCCGTGCCGAAGGCGCAACCGGCCGCCGTGGCCGCCAGCATGACCCCCTCGCGCGCTTCCATGTCGCTGCCGTCTTCGCAGGCACGCCGCAGGTAACGGAAGATGTTCCCGACCGCGAGACTGGCGAAATGATCGCTCAGCACATTCTTGCCGACGAAGACATGGCCCTGCGTCAGCAGCGGATCGATGGGCCGCGCCAGCGTGGTATAGGCCTCAATGGCATGGGTCAGCGCATCGGCGCCCGAACAGGCGGTGAGCGCGGGCGGGCAGGTGGCGGTCAGTTCGGGATCGCAGATGGCGCAGATCGGGATCAGATGCGGGCTGGCGATGCCGATCTTGGTGCCCCGCTCCTCATCGGCCACCACCGCGACCGGGGTCACTTCCGATCCCGTGCCCGCCGTGGTGGGCACGGCGATCAGGGGCATCACCGGGCCCGGAACCGCGAACTCGCCATAATAGCTGCGCAGATCGCCACCATGGGTCAGCAGCACGGCCACCACCTTGGCCATATCCATCGAGCTGCCGCCGCCCACGCCCACCACCACATCGGGCGCGAAATCCGCCACCGTGGCCACACAGGCCTCGATCGAGGCGATCGGCAGGTCGGGGATGGTGTCGTCGAAGACACGGCATTCGACATCATGCGCCGCCAGATCGGCCAGCATGGCGGCAAACTCGCTCTGCGCTGCCTGCCGCTTGTCGGTGCACAGCAGCGCCCGTCGACCGAGCCCCGCAACCACCGAGCCCAGCGCATGGCGCTGCCCCCGGCCGAACAAGACCGAGCGCGGCAGACGCATCGCGCCGAACATGGCCTGCGCCCCGCTCACTTCCCGCGCCCCTTGGCATCGAATTGCGCCAGATAGGCGATCACATCCATCCGATCCCTGGCCTCCGCAAGGCCGGGGAAAACCATTTTGGTCCCCGGCACCAGCCTGGCCGGGGCGGTCAGGAAACGCTCCAGCGTGGCGGCGCTCCACACCAGCCCCGCCGCCTTGATCGCGGGCGAATAGGCATAACCGGCCGAAGATGCCGCTTTGGCCCCCACCACGCCATTGAGCACAGGCCCGAAGCCGGCCTTCGCGGCTGGCCCGACCTGATGACAGGCCGCGCAGCGCGTAAAAACCTTCTCCCCCGCGGCCTTGTCACCGGCGGCACTGGCAGCGCCAGCGGTCAGCATCAGCAGCGCCCCGATGGCCTTGCCCCCAATTCCCGTTTTCATCACACGATGTCTCCCTCAAGGCCGCTGACGGGCCCCGCATCCGCACGCAGAGTCATGCTGCAGGCGCCCGCAGCCGGGCGTATCAAACCGAATTATCGTCCTGTGTCGTATCGCTGTAGAACCGCCGGGTCGGATCGACCTGCAACATCAGCAAGCCCGCCACCGCCCCCAGCAGCGCCACCACACCGAAGGCCGAAGCCCAGCCGTAACGGGTGGCAAACCATGCCGTGACCCCCACGGCGATTGCCGCGCCAATGTTGCCCATCGTGTTCATCACCGCCGAGACCGAGCCGGCAAACTCGCCGCCGACATCCAGCGTCACCGCCCATGACACGCCCACCGTCAGCTCCAGAAAGAACAGCGCCAGCGCGAACCAGCCGACCGACACCACCGGATCCTGCGCCAGCGCCGCCAGACTGACCGCCACCGCCGAGGTCCAGAAGCCCGTCACCGACACAATCCGGCGCGACCAGCCATGGCGCCCCGTCGTCTTGAGCAGGTGATCGGACAGCGCCCCGCCCGCCACGTCACCCAGCAATCCGGCCAGAAAGGGCACCGAGGCGTAGAACCCCATATGGGTCAGTTCGATGCCGCGCGCCGCCGTCAGATATTTGGGAAACCAGCTCAGGAACACGCCGATGTCATAGGCGTAGCAAAAATACATCGCGCCCAGGATCCACATCTGCCGGTTCGACAGGATCTGCGCCCAGGGCACCTTGCGCCTGCCTCCGGCGAAATGGCCCAGAGCACCGGTGATGCGCTCCAGTTCGCCTTCATTCACATTGCGATGTTCGGCAGGCATGTTGCGATAATAGGCATACCAGCCCAGCGCCCAGACCACACCCACTGCGGCAAAGACCAGAAAGGGCAAGCGCCAGCTCAATGCGGTCAGCCCCACCAGCGGCACCACCATCAGCGGCGTCAGCGTGCTGCCCAGCCGCGATCCGGCATGGGTGGCCCCCTGCGCCAGCGCGCGTTCGGAGGGCAGCATCCAGCGCGACAGGGCCCGGTTGGCGATGGGGAAAGCCCCCGCCTCGCCCATGCCGATCATGAACAGGCAGATCCCCATGCTCACCGCCGAGGTGCTGAAGGCCGTCAGCGCGGTCAGCGCCGACCACCAGATCACCACGCAGCTCATCGCCAGACGCGGCCCCACCTTGTCGCCGAACCAGCCGCCCGGAATCTGGAACAGGGCATAGGCGATGGAATAGCACATCAACACCTTGCCCACGGTGATGGTGTCGAGATGAAAGTCCTTCTCGATGAAAGGCGCCGCCACCGACAGCAGCACCCGGTCGATATAGGTGATGAAATAGGCCGCGATCACCAGCGCCAGCACCACATAGCGCGTGCGCGTGGGTCTTGCCAAAGCGGGGGTCACCACGGCCACGGTCACGGCCGGGCACCGCAGGCCTCTGCGGGGCGGCCTGCGCAGCTTTCCCAGATGGTGGGCACGGATTTGCCCGCGATGAAGACGGCGCGGATCTTGCGGGTGTTGCGGATATCCCTCAGCGGATTAGCATCGAGCACCAGCAGATCGCCCCATTTGCCCACCGCCACCGTGCCGATGTCACGCGCGCCCATAAAGCGGGCATTGCTGCTGGTGGCGGCCACGATGGCCTGCATCGGCGTGATCCCGGCCTTCACCATCAGCTCCAGCTCCCAATGCGCGAAATAGCCGGGGAAGCGCCCGGTCGGCCCGCTGTCGGTGCCCATGCCATAGGGCACGCCCGCTTTGGCCTCGGCGGCGAAATTCTCCATCGCCAGCCTGAGCACCTGCGGATACTTCGGGAAGGTGGGCGAGGACGTCAGCTTCTGCGCCCGCTCGGCGCTGCCCAACTCGCTGAGCACTGCGGGTGTTACCCCGCGCGCGAAGAAAGGATCGTTGAGGAAAGGCAATGTGCTGTAGGTGAAGGAAGCCTCGCGGCTGAGCGTGGCCGCCATCTGCCATACGCCCTTGGCCTTCATCGCGGCGATGTCCCGAGCGGTGACCGGCTGGTCGCGCACCGTATGGGCAAAGCCGTTGACGCCCTCGCGCACCAACTCCTCAAGATTGTCGCGATAGAACACATGAGCGATGGCCTTCTTGCCATCCTTGTGCGCCTCGCCGATCACCGCAGTGCTGATTGCCGCAGGCATGCGCTCGGGGATCGAGCCGAACTCGTCATCCACCCACAGCTTGATCGCATCGGCGCCTTTGGCGGCCTGCGCATCGACCATGCGGCGCGCCTCCTCGGGCGTGGCCACCTTCTGGTCGAGGCCCGGAACGCCGCCATAGGAGCCCTTGAACACCACGCCCATGCCAACGGTGAAGATGCGCGCGCGATCGGGCCGCCCGGCCCGCTGCGCAGCGCGCATCGGGAAGATCAGCTCTTTCTCGGTGCCCAGCGTCTGCACGCTGGTGATGCCATAGGCGGCATAGGTGGCGAGTTGGGCATTGATGCTGCCAGGGGTCTGATACTTCACATCCTGCGCCAGACCGTTGACGAGGCCCAGATGCACATGGTTGTCGATCAGGCCGGGCAACAGATATGTACCGGGCAGCTTTTGCACTTTGGCACCCCTGGGCACCTTCACGCTGGCAGCAGGGCCCATCCAGGCGATGCGCCCGTTGGTCATCACCAGCGCCTGATGCGCGACAGGCGCATGACCCGTACCATCGATCAGGGTGAAATCGCGCAGGACGACTGTTTCAGCCTGTGCAGGGCCGGCCACAGCCACAAGGGCCGGGACCACCCCCAACCCGATACGAGCCGCGCAAGACTGAACACGGCGCCTCTTCCCAAGGCCCGGCACACACCCATGGGGCATCCAACGATCTCCCGATTCATATCATATATGATATTGTCGAGATTGGTACGTGCTCCCCCAGGCAGTGTCAAGCCTGCCTCAAACGCATGCCGATCCTGGTGTTATCAGGCCTTGGCAGGCCCTTTCTGGCCGCCCCCGGCCGGTGTCGTCACCAGTTCCATCCGCCGTTCCGATGCGACCAGATGGTCGCGCATGGCCGCATGGGCCGCCTCCGGATCGCGCGCCGCCAGAGCGGCGATGAGTCGCCGGTGCTCCACCGCCGCCTCTTCCGGAGCATTGGTGCGGTACAGCGAGCGGAAGATCTGAAGATGAGCATGCAGCCGCTCGATCGTATCGGCGATCAGGCGGTTGCCGCTGCCGTCGGCGATCAGCCGGTGAAGCCGGGCATCGGCTTCGGCGAAGCGCGCGTAGGACCGCTCATCGCCTTCCTCCACCGTGCCCATCTGCTCCTCGATGCTGTGGAGGACCGCCAGCGAGTCATCATCCATGTTGCGCGCCGCCTGCTCGGCCACATAGGGCTCGATCAGCATGCGGAAGGTATAGACCTCGCGCACTTCGGACGGGCTCATCGGCGGGCTGGCGCGATAGCCGACATTGGGCGTTTTCAGCACCAGCCGCTCCGCCTCGAGCTGGCTCAGCGCTTCCCGGACCGGGGTCTGGGAAATGTCCAGCTTGCGCGCCACCTTGTCGATCGCGATCCGCTCGCCCGGCGCGATCTGCACCGAAAGGATCATCGAGAGCAGGTAATCATAGGCCCGCTCGACAAAGGTGGGGGGCAGGGGCGCAGCTTCCGCAGCATCGCGAGGGACAGCATGCAAGCCACGCACAACAGGAGGAAGTGACATATCCGAAAAGCCCAATCCATCTTGCAGCCGCAAGGAAGGCCTGAAAGCGCCGTATCATCACGTCACCAGCTTCCCCCCGGCGCTCCTATCCTAGCATCATCGGCCCATGCTTCAATGGTCGGGCCTGTGCGATCCGGCAAATCCTATCAGATATACCCCGAAATTTCCGAGGGCAATCCTGCCATCCATGCTCCCGATTTCCTGAAGAAATCATATATTATATGATTGTGCAAAGCCCTGCCCTGCCCCATGATGGCTTCAAGCCGGACGATCAGAATCGGCGCTCGATGCTTCCGGGATAAGAGGACCGCCATGCGTTTGCCAAAGGTTGCGCCCAGACTGATCGTGCCTGCGGCAAGCGTCATGCTGATGGCCGCGCCCGCGTGGTCACAGCAAGCCGCGCCAGCCCCCACCACACAGCAGATCGCCGAAGCCAGCGCCGCCATGCACCGCAAGGAGCTGGATCTGGCCGGGGTCAAACAGACGGTGGCGCCGCGTGCCGGGCGCGACCGCAACGATCCCCATTTCGCCAATTTCGACGAGGCCAAAGCAAACACGGGCGCCCCCCTGCCCCCGGCGCTCACCGCGCAGGACGGCACCGCCATCACCACCGCCGCGCAATGGTGGCATATGCGTCGTCCACAGATCCTCGCCGCCTTCGAATCCGAGGTCTATGGGCGCGTGCCCGCCTCCGCGCCCGCCATCCACTGGCGCATCGCCGAGACCGTCAACGAAACCGTCGGCGGCCACCCCATGATCACGCGCAAGCTGGTGGGCCATGCCGACAATGCCGCCGCGCCGGGCATCACGGTCGATATTCTGATGACAGTCAGCACGCCCGCCGACGCGAAGGGGCGTGTGCCGATGATGCTGATGATCGGCTCGCTGCGGCCCTTTCATCTTCCGCCCGGTTTCAAGCTGGCTCAGCCCGCCGTCCCCTCCGCCGAGGAGCAGATGGCCGCGCGGGGCTGGGGCTATGCCACCATCGACACCGCGTCGATCCAGGCCGACAACAGCGCCGGGCTGACATCGGGCGTCATCGGTCTGGCCAACCGGGGGGCGCCGCGCTCACTGCATGACTGGGGTGTGCTGCGCGCCTGGGCCTGGGGCTGCAGCCGCGCGCTCGACTGGATGCAGACCGACGGAAGGATCGACGCAAGGCGCGTGGGCATCTTCGGCCATTCGCGCAACGGCAAGGCGGCGCTGGTGGCGCTGGCCTTCGACCAGCGCTTTGCGGCGGGCTACATCAGCTCCTCTGGCGCCGGGGGCGCGGCGCTCTATCGCCGCAACTATGGCGAGGGCATCGGCAATCTCACCAGCGACGAGGCGCATTGGTTCACCCCGGCTTTCCTGACATATGGTTCGGTCGATCACAGCCCCGCCGAGCTGCCGGTGGATGCCCATGAGCTGATCGCGCTGGTCGCCCCGCGTCTGGTCTTCATCGGCGGCGGCCAGTTGATGCTGGCCCCGCCCGATGCCGTGCCCGGCGATGCCTGGGTGGATCCCAAAGGCATGTTCATGGCCGCCAGCGCCGCCTCGCCAGTATGGAGATTGCTGGGCAGCAAAGGGCTGGAGCCCTCCCGGTTCCCCCAGCTTGGTACCACCCTGACCCAAGGGCATATCGGCTTCCGCCAGCATGAATTTGGTCATACACCCTTGCCCAACTGGTCAAGCTTCATCACCTTCATGCAGCCCTATTGGGGAGATGCCCATGCGCAATGACACGCTAACCCGCCGCTCCGTAATGGCAGGCGGAGCAGGGATCGCGCTGGCCGCGCCCCTGCCCGCCATGGCCGCCGCCACGCGCATGAGTGCCGCCGCGCTGCTGAGCAGCGGCACGCTGCCCGCCGGTGCCGCCTCGACACTGGCGAGCGCCACGCTGATCCATGGCAGCGGCGATACGCAAGTGACCGGCATCATGGTCGCCACCATGCCCAGCCTTGTCGTGCTGCGTCAGGCGGTGGCCAGCGGCTGCAACCTGATCCTCAGCGCCGAGGCGCCGCTCTACAGCCGCCCGCTGCCCGCCGATGCCAATCCCATGGCCAGGGCGGGCGCCGAGCGGCTGTTTGCCCAACCGGTGTTCAGGGAAAAATCCGCTTTCATCGCCGGCCACAAGCTGGTCGTCTATCGCCTGCCCACCCGCAGCGAAGCGCCCGGCCCTTCCGCCGACAACCCGCTCTTCACCGGCCATCTGGCGCGGGCGATGGGCCTGAGCACAACGGCTGACGGCTGGATCTTCGACACGGCGCCCATCACGCTGGGCACGCTGGTTCAGCGGGCGCAAAGCGCGGTGGGCGCCCATGGCGGGCTGCGGATGATCGGCGATCCGGCCATGCCGGTGCGCAAGGTCTGCGTGGTGCCCGGCACCACCGAGATGGCCGCGACGCTGCCCCGTCTGCGGCAGGCCGATGTGCTGGTGGCGGGCGACCTGCGCGAATGGGAACTGGTGCCCTATATCGCCGACAGCCATGCGGCGGGGCATCCGAAGGGGCTGGTGGCTCTGGGCCGCATCCTGTCGCAACAGCCGGGCACGCGCGCGCTGGCGGCTGCGCTCAAGGCAGCGCACCCCGGCCTGCCCGTCAGCTTCGCGCCTCACGCTGACCCGTTCTGGAGGGCTTGAGCCATGACGCCGCAGCAGATCGTCGATGCGATTTACGCGAAGGCCGCCGCAGAAGGCGTCGGCCCGCCACCGCACCCATCGTATCGCGACACCTTCAAGAACGGCAATCCCGATACGGTGGTCACCGGCATCGCCACCACCGGCATGTCCACCTTCGACATGCTGAAACGGGCGGTCGCCGAAGGGCGCAATTTCATCATCTCCCATGAGGACACATGGTACAGCGACAACGACAGCGTTGAGGCTCTGTCGGGCGATCCGGTCTATCTGGCCAAGAAGGCCTTTATCGATGAGCATGGGCTGGTCATCTGGCGCAACCATGATCTGGCGCACCGCATGCGCCCCGATCCGCTGTTTGCCGGTCAGCTCAGCCTGTTGGGCTGGGAGGCGGACAAGCCTGCCAACGGCGCCGCGCCGCGCTGGCCCGTGGTCACCTTGCCTCAGCCGATGACTCTGGAGGCTCTGGCCGCTTATGTCACCAGGCGTACCGGTACGCATGCCCACCGCATCACCGGTCCGCGCGACATGATGGTGCGCAAGGTGGCGATCGGCGTGGGCTATGCCTTCCCCGATTTCACCCTCGACGATGATGTGGATGTCATCGTTGGCGGCGAAGCGGCCGAGGGGGCGGACAGCCATCTGCCCACCTATGATGCGACCGCTTTTGCGCAGGATTCCACCCTGCTGGGCCGTCCGCGCGGCATCATTCTTCTGGGCCATATGGGCACCGAGGATATCGGCATGAAGCTGTTGGCCGAATGGCTCGCCGGTTTCATCAAGGATGTGTCGATCCGCTATATCCCCGCCAACGAGCCCTTCACCCCGCTGAACGCCCGGCCTGGCTGAAGCGGACCAAGAACACAGAAAACGGAGGATGCCGTGATCACAAGACGCGATGTGATGGAACTGGGCGCGGGCGCGGCGCTGACGCTTTCGGCGGGCGGCGTGCTGCATGCCCAGCCAGGATCGGCGCGATCGGTCGGCTATGCGGTGGTGGGCCTTGGCAAGCTCAGCCTGGGGCAGATCCTGCCCGCGCTCAAGGCCACGAAGAATGCCCATCTCGCCGCGCTGGTCAGCGGCAAGCCGGAGAAAGCGCGCAAGGTCGCCGCGCAATATGGTCTGCCCGAAAGCGCGATCTACACTTACGAGAATTTCGACAGCATCGCGAAAAACCCCGCTATTCAGGTCGTCTACGTCGTCCTGCCCAATGCGATGCATGCCGACTTCACCATCCGCGCCTTCAAGGCCGGCAAGCATGTGCTGTGCGAAAAGCCCATGGCCGTCTCGCTGGAGGAATGCGAGCGGATGATCGCGGCGGGCAAGGCGGCGAAGCGCCAGTTGATGATCGCCTATCGCTGCCAGTACGAGCCGGTGAACGTCACCGCCATGCAGATGATGCGCAAAGGGGCGGTGGGCACACCGCGTCTGGTCAATGCGGTGATGGGCAAGCAGACCGACCTGTCCGACCCTTCCGACGTATGGCGGCTGGACAGGACGATGTCGGGCGGCGGAGCGCTGGCCGATATGGGCATCTATGGCATCAACGCCACGCGCTATCTGCTGGCCGAAGAGCCGGTGGACGTGCGCGGCTGGGCCCGCACCGACAAGAGCGATCCGCGCTTCAGGACGGTCGATGACATGGTGGCCTGGCAAATGCGCTTTCCCTCGGGCGCGATCGGCGAAGGATCGTCCTGCTTCTCGCAGCCGGGCACCATGGCCTGGCAGGTGGTCGGCAGCGAGCGGCGGATGGTTGCCGATCCGGCCTGTTTCTATGGCGGCAATGGCATCCGCATTCTGGGCGGCAAAAACGATCCTCAGCCCCAGATCGCGGAGATCGACCAATTCGGCAATGAAATGAACTGGTTCGCCGATGTGATCCACGGCAGGGCACCCAATGTCTCGCCCGGCGAGGAAGGGCTGCAGGACATGCGGATCATGCATGCCATCATGCAATCACTGGCCCAGGGCGGGCAGACGGTGGCAATCGAGAGCAGCTATCGCCGCGCTTACGATCCGGCCACGGCGGTGGGGATCCGCACCGCCGTGTAAAACCGGCGCCGGTCATGGGCGCCCTAGCGCACATGACCGGCGCTGTTGTCCAGCACCACATTCGAAAGCGTCGCGGTTTCCGTCACGCCGGGCAGATGCGAGGAAAAGCCGATGCCGACATAGAAAGGCCCGGCAATCTCCAAGGTGATCGGCGCCCCGAATTGATGCATCGGTTCGCCCTGCTCGCTCACCCATAGGGTGAACTGATTGCCTTTCTTCTCGATGCCGATCCGTTTGGCATTGAGTGTCACCAGACTGTCGGGCGACTGTCCTCCCGGCAGGCCGCCGCGACTGCCGATGCGATACTCCATGTCGCTGATCCGCTTGCCCGCTTCGGGCCGCTGCGCCAGATGGATCATCCCGTCGCCATGCAGGGCGACAAAGGCCTCCCTGGCGTCATCCTCCAGCGACTGGCGGATCAGCAGCAGCGCCTTGTGATCGCCAAAGCCGCCATGCGGATAGGCAATATCCGCCGCCAGCGAGACATCGCCGGACATTGTCTTGAACAGAAAGCGGAATTCGTCCCGCGTGTACCAGACATTGTAGCCCGCCGCCTCGATCGTATAGGTCGCCCCGGACAGCGAAGCCCGCCCCGGCGCCACCGCCGCGCCAACATCGGCCTGCCCATCGAAGATGCCGATCGGCCTGGCCTCAACCCGGCTGGCCCGATGGAAACCGGACGGCGGGCCGACCTGATTATGTGTGGTCGATTGCGGATAGGCCCAGTCCGGCGCGAGCGGCGCGCCGGGCGGGCTGTTCGCCAGCGAACTGCCGGGCACATCGGCATGCTCCTGCGCATGAAGCGGCAGGGCGGCGAGCGCCAGCCCCGCCATTGCCGCCAGCGCGGCAGACCTCTGGAGTGTGCGCATGGTGCTCACGCGCTTACTTTTCCGGATCGGGCGCGGCGAAGGGCGAGCAGCACGGCTTGCCAATCGCGTGGAACTCCATCACTTCGGCGCGCGTCCCGTCCGGATCGAACAGGTTAAGCTGCCATTTGGCATCGCGGCCGATCTTGGGCGTCTCTGGCTGCCCCTGCAGGCGATCGCCGTTCCACAGCAGCGTGTAGGCCACGCGCGTATCGCGCACGCCCAGCGAAAAATGGTTGAGGATGCCCAGCGTCGCCGCGCTCATATCGGCGGGCACACCTTTGGTGTCGGGCGTGCCGACCACCATATATTCGATCCAGTCATGCCCATCGGGCAGTTGCATCGAGATCCAGTCACGGTGATCATCGTGCATGCCGCCCTCCCAATAGGGCCGCAAGCCAAGGATATCCTTGTAGAAACGATCCTCATTGGCGCGGTTGTGGATGATGAAGCCGACATGGATGATGTGATCGGACAGCGCGTTGACCGGCACATCGGGCAAATGGGTCGGCGGCTGCATGAACTGGACCTCCGTCCCTTCCGGATCGGTGACCGAGAACCAGCGGCTGCCATCCGGCGCCACCTTGACGCTCGCGGGCACCGCCACCTTATGCGCGGCCAGATAGGCCCGCATCTTCTCCGCATCGGGCGTGGTCAGCGCGATATGCGCCAGCCGGTTAAGCGAAACCGTGCCCGGCGGCAGCGGCAGCACTTCGACGAACTGGCTTGGTGAGACATAATAGCGCGCGCCGGAGGCTGCTTCCGGATCGGGCAGGCGGACCGCGCCAAGATCATGAACGTAAAAACGCTCTGCCTTGGCCGGGTCCTGCGCATAGACCGCAATATGCGAAACGCTGGTCAACGGCGGGCGTTCGGGCGCCGGCGCAGCGCTCGCTCCGGTTGGCGACAGTGCGGCCAGTGCAAGTCCGAAACACGCCTGCGACCACCTCTTCATACCCATCTCCCTCTTATACGCTTCATGGCGTTCGGATGATGCGGAATGTAAAGATGGTCACAGCGATTCACAATCGAATAGGATGCCACAAAGAACAATATTCATCCTCTTTCGCAAATCATCACCAAAGCGGCATCCTGTTTTTGCTTTTACACATAGCCTTCCACGAAAAATTCATAACACGAGCAGCAATCAACAATCGATTTTCCGCCGGGGCTAAAACTGGACGAGCCAAGACGATCTGGATCGACAAGCGTGGAATCACGCCTCATCTCATGGCCGGATCCGTAGGCAACCTGGCGCCTGAGCCGCAACCGCATATCCTCTCGCAACCATAAAAGAGCGAGATTGTCCCAGGAAGCGCGATCCGAGATTGCGCGATGGTAACGCTATCTGTAAACTTGAGGCATAAGAAAAGCCGGGAGATCCATCATGATTCGCGCGCCAGAGATGCTGCCCGACGCAGGCTTGGGATCCCGACTTATTGCATATTGATCGGCATGATATCGCGCCAATGCGATACGAATATCATTTTCGATACGGCGATGAACGTCACCAGCAAGGACGAACACATGGCAAGCACGACCGCTGCCTGTATTCCAGCCGCGCACAAGGCGATAAACACAGTGATGGAGATCCTATGATATGATGCGCGCCTTCCTTCTCGGCCTTTCGCTGCTGACCGCCACGTCCGCCATCGCTCAGCCCAATGCGCAAGACCCCGCCCCCGAGCAAAAGCCTGCCTACACCCCGATCCCCCTGTGGCCCAATGGGGCCCCCGGTTCAGCCGCGCGCCGCCATGAGGCAGAGGTCGGGCGCGACTATTGGGTGCGCAACATCCACGATCCCTCGCTCCTCGCCTTTCCGGTCGACCCCGCGCATCGCAATGGCGCGGCGGTGGTCATCATCCCCGGCGGCGGCCACAAACTGCTGGTGTGGACCAATGAGGGCACCAAAGTGGCCACCGCTCTGGGCCGGATGGGGATCACGACCTTCGTGCTCAAATACCGCCTCGCGCATGAGCCCGGCTCGCATTACTCGGTCGATGCAGATGCGGCGGACGATGCGCGCCGGGCCATGCGATGGGTGCGCGCCCATGCGAAGGACTATGGCATCGATCCTGCCCGTGTCGGCGCCATGGGCTTTTCCGCCGGCGGAGAGCTGGTATCCCTGATCGCCGACAACCCCGAACCAGCCAGCCGCCCCGTGACCGATGCCATCGATCGCCTGTCGGCACGGCCCGATTTCCAGATCCTGGTGTTTCCCGGCCCGCATGGCATTCCGGCCACCGCCGCGTCCACCGCGCCTCCGGCGTTTCTGGTGGCTGGAAGCCTCGATCCCTGCTGCGCGGCGCCCTCGGTGCAACTCTATGAGCAATTGCGCAAGGCCGGCATCTCCGCCGAACTTCACATGTATGCCGACAGCACGCATGCCTTCAATCTGGATGAATCGAACCGTATTTCGATCCTGCACTGGCCAGATCGCCTGAACGACTGGCTGGCCGATAGCGGATGGCTGTCACCGCGCACCAAATAAGATCATCGCAGCCATCGCGCCCGCTCTGAGTGCGATGGCTGGCAAGCCGTCAGTGCCGATTGCGCGGCTGAATGATGCGGAACTCGCCGGAGAGATGCATCATGCTCATCAGATAGACCATGCCATCGAAATAGCGCTGTTCTCCCGCAGGCGTGGGCATCGCCCAGACCGCGCGCAGAAAGCCGCGCGAGGCATCCCCCGGCGTTCCCGCCAGGCCCGCCACGGCGGTTGCCGCCACCATGCCCGGCGAATGACGGGTGGAGAGCGGCTTGCCATCCAGCGTATAGCGGTCGGGAAAACCATTCACGCCCTGCTGGGTCAGGAAGCTCTGGATAGCATCGCTGAGCCCCTTCTGGCGCTGATCCTTGCCCCACCAGTTGCTGTCCACCGACCAGTTGCTGGCGGTGCGCCAACTGTCATAGCCGAAGGGGTAGGGCTGGCCGTCATAGGTCTGCATCGCGCTGGCGTCGAGATAGCTGCGATCCGGCGCCAGTCCGGTATGCGGATTGGTCACCTTCACGAAGAAGTCACGGCTGACATCCGCCGCCTTGGCCCAGAAGGCGCGATCCTCCACCGGCCCCCAGCGCGACCATAGTTCGTAAAAGGCAGGCAGGTGATAGGAGGCATCGGTGCCCGGCACCTCGGTCTCGGCCACGAAGCGCACCATGGCGTGGCTCTCATCCACCATCGGCCCCACGCTGGCGGGGCGAGGCGGATGCGGCTTGCGGACAGGCGGCCAGGGGCGACCTGCGGCCCTGGCCTCGGCGGCCTCGGCGCGGTTGTTGATGCTGGGCCATGGCTGGTCGGGCTCAACAAAGGGCGCGTCGCCCGGATGGATGCGGAAGGGCGGCGTTCCGGTCTTCACCGCGCGGTGGCGCATCGCACGCAGGATGCGGTCGGCCTGAGCGCGGTAGTCGTAAATTCCCTTGCCATTGCCCCAGCGGTTGGCCGCGAAATAGAGCGCCATGGCGTAATATTGCTCGCCATCGGGCGCCGCGCCGGTGCTGCGCGGCGTGCCGTCGGTGTTCATCGACCAGGCGAAATAGCCATAGGAGGGATTGGCCGGATCGGTCACCTCCATATAGGTTTTCGACCAATTCCACAGCGCATCGAACTCGCGCTTGTGGCCAAGCTGGACGGCAATCATCATGCCATAGCTCATGCCCTCGCTGCGGGCATCATTGTTGGCCCAGTCGGTGATATAGGCCAGCGGGCCATTGGCATTGGCGCCGGTCTCGAAATAGAGCCGCTGCTCCTGCCCGTCGCCATGGAAGAGTTGCCGGTAGATGGCATCGATGCGCGCATGCGTCTCCTGGGGCGAGACACCCAATTGCTGCGCGAAAAGATTGGGGTATCGGCCGGTATGATAGGCCCCGGTGCCATCGCCGGGGCGCCGTTCCACCGCCCAGAGCGGCGCCTCCACATGATGCCCCATCGCCACGGCAGGCGGCGGGGTGGAGGCGGCGGTGACCTGCCCGGCAGGCTGCGCCCAAAGCGGGCCGGACACACCGGACAAGGCAGCCAGCAGGATCAGATGGCGAGCGGATAGCATGGCAGGTCTCCTGCGCCGCACCGGGCGCATCCGGGATGATCGAAAATGGGTTTAGCGGGGGATCGGCGCGCCATGGCTGACGGTGAAGCCGGTCTCCACCGTGGGCAGGCCCTGCCCCGGCTGCCCGCCGCCGAGGCTGAGTTGATACTGCCCCGCCAGCACCGCGCGCACCCCATCGGGATCGACCGAGCTGAGATCACGCGGGGTCAGATCGAAGCTGACCTCACGCGCTTCGCCGGCCTTCAGCGTCACGCGCTGGAAGCCGCGCAGCGCGATATTGGGCACGCCGGGCGCCTGAGGGAAGCGCAGGTAAAGCTGTACCACCTCGTCACCCGCGCGCTGGCCGGTGTTGCGCAATTGCGCGGTGACATGCAGGCCCTTTGCAGCATCGCCTTCCAGCGGCGTGACGTTCAGCCCCGCATAGGCAAAGCTGGTGTAGCTGAGCCCGAAACCAAAGGGATAGACCGGCTTGCCGGTGAAATAGCGGTAGGTGCGCCCGGCCATGGCATAATCGTCGAAAGCGGGCAGATCGGCCAGCGTGTGATAGAAGGTCAGCGGCAGGCGCCCCGCCGGATTGGCCTCGCCCGAAAGCACATGGCCCACCGCAAGACCGCCCTGTTCGCCGGGATACCAGGCCTCAAGGATGGCATTGGCATTGTCGCGTGCCCAGCTCAGATCGATGGCGCTGCCGTTCATCGCCACCACCACCAGCGGCTTGCCCAGTGCTTTGGCGCTTTCCAGCAAGGCCCGCTGATCGGCGGGCAGGTCGAGCGAGGTCTTGTCGCCACCGGAGAAGCCATCGACCTTGACCGGCATCTCCTCGCCCTCAAGATCGGAGGTGAGGCCCACGGCGGCCAGCACCACATCGGCATTGGCAACGGCACGGTGCAGATCGCCAGCCTCATCGCGCGAGATGCGCTTCCATACGAAGTTGGGCTCTGCCGCGCCGCCTGCTTCCATCTCGAAATGCAGCGGATAGCGCTCGCCCTTTTTCAGCTCCACCTCGACCAGCTTGGGCGCCTCGCCCCATTGCGAGTAATGGTCGGAGGCCACGGCAGGCTTGCCGCCGACGGTGATGGCGCCCTTCACGCCGGTAACGCCGAGGCGGTAGGTGCCCGTTTCCGGCACCACGAAGGAGCCGCTCCACACCACCTTATAGGCATCCGACGCCTGCTTGAGGCGAGACGCATAGGAGACCAGACGGTCTTCGGTGCGCCTTGCGATGGGCGTGGCGGCATAGGTCCGCTCGCCGCGCGGCTTGGCGGGATCGACCGCGTTGAAATAGTCGGCATGCAGGCCGGGCTTGCCGTCGGGCGTCAGGAAATGCCCGGCGGGCACCGGGTCGCCATCGGTGATCGAGGCGGTGAAGGGCACCAGCGTGATCTGCGCATCGGGCATGGCGCGCCGGATGCCCTCCACAATCGAAACGGGCGGCGCGGAGGCGGGCGAGGAGTAATTGCCGCGCAGCACGCGCGTCGCATCGCCCAGCGGCCCGATCACCGCCACACGGACACCCTTGCGCAGCGGCAGCGTGCCGTCGTTCTTGAGCAGCACCAGACTTTCGACCGCAGCGCGCAAAGCCATGGCGCGATGTTCGGGCGTGTCCACCATCGTGGCCGGGACAGGTTTGGTGTTGGGTCCGGCAATGCCGGGCAGATCGCCGTTGCGATATCGCGCAGCAAACAGGCGCACCAGAGCGCGATCCAGATCGTCCTGGGTGAGCAATCCGCGTTTCAGCGCCTCGGCATAGCGCGCGCCAAGGCCGGGGACCTCACCGATGGTGCCGGTGTGGCATTCATTGTCCACCCCCGCGCGGAAGGCCGCAGCCACCCCCGCCGCCGGGTCGGTGGCATATTTGTGATGGTCAGCGATATCGACCACCGCATCGCAGTCCGACACGACATAGCCCTTGAAGCCCCATGCTCCGCGCAGATGGTCTTTCAGCAGATTGTCGCTGGCGCAGGCCGGCTGTCCATCGATGCGGTTGTAGGCGCACATGATCGAACCGGCTTTGCCTTCCACAATCGCGGCGCGGAAGGCGGGCAGATAGGTGTCTTCCAGATCATGGCGCGAGACGAAAACGTCAGCGACATGGCGGGTGGATTCCGGCCCCGAATGCACCGCGAAATGCTTGGGTGTGGCGATCACCAGCGGATGGGCGGGATCGGGCCCCTGCATGCCGGTGACGAAAGCCACGCCCATATGCGCGGTAAGGAAAGGGTCCTCGCCATAGGTTTCCTGCCCCCGGCCCCAGCGTGGATCGCGGAAGATGTTGATGTTGGGCGACCAAGTATCGAGCCCGGTGCCGATCTTGCCCAGATGGCCGGTCTCGCGCCCCAGCGTGTGCATGGCGCGCACTTCGGTGCCGATGACGCCTGCCACATCATGCAGCAGCGGCGGGTTGAAGGTAGCCGCAAGGCCGATGGGCTCGGGGAAGTTGGTGGTGGGCACCGGCCCGAAAGCGCCATGGAGCGATTCCGTCCACCAATTGTAGGCCGGAATGCCAAGGCGCGGGATCGCCGGAGCCACATTGACCAGTTGCGCGATCTTCTCGTCCACCGTCAATTTGGCCACGGTCCCGGTGGCCAGCTCTTCGGGGGTCATCTGCGTCGTTTCGGCAGCAAAGGCCTGTCCAGCGAAGCTGGCGGCCAAAGCGGCGGCCGGAAGCAACGCGCGCAGACAGGCGCGCGCGGCAGGTGATGCGTGCATGGTCAACTCTCCCCGGTTTCGGTGACTGCAACCTCAGACGGGCTGCATGCCATAATCGACAATTTTGCGGATCAATTCTCGGTGGCGCGGCAGGCGCAGGCTGAGCCCATCGATCCGGGCGCGATTTTCGCGCAGAGCCCGCTCTGCCATGCGTTCGTCGGCAGCCAGCATCGCAGGATCCACCTCGGTGCGGAAGTCCATGCCATAGAGCACATATTGATAGCTGGCGGCGGGAAAGACCTCGTCCAGCCGGTCGAACTCATCGTGAAACCATGGGCCCTGATAACGCCACAGATGCAGCAAATCCTGCAGGCGCTCGGGGATGGTGGCCGGATCGCGGTTGTCACGCCAGAAGGCGCTGTCCTCGCGCTTTGAGAGCACATAATGCAGCTTCAGGAAATCGATGATGCGGCCCCAGCGGTAATGGGTCGTCTCGTTGAAGCGCTTGGCCACGATATCCATCACACCGCGCGTCATCGGCATCTGCTCGGCGATCAGCTTGGCCGACAGCTCGATCAGCACGATGGCGGAGGCTTCGAGCGGTTCGAGGAAACCGGCCGCCAGTCCGACGGCGACACAATTGCCCTTCCAGAAGGTCTCGCGATGGCCCGAGCGGATAGGAATCTTGCGGATCGGCAGATCGGCGCCCGCCGGGCCAAGATAGGCGCGCAATTCGCGTTCGGCCTCGCCCTCGCTGATATGGCGGCTGGAATAGACATGGCCCGTGCCCCGGCGCGCGGGCAGGCCGATGTCCCAGATCCACCCGGCGCTTTGCGCGGTCGAGATGGTGTGGGTGGGGATCGGCGCATCCTCGCTCTCGTAAGGCAGTTGCACCGCCAGCGCTGTGTCGCAAAACAGCACGTCGGAGCAGTCGCGAAAGCCCACGCCCATCGTCTGCCCGATCAGCAGCGCGCGAAAGCCGGTGCAATCGACGAAAAGATCGCCCGCGATGATGCCCGCCCGGTCGGTCTCGATGCTGGCGATATCGCCATTGTCGGCCCGGTTGACCTTGGTCACATTGGCCAGCACATGGCGCACGCCCAGCTTTTCGCAGCAATGCTTCTGCAGGAAGGGCGCGAATTTGCCCGCATCCAGATGATAGGCGTAATTCGCCGCGCCTTCATATTCGGGCGTGGTGATGGATTTGGGGGCAAGGCCGTTGTCGCAGATCACGCCCTGAGGGCAGACTGCGTCGCAAAAGCTGCCATTCGTCTTGCCGCTCAGCCAATGGGGGGCAAGGTTCACCTGCTCGAAGCCCTGAGGCAGCATCAGCGGGTGGTAATAGGCATCATTCTCCGCGCCCGTCGTCCAACGGGCGAATTTGGCGCCTTGCTTGAAAGATGCATCGCATTCGCGGAAGAAATCGGTCTCCGACACGCCCATCTTCTGCAGGGTGGAGCGCAAGGTCGGCCAGGTCCCCTCACCCACGCCGATGATCGGCGTGTCGGGCGATTCCACCAGCGTCACGGTAAAGCCCGCAGCCATGCGCCCCTGATGGCGCGCGGCAATGATCCCTGCGGCCAGCCAACCGGCGGTGCCGCCGCCCACGATGACGATATGTCTTGTCTTTTCAGTCATGGATCGCCTGCGGTGTCCGGGAAAGAAGTGGCCGGCCGGTGATCCCTCACCGGCCCGCCGTCAGCTGTTATCAGAAATGATAACGTGCACCGAATGTAAAGCGACGACCATAGCTGTAGGCATCAAGCAGTTGGTTGCTGAAACGCCCATGGGTGCTGTAGGTCGAATTGTTGATGTTGGTGATGCCGCCGAACACCGAGACCTGCTTGGTGATGTCATAGCTCGACGACAGGTCGACCTGCACCTGACTGTTGACGAAGGTCGGCTCGGCGCCGAACTGGCCGGTGTTCTGGTTCTGGCCGAACTGCAGCAGATAGCTGTCGCGCCAGTTGACCGCGACACGCGCCTGGAAGCCGTGCTTGTCGTAGAAGGCCACCAGGTTCGCCGAATTGGCCAAGCCCGTCACGGCAAAGCCGCTCTGGCTGATGTCGCTGGAATCGTAGGGCTTGTTGGTGCCAACGAAAGTGGCGTTGGCGGTGAAGCCGAAGCCGCTGCGGCCAAACACATGCTGCAGGGCGATTTCCACGCCGCGCACCGTCGCGTCGGGTCCGTTGACATTCTGCGAGACGGCAAATTGCGCAAGCTGACCGGTCGTGGGATCGACCACGCCGTTGATCGTCTGCCGCTGCACGCCCGCCACGATGAAGTTGCTGACATGCTTGAGGAAGAAGTCGACCGAGAAGTAGGAGTTGGGCGCATAATACCACTCGGCGGCGGCGTCGAAATTGTCCGAGAGGTAAGGCTTGAGGTTGGGGTTGCCGCCCGTCGCCGTCAGGGCGCCCACGCGCTGGCCCGAGCCCACATTGAGCACCGGATTGAGCTTGGAGAGACCCGGACGCGTCAGCGTGCGCGAACCATCGAGGCGCAGATGCAGCTTGGGCGTCAGCTCCAGCTTCAGATCCATGCTGGGCAGCAGATAGTTGTAGCTGCTTCCCGCCACGATCGTGTTGGTCGCCCCATTGTTGGCATAGACCGTGGTCAGCAGCGTCGGGTCGGCGGTGCTGGTGGTCAGGGCGGTAGGCGTCTGGCCCAGCGCCAGCGTGTCGAGATGGGTGTTCTCGTAACGCAGGCCCGACACGAAGTGGAAGGGCATGCTGGCGATATCGGTGGTGAAGCTGCCGCGCACATAGGCCGACCAGCTCTTTTCCCTGATGGTCGCCACGCTCGAGGGGCTCAGCGCCAGATTGAGCGCGCCGGTAAAGCCCGTGCAGCAGCCATAGTTGTAGCCGGGCACATTGGTCGTCTGCGGATTGCCCAGGCTCTGCAGATAGGCATACACGGCCAGCGGATTGTAGGTCAGGATGCCCGGCGCCAGATTGCCGCTGTAACCCGGAATGAAGTTGGCGGTGCTGATCGTGCCGCCATAGATGCTCGAGGGCAGCGCCACGCCCGTGGTGCGGCCCGAAGCGGTGCCGTAACCGGCATAGGCCTGCCAGTAATTGTTGGTGAAGGTATCGCTGGCCTGCAGGCGGAAGGTGTCTTCCGTATAGGAACCACCGAACTGCAGCTTGAAGTTCTCCTGCTCCCACGTGCCCTTGGCGTGGAACTGGCGCACCACGTCGGTGTTCTGCTGGGCCTGGCGCACCATCACATGCGAGCCGATCACCGAGGTGTTCAGGAACTGCCCGGCATTGCCCGAGGGCCCGATGTCATGCAGCACCGGCAGCGTGTTGCTGCTGTTGCCCGTGACGGCAAGGCCGGTGTTGGCGCCCAGAATGCCGCCATAGCCGATATCGGAGCTGTTGTTGCCGATCTCGCCATTGGGGTTGAGCCAGCTCTTGGCGAAGGCGGCGTCGAAGTCGAACTTCAGATGCTCGGTCGCCTCATATTTGAGGTTGGCGCCCAACTGGTTGGTGTTGATCAGCGAATGGGCGATGCCGGCATTCATGTCCATCGGTGTGCCGGGCTGGTTGAAGTCAACCGTGGTGCCGTTCTTGTCCAGCTTGACGTTGGTCAGGCTGCTCATGTTGAACCATGCGGCATAGCCATAGCTGTTGGTCTGCACGACCTGGCTGCTGAAATTGTCATCGACGGTCAGCAGCAGCTTGTCGGTCGGCTTCCACTGCAGCACGAGGCGTGCATCGACGCGCTCGTCGCGGGTGGTGGTCTGCTCGGCGCCGGCCTGCTGCGGGAACCAGCCCAGCACATTCTGCTTGTCGCTGGCGAGGCCACTGGTGGTCGAGCCCGGATTGCAGGTGGCCGCCGTGCTTCCCGAGAGCTGGCAAGGGGCGTAATAGCCGCCTTCCCAGCCATTGACGAAGACATGGTTGGTGGTGGTGTCGTGGCGCGAATAGGCGATGTCGCCCAGAATGCCGATGGTGTCGTCGGCAAAGGTCTTGCTGACCAGCAAGCCGCCCGAGGGCACGACATTGCCCTTGCGATCCTGGATCGAGCCCGACATCGCGGCCGCCACATGGAAGCCGGGGTGATCGAAGGGCTTGGGGAAGGCGATGTCGATGGTGGCGCCGATGGCGCTGGCCGACACCGAAACGTCGGGCGTCTTGTAGACGCTGAGCTGGCCGACGAAATCGGAGCCAACGGTCGAGAAATCGACCGAGCGCTGGCCGGTGGCCGTCGAGATATGGCGCCCGTCATAGAGCGTTTCGTTGAAGTCGCCGCTGAAGCCGCGCACGGTCACGCCGGTCGCCTCGCCGCGGTTGCCCGAAATCTGCACCGACACGCCCGGCAGGCGCTGGAGCGAGGCGGCCACGTTGGGATCGGGGAACTTGCCGATATCTTCCGCTGAAATGGCGTCAACAACGCCCGGCGCCGCACGCTTGATATCCAGATTGCGCTGCAACGATCCGCGAATGCCCGTCACGATGATGCTCGGCGCGTCCTCAGGCGCAGGGGCCGCGCTCGCCGTAGGTGACGGCGATGCATCCTGCGCAAAGGCCGGCGTGCTGATGGCCGCAACCATGGCGCATGTCGCGCCCGAAACCATCAACCCCCAATTAAGCTGCCAGGCCATACCCTCTCCTCTGTTTTTTTGACGGAATTGCCCTCCGCCCAGGTCCACGCACGACGCACAACTCCCGCTGCAGAGCACCCCCGAAGTTGCCTGCGTCGCTATTCTTCAAATTTTCAAATCGTGATGTTCGGCGCCTTGAAAAAAGCGCGTCCCTTCCCCTGCTTGCGCCTGCTTCGACGCCTTATGCATTGTGGGATAGACCATAACGGTAGCGCTATCAATAGCTATTTGTAGGGGTAAAGTCACGCGATCTGAACTGTCACCCGGAAGCCTCAATCTTGTAAGTTCGATGGCATGGCTGGCGCGGAGTCCATCGGGTAAAGCAGATGCTTCGCGGCAAGAAAATTGATATTTTCTCTTATCTTAGCCCTGCCATTCAACCTCCCACAATTGGCGCGACTGTGCAGACCGCGCTTGAGACAATATCGATCAAGACCTCCGTTCGAACAGAGAAGAACAAGCCGCACGTCACCTTCACCACGCATGGCAGCACATGCAGCATTCCGCGCAACATCAATGTGCAGGCCGCGCCCTCGCGACTCAACCTGAGGACGACGGAGTTGAAGGCCCACACCATGCCTTTGAGACACAAGAGCGACAGAGCGCTGGATCACCGTTGAGCCGCGCGCTACTCTGGACAGGGAGTCGAGGTAGCGCTATCGAAATGGCAACTTATCTGCGCTGGAGTCTGGTCGGCAAAGACCATGGGCCGGACCATCTCACAGACCAGATAGACATCCTGCGCAGAACAGACTTTATAACAGACATAGGGGAGGAAACATGGGGATCGAGAAGCTGGAACTGCTCAACAGCGAGCGCCATCGCAATGTGTCAATGCATGTCGCCGCGACCGATCGCCCGCATTGCGTTCAGGTCATCATCGGCGAATTCGGTCTCGCCGCGACCTCCTGCCCGCTGTTCCTCGTGAAAGACCCGGAGACCGGGCGGTTCAATGTGGTGGCGCTCTTCGGCTTCAGGCCCGGTGAACTGCTGGTGGATGGTGCGGACAAGGGCAAGGCCCTGTTCGTGCCGCTGGAACTGGCGCGGCAGGGCTTTTTCATCGAGGGCGACACCATTGCCATCGACCTTGAAAACCCCCGTTTCGGTGAAGGTGCCAGCGTGCCGCTCTTCGACGCATCGGGCGAACCGAGTGATGAAACGCGCCTGATCCAGCGCATCATCGGCACGCTGGTGCAGGGGCGTGAGGCCACGCGGACCTTCATCGAGGACATGGTGCGCCTGCGGCTGGTCGAACCCGTCGACATCAGCCTGCGCTTTGACGATGGTGAAAGCCTGACGCTGGAAGGGCTCTACACCATCAGCCTCGACGCGCTGCAGGATCTCGACGATGCAACTGCGCTCAGCCTGTTCCGCAACGGCCATCTGGCGGCGGCACTGTGCATTCAGGGATCGCAACGCCAGGTGATGGCGCTGGCCAAAAGGCGCAACGATCTGATCGGCAAGGTCTGAGGACAGCAGGCCGTGGCTGACACGCTGACCACCCCGCCCGGCGTCATGGAGATCGAGGCCGCGAAGCGCGATCCCTCCACCTGGCTCGAGACGCTGACGGCGGGCGCACGTCCGGTCATCTTGCGCGGGCTGGTGAGCGATTGGCCCCTCTGTCACGCCGCGCGCCAATCGCCCGAAGCGCTGTGTGCCATGCTGACGGGTTTCGCCAGCCCGCAGATGGCAGAGGTGTTTCTGGCCGATCAGGCGGTTGCCGGGCGCTATTTCTATGGGGAGAAGCTGGAGGGGTTCAACTTCACCCGCATGCCCACCACGGTCGCCGGCGCGCTCACCACGATCATGGAACGCATGCGCGATCCTGCGCTGGGCTCGGCCTATCTGGGTTCCTTGCCGACGCCAGCCTATCTGCCCGGCCTTGCCGATGCCAATCCGCTGCCGGGCATGGTCAAGGGCGTCCAGCCACGGATCTGGATCGGCACGGCCTCGCACATCGCCGCCCATTACGATGCGGTGGACAATCTGGCCTGCGTGGTGGCCGGGCACCGGCGCTTCACGCTCTATCCGCCACAGGCGATTGCCGACCTTTACGCCGGGCCCATCGACCATACGCTGGCCGGGCAGCCGGTCAGCATGGCCACCGAGGACCCGGACCATCCCGAACGCTATCCCAACTTTCCGCGCGCGCGGGAACAGGCGCTAACCGCCGATCTGGAACCGGGCGACGCGCTCTATCTGCCCAAATTGTGGTGGCATCAGGTCGATGCCGAGGCGCCTTTCAACGCGCTGGTCAACTATTGGTGGGATGCCCATGCCACCGGGCCAGATGCGCCGATGCTCTCGATGCTGCTGGCGATGATCACCATCGCGGAACGCCCCCAGGCCGAGCGCGACGCCTTCCGCGCCTTTTTCGAGCATTATGTGTTTCGCGGGCAAGGTCATCCGCTGGCGCATCTGCCGGAAGACCAGCGCGGCGTTCTCGCCAACATCGACCGCGCCGCTTATGGCCGTATCCGCGCGACCATCATGCGCGAGATGCGGGATGTCTGAACAGGCCGCCGCCCGGATAGCGGGCGGCGGCACAGTTCGGCTCAATCCACCCGCACGACCATCACGGATTTGGCAGGCACCTCGATCACCAGTCCGCCCGTGCCGGACTGCACCTTGACCGCGCGCGGCGCCACCTGATCGGGCGCGGCGAAGGTGTTGACCGCATCGACCTTCGCCGCCGTCAGCACCTGACCGCTTGCCGAACGCCCATGGTCCAGCGCAACACGGACCGGCGCATTCGGGTCGATGTTGATCAAGGACAGCCACAGATGCCCCTCGGCATCACGCGCAGCCACCGCATCGAGACGCGGCATACTGTCCTTGCCATGCTCGTAACGGCCCGCATCGAAGCTGACGGGAACCAGTTTCGCATCCTGGAAAGGCACATACATGCGATAGACATGATAGGTGGGTGTCAGCACCATGCGGGGCCCATCGGTCAGGATCATGGCCTGCAGCACATTGATCATCTGGGCGATGTTGGCGTTCTTCACGCGGTCGGCATGGCGGGCAAAGATGTTGAGGTTGACCGCTGCCAGAATCGCATCGCGCAAACTGTTCTGCTGCGCCAGAAAGCCCGGATGCGACCCCGGCGTGGGGGCCAGCCAGGCGCCCCATTCGTCCACCGAGAGAAACACCTTCTTGCCCGGATCATATTTGTCCATGATCGCGGTCTGCTGGACGATCAGCTTGTCCATGTTGAAGGCTTCGCGGATGGTGGCGGCATAGTCATCCTCGCCAAAGCCCGTGGCCGGGAAATGCGGCGGCCAGCCGCCCACCACGTAATTGTGCAGAGAAACGCCCTCGATGTCCCAGCTATAGACCTTGTCGGCCCAGGCCTTCATCACCTGTTCGGTGTAATCGCTCTTGCCCGAATCCCAGCCCACCGCGACGCGCTTCATCTGCCCGGCATCATGCTGCGCGGGATTGAAGTTGTGAACGTAATGGGCGAAGCGCTTCATCTCCTCGACATAATGGTCGGGCGACATCGCGCCGCCGCAGCCCCAATTCTCATTGCCCAGCCCCAGCAACGCGACCTTGTAGGGCTGGGGATGGCCATTGGCGGCGCGCTCCTTGGCCAGCGTTGTTTCGGTGGGGGCGGTCATATACTCCAGCCAGTCGGCCGCTTCCTCGGGGCTGCCCGAACCGACATTGACCGAGACGTAAGCATCCGCGCCGATCTGATCGGCAAAATCCATGAATTCGTCGGTGCCGAAGGTGTTGGCCTCGGGCACGCCGCCCCAATTGCTGTTGACGTGAACCTTGCGCGCAGCAGCCGGACCGATGCCGTCGCGCCAGTGATATTCGTCGGCAAAGCAGCCGCCCGGCCACCGCACATTCGGCACCTTGATCGCCTTGAGCGCCGCCACCACATCAGACCGGATGCCGCGTACATTGGGAATGGCAGAGTCCTTGCCCACCCAGACGCCGCCATAGATCCCCTGCCCCAGATGTTCGGCGAACTGGCCGAAGATGTTGCGGTCGATGGCCTGTGTGGGCGCAGCATCGGTTGCAATATGCACCGCGACGCGCGCCGTATCGGCCTGTGCCGGGGCAACCGTGACCACGGCACCGATGACGCTCAACGCCGATGCCAGACGCAGGGATTTCAAGCTTTTCATAACAGCCTCTCGATCGGTGGATACATGCGGAAGCGTGGAGGTGTGACGGATGCCCACGGCGATAGCGAAATCGGAAGCCGTCAGATCGCGCCCGGCCGCAGCGAAACGTTTCGGCCCTCGGCGTTGCAGCCGAAGGACACCACGGTCTCCCCCTCAGATTTATATCGGATGTTCACAGTATCCGATCTGTTAGCGCTATCTTGTAACAAGTCGGAGTATTTCCGCAAGCTGCTTTCGACAAGGCTCTTGCGATCAGCGGGCATCTCGTTGCAAGAAACGCGGCCTATAAGCCAACAAACGACTGGCAAACCCGGAGCTCAGATAAGCGGATCATGGCAGACAAGAAAAACAACCGTCGCCAGTCGGGCCGCCCGACGATCAGCGATGTCGCGCGGCTGGCGCAATGCTCTCCCATGACGGTCAGCCGGGTCGTCAATGGCGTGCCGGGCGTGCGCACCCAGGCGCGCGAGGCCGTGGAAGCGGCCATCGCGCAGCTCAACTATGCCCCCAACAAGGCCGCCCAGAGCCTGGCCGGTGCGGTCCAGATCCGCATCGCCCTGCTCTACACCAACCCGTCCGATGCCTATCTGACCGAATTGCTGCTCGGTTGCCTCGACAAGGCCAGCCAGATGGATGCGCATCTTGTCGTCGAACGCTGCAGTTTTGACGGCAATGAAGAGGCCATCATCGACGGCTTGATCGCCTCGGGGATCGACGGTTTTCTGCTCCCGCCCCCGCTTTGCGATGATCCCGCGCTGCTGGACGTGATGCGGCGCCTGCGCACGCATAGCGTGTTGATCGGGCCGGGGCGGGCGGATGCCCATCTGGGCGCCGTGATGATCGATGATTATCAGGCGGCTTACGACATGACCCAATATATCATCAATCTGGGCCATAAGCGCATCGGCTTCGTGATCGGCGATCCCCGGCAATCGGCCAGCAGCCTGCGCCATTCCGGCTTTCGCGACGCGATGGCCGCAGCGGGTCTGTCGATCGACCCTCTTCTCGTGCGCGATGGCCTCTTCACCTACCGCTCGGGGTTTACCGCGGCGACCGAGATGCTGGAGGCCCCTCATCCGCCCACCGCGATCTTCGCCTCCAACGACGACATGGCCGCAGGCTGCGTTGCCGCCGCGCATCGCAAACATCTGGAGGTTCCCGGGGATCTGACGATCTGCGGCTTCGATGACACAGCGACGGCGACCAAGGTCTGGCCCGAACTGACCACCATCCGGCAGCCCATTCATGGCATGGCGCAGCACGCCGTGGACCTGCTGGCCAGAAGCATCCGCGCCGACCGGACAGGGGCATCACAGGACTCCAGAATTATCGTGCTGGACTATTCCTTTGTGCAACGCGGATCGGATGCGGCGGCGCCTGCCAAACGCGGCTGACGCCCGAGGCCGGCCCTATTGCGAATGGGTGTAAGGCCCCACAATCGTACCGACAAAGCCGCCTGCTTTTTCGGTGCTCAGCAAAGCTGCGTCCATGGGGGCGCCAAGCTTCCTGGTCCGGCCGCCGACCGCATAGTCAAAGCCCAGATGCGCTCCTTGCGAACGGAAGGTCAGCCTGACAGGCCCCATGGGCAGCGGCGCCGAAGCGACGAGCGTTTCGCCATGCCCGGCCTCGCGCGTGAACAGGGCCACCACGCGCTTGCCCTCCAACCTTGTCACGCCGAAGAACACATAGGCCTCATCATTCTGCAGGGCGACCAGCCCGGCCCGATCGCCATCCTTGCGCGGCGCGAAGGAGACGTTGACCGAGACCACCGCATTCTGATGCTGCTGACGCCGGGCGATCAGCGCGGGAACCCCATTCCTGTCTCCCAGCGCCGCTGCCGATGACAAGAGCAAAGCCCCGTTTTCCAGCCGATAGAACGGCTTTTGCGGGTTACGCAGCCCTACCCAGGCGTTCGACAGATGCCTGCCCCTGAAATCATCGACATAGGCAAAATCCCCGAGCAGCGGCAGGGAGGGCTTCACACCGACAGGCAAATCGGGGCGCCGGGCCACCAGTGGAATGGCTTTTCCATGGTCGAGAATGGTGGGCCAATCGTCCTTCCAGCTCACCGGCAGCAGGAAGGTTTCCCGACCGATGTTGTACAGGCCCGGACTGTAGGGGCGCGTTGCCAGAAACACCGACCACCAGTCGCCCTTTTGCGTCTGCACCATCATCGCATGGCCCGACGACGTCACCGGATGGGGCCGCGCGGGATCGAGATCGCGCTGCGTCAGGATGGGATTGCCCGCAAAGGGCTGAAAAGGCCCGGTGGGAGCAGAAGCGCGGAAGACCACCTCCGAATGGTTCTCGGCGGTGCCGCCCTCGGCCGCATAGAGGTAATAGAAGGCCCCGCGCCGGAGCATATGTGGCCCCTCGATCCAGATCGGCTTCTTGCTGATGTCCACGCCGCCATCGATGATCTGGCTGCGCGGGCCCGTCATCTTCAGAGCCTTGTGATCGAAGGCCTGAATCCAGATTGCGCGGTGGCCCTCATAGAGCGGCGCTTCCTTCGGCGCGTCATTATGGACGATATAGGCCTTGTCGCCATCCCAGAAGATCGAGGGATCAATGCCGTCGAAACCCAGCCACACCGGATCGGACCATGGCCCGGCAGGATTGCGCGCGGTGATCACGAAATTGCCGCCGCAACCCACGCAGGTGTTGACGATGTAGAACAAGCCATCGTGATAGGAAATATCCGGCGCAAAGACGCCTTCCGAAACCTTTCGCCCGGCCATGTTCAACTGTGTCGGGCGGTCGATGGCATTGCCGATCTGCACCCAGTCGACCAGATTGGTCGAATGAAAGACGGGAATCCCCGGAAAATGGGCAAAGGAAGAATTGATCAGGTAGTAATCCGGGCCCACCCTGACGATCGACGGATCAGGATGGTAACCGGCAAGGATCGGATTTACATAGCTGCCCGCTGCGGCCCGCGATCCCGCTGGCGCGTGGCCGTCATAGGTGAAATGCGTGAAGCGGGCAGGCGCGCTCTGCGCCCAAGCCGGGGATGTGGTCAGGGCCAGCAGGAGGAAAGACTTTTTCAGCGCCGACCGCAGAGACATCACCATTCCCCCATCCTCTTGCCACTCGCCGGCGGCCTTGCAGGTCAAGGCGTAAAGGATCGAGATAGCGCTATCAAGCGCTTTTCACGCGCCGCGACCGAGGCACCACCGGCGCCTGCATGCCGGGTTGGCCGTGCCCCATCTTGCGCAGGCGATCCATTCCTGCTGCTGCGTCACGCATGATGGCAAACACCTTCCGTCAAGAGATTGCGCGGCGGCTCTCAAGGCGGCACAAGGGCAGCCAGGGCGCAGACAGGCGCCAATCGGGAGACGAGGATGCGCAAGACAGCGCCGTGGTTGCTGGTAACCCTGTTGGCCACCGCCGCAGCCCCGCCCGAGGCACCTCAGACCGTCGACATCGCTCCGCCCTATCACGATGCGCCGGAGATGGCGGCCCGGCCTGCCACGCCCAGGGGCACGCTCCACAGCTTTATCATGCTGTCCTCCGAAAGCCGGATCTACCCCGGCATCCGCCAATTGGACAGCGATGCCACCCGCCGCCGCGACAGTTGGGGCAACCGCATCGCCGCCCCCGCCGATCAGCAATCGGCACCGGCACCGTGGCGCCGGGAGGTCTTCGTCTATGTGCCTGCCACCTATCGGCCAGGCAGCGCGGCGCCGCTGCTGGTGGTTCAGGACGGGCGCGATTATGCCGCGCGGGTGGCCGCCGCGCTCGACACGCTGATCGCCGCGCATCGTGTTCCCGCCATGATCGCGGTGATGATCCAGTCAGGCGGCGGCGACGCGCAAGGGTCGCAGCGCGGGCTGGAATATGACACCATGTCGGGCCGCTATGCCGAATTTGTCGAGCATGAGGTTCTGCCCCGCGCCGCCGCACTCTATGGCCTGCGTTTCACCAGCGATCCCGATGGGCGCGCGGCGATGGGCGGCTCATCCGGCGCGGCCGCCGCGCTGTCGATGGCTTGGTATCATCCCGAGTGGTATCACAAGGTGCTCAGCTATTCGGGCACCTTCGTCAATCAGGCCTCGCCCGTCGATCCGGCCACGCCGCGCGGCGCGTGGGAGTATCACGCCAGCCTGATCCCCGGCTCACCCGCCAAGCCGATCCGTATCTGGATGGAGGTGGGCGAGCAGGATTTGCACTGGCAAGACCCCGAGCAAAGCTGGCACAACTGGCCTCTCGCCAATGACCGGATGGCCGCCGCGCTGGCCGCGAAACATTACGACATGCATTATGTGCGGGCGGCAGGCGCCGGGCATGTCGATCCCAATGTCGTCGCCCAGACCCTGCCGGGAGCGCTGGAATGGCTGTGGCGCGATTATCCGCGCTGAAGCCGGCTCCCTTCAGATCGCGTAAGCCGCGCGCTGCGGGCGGCTGAGCATCGCATTGGCTTCATCGTCACCGATAAAGCGCTCGGCCACCGGGTCCCAGCGCAGGCGGCGGCCGGTCTTCATGGCGGTCCAGTGCAGCAGGCAGGTCGAACAGGCACGGTGACCGATTTCGGCAGGCGCCGCATTGGGCGCGCGGGTGCGGATCGAATCCAGCCAGTTGCGGTGATGCTCCGGGCTTTGCATCAGGCGGATCTCATGCGGGCCGATCACGCTGGTCAGGATTTTGGGATCGCTGGCCACCAGCGCCTTATCCGCCCCACCCGCCGGGTCGGAGGCGGTGACGCCACCGCTGCGGGCCACAAAGATCCAGCCCTTGTCGCCGATAAAGCGCACGCCATTGGGCAACGCGCCAGAGATCGTCATCTGCACGCCATTGGCATAGAGCCCATGCGTCTCGAAGGCGCCATGCACATCCCACAGTCCGCTTTTGGGGAAGTCGGCATGGCCCCAGATCTCGATGGGGCCGGTGTGCTCGGTATCCATGCCCCAATGGGCGGTGTCGACGTGATGCGCGCCCCAGCCGGTGATCATCCCCGCCCCGAACTGCTCGCAGCGCAGCCAGCCCGGCCGGTCCTCCAGCGAGGCCTGAGGATGGACGCGCATCTCGGTGTAATAGGCCTCCGGCGTGGAGCCCAGCCAGGCGTCGTAATTGAGGTTGGCGGGCACCGGCATGGGCGGCGCCACCGGCCCGGAAGGGTCACCCGGCAGGCCCACCTCCACGCGGGTCAGCTTGCCGATGCGGCCATTGCGCACCAGCTCACAGGCGCGGTGGAACTGCGGCCAGGGGTCCATGGCGCGCTGCTGCGAGCCGATCTGGACGATGCGGTCGGACGCCTTGGCGACATCGGCCATCTTGCGCCCCTCGGCAATGGTGAGCGAGGCGGGTTTCTGGAGATAGACATCCTTGCCCGCGCGGATGGCATCGATCGCCAATCGGGCATGCTGATGATCGGGAGTGGAAATCAGCACCGCATCGATGTCGGCATTGGCCAGCAGGGCGTGATGATCGCCATAGATCCGCGTGCCCGCATAAGGCTTGCCATCGCGTGCGGCATAGGCCTCATCCACCAGCTTTTGCCCCGCCGCCAGCCGGTGCGTGTCGAGATCGCAGACCGCGACGATATGGGCATCCCGATGCTTGAGCACCTCTCTCATGTCATGCGTGCGGCTGATGCGCCCCACGCCGATGGCGCCGATGTTGATCCGCTTGCTGGGCGCGGTGGCTCCCAGCACGCTGGCCGGAATGATGACGGGAAATCCGGCGGCAACGGCAGTCTTGATCGCGGTGCGACGGGTGATAATCGCTTTCATCGAGAACACTCCTGCTTCAGGCCTGAACGGGGCGAGTGGCGTTCTTCTGGGCCAGCAGCACCAGCTCGGCGGCCAGCAGCGCGCCTTCCTGATCCTGCGCCACGCTGGTCCGCTCGACGATATCGGCAATGAATTGCGGGCCGAAGGGCAGCGGCACCTTGCTGCAATCCATATGGCGCACGCCCTTGCCATCGGCGATGAACAGATGGTCGCCGCCCGGACGCCCCATGATATCGACGTATTTGCGCAGCTCGATATAACCCTGCGTGCCCAGCAGAAAGAGCCGCCCGTCGCCCCATGTCGGCAAGCCGTCGGGCGTGAACCAGTCGACGCGGATATAGCCGCTGCCCCCATCGCCGCTGACCATCATATCGCCGAAATCCTCGAAGGCGGGATGGTCGTGATGCGCCAGATTGCCCGTCTGAGAGGCCACGACATGGGCCCTGGTGGTGCCGGTGTAATAGACGAACTGATCGGCCTGATGGCTGCCGATGTCGGTCAGGATGCCGCCATAGCGGGCCTTGTCCCAGAACCAGTCGGGGCGGGTGGGCGCGCTGATGCGATGCGGCGCGAGGTTGACCGTCTGCACCACCTTGCCGATGGCGCCCTGCTTCACCAGCTCGCCCGCCATGACGGCGGCGCGCACCTCCAGCCGCTCGGAATAGAGGATGGCGAATTTGCGCCCGGTCTCCTTGATCGCGGCGCGCACCTGCGCCAGTTGATCGAGCGTGGTGATGGCCGGCTTGTCACCCAGAAAATCCTTGCCCGCCCGCATCGCGCGGATGCCCAGCGGCGCGCGCAGATCAGGAATGGGCGCGCCCGCCACCAGCTTGATCGCCTTGTCCTCCAGAATCTCGGCCTCGCTGCGGGCCAGCTTCACCGCGCCATAGCGCTTGCGGAAGGTGGCGATCTGCGCCGGATCCGTGGCATAAAAGGCGGACAGGATCCCGCCGCCCCGGATCACCGCATCGGTGATGGCATAGATATGCGCATGGTCCAGCCCGATCACCGCAAAGGGAAGGCGATAGCGGGCGGTGGGATCGGGCATGGTCGGGGCCGCGACCTGAGACACGGCATTGCCCTGCGACATCGACTGGGCAAAGGCCTCGCTGGCCAGACCCGCGGCAAGACCGGCCCCGAGCAGGCCGCGACGATCGATCGCATTCATCGCAAATCTCCCGAATGTCAGTGATTGGGTGTGGTGGCGCTCTTCCAGTTGATCACGTGATATTGCGCGGGCTCCGTGCCGATGTTGCGCAGCGCATGCTCCGAATTGGCGGCGTTGAAGATGATCGAGCCGGGCCCCAGCCGTTTCCACTGGCCGCCCGACAGGGTCTCGACCGTGCCGCGATCGATGATCACCAGCTCCTCATTGGGATGGTGATGCGGCGGATGCGAGGCCACGCCCGGATTGAGCGTGGTGACATGCATCTCCAGCTCCTCCAGCGTGGCGGTGGGCTGCTGCACGATCGAGCGCACCTCGCCGGTTTCGGTTCTGGTGACCTTCATCGCGTTCCAGTCGAACACCGCCGGGCCCAGCACCGCCGGGCGCCCCTGAGCCATGGCCATGGCCGCACAACACACCATTGCCGTCGTGGCGACGAGCACAGCGTCTCTGGCTTTCAGCCGCATCCTTTTTCTCCCGCGCCCGGCCCCCTTTTGGGTGACTCCGTTGTGGTAGCGCTCTCACGAAGAGGTGTAGGTTTGATGACAGGACTTCGTCAACCGCCATTGATCATGTGAAGCCCGCGCCGTCAACGATGGCTCTTGAGGCATGGCTTGCACTCCGCTTCCCCGCCGCGATAGACAGGCACAGGAAATGGGGATTCACGATGTCAGATAAAAAATCCAATCGTCGGCACTCCGGGCGTCCGACGGTCAGCGACGTCGCCCGTTTTGCGCAATGCTCCCCCATGACGGTCAGCCGCGTCATCAACGGCCACCCCAGCGTGCGCGCCGAAGCGCGCGAGGCGGTGGAAGCCGCGATCAAGGCGCTGAATTACGCCCCCAACCGCGCGGCGCGCAGCCTGGCAGGCGCCGGGCAGATCCGTATCGCCCTGCTCTACACCAACCCCTCGGCGGCCTATCTGAGCGCGCTGCTGCTGGGCTGCCTCGACGAGGCGAGCCGCGCCGATGTCCATCTGGTGGTCGAACGCTGCGCCTTTGGCGAGGATGAGGAGAAAGCCGTCAAGCGGCAGATGGCGGGCGGGATCGACGGCTTCCTGCTGCCGCCGCCGCTCTGCGACGAAACCTCGCTGCTCGACCTGCTGCACGGGCTGAAGGCCCCCGCCGTGCAGATCGGGCCGGGCGAGGCCGACCCGCATCACGATGCCGTGATGATCGACGATTATCAGGCCGCCCATGACATGACGCGCCAGATCATCGCGCTGGGGCATCGCCGCATCGGCTTTATCATCGGCAATCCGCATCAGTCCGCCAGCGCCCTGCGCCTGTCCGGCTTTCGCGATGCCATGGCGGCGGCCAAGCTTGCCGTGGACGAAACGCTGATCCAGCAAGGCGATTTCACCTATCGCTCGGGCTTTGACGGTGCCTCCGCCCTGCTGGAGCTGGCCAGCCCGCCCACCGCCATCTTCGCCTCCAACGACGATATGGCGGCCGGCTGCGTGGCCGCCGCCCAGCGCCGCCATCTGGAGGTGCCGCGCGACCTGACCGTCTGCGGTTTCGACGATACGGCGATCGCCACCAAGATCTGGCCGGAGCTGACCACCGTGCGCCAGCCCATCCACGCCATGGCCTGCACCGCGCTGAACCTGCTGGTCGAGCGGATCAGGGCCCAGCGCGGCAGCCTTGCGCCCGCCGTCCAGCGCAAGGTGCTGGATTATGAACTGGTGAAGCGCGATTCCGATAGGAAGCTTTGACAGAAGGGGAGACGTGCCTCCGGCGGGCAAAGGGCCATCGCCCTTTGCGATCCCTTTATTGTCTGCGTTGCGCATCGGGTTCGGCCACAGAGCAACGTCGCCGCGCCGCAGGCAGAAAGCTTGTTGCCAGCGGCGCGGAGAGGCCAGTTTCTTATGAAAGGGATCGCAAAGGGCGATGGCCCTTTGCCCGCCGGAGGCGAAACTTCTTCCCCCTAACGATCCCCAATCGCCATCTCAAACCCCGGCACCGGCAGGTCGCGCCCGTCATAGAGATTGACCCGCGGACTGTCCGCCCAGGCATAGCGCACCACCTCCGCGCCGCGCCCATCGGCAATCACCACGCCGTCGCCATCGACTTTGGCCTCGACCAGACGGCAATCGCGGCCTTCATGCCCGCATAGCTCGAAGCCGATCGGCCCGACGCCGCTCCAGGCCTGAAGGCCGCCCTCCACGCCGCTGAAGCGCAGGCGGATAGCATCCCCTTCGCGCCGCGCCGAAAGCGGCATCGGCATGGGCACGCCCCGTGCCGACAGCGCCAAGCGGGTTCCCAGCGTTTCCTTGTTGGCCGGATGGATATCGCTGCTCTCGCCAAGGTCGATGGCGCTGACCAGAGCCGTGCCCGGCGCCTGCGCCGCCACGAACCGCTGGTCATCGCGCAGCCGCGCCGTGTTGGAGGCCACCGCCCCCTTCTGCACCGGGCCATAATTGGCCAATTGCACCACCAGCACCCGCAGATCGGCACCGAACTGCCCGCGCCAGCCATCAATCAGCGCGGAAAGGCGCTGGCGGTAGCCGGGCGTATCGACATCGCTCTCGCCCTGATACCAGGCGACGCCTTTCAGCGCCAAAGAGCCCAGCGGCGCGATCATGCGGTTGTGCATCACCCCGATCCCGCCATTGGCATCCCAGGGCGCGCGGGGCGGATAGGTCTTCGCGCCCGAAATGCTGAAGCGCCAGCCCTCGGCCAGCGGCAGCGAGGCACCGCCCTTGATCGCCAGTTGCAGCACCTCGGGCTTGCTCTGGAAGCCGCCGTCGGCATAGCTGTTGGTCACGGCGACCATGATCTCGTTCACGCCGGCATGCAGATAGGCCGGCGGTACGGCGTATTCCCGCTCATAATCCCAGCCGAAGCTGTTGCCCACCGGACGGCCGTTGACGAAGGTCATATCCATATCGTCGAGCACGCCCAGCTTGAGCACGGCCCCGGCGGTGGCCTGCGCCTGCGTCAGCGTGATCTGGCGGCGCAGCCAGATGGTGCCGGTCGCCTTGGTGGCCAGGGGCGTACCCTCCCACGCCAGCCAACCGGCGATTTTCGGCACGGCGCTCCATGACAGGCTGTCCGGCTTCAGCCATGGCTCGGTGCCTTGGGTGGTGCCGCGATACCATTGCTCCCAGCGCGGCGCGAAGCGGGTGACGGCATCGAGAGGATCGCGGCCAAAGGCCTCCAGCATGGCCATGTCAGCCGCGCCATAGAGCGCCAGCCCGGATTTGGGACTCAGCCAGGCGCGGGCCTGCGATCCGCCCCAGCTCGAATGGATCGCGCCGATCGGCACATGCAGCGCCTTGCGCAGATCGCGGGCCATAAAATAGCAGGCCGCCGAAAAATCGCTGGCCGATTGCGGGCTGCTTGCCGCCCAGCCCACCGGGCCGCCAAAGCTGGTCTGCGGCTGCATGGCCGTCTTTTTGGGCACGGTCAGCAAACGCAGGCCGCCATCACCTGCTCCGGCCACCTCACCGGGGCCGTTCAGGGCGCGGGCGACCGGATATTCCATGTTCGATTGCCCCGAACAAAGCCACACATCGCCCACCAGCAGATCGCTGGCCTGCACTCTGTCAGCGCCGGACGAGACCGTCAGCGTCACCCCGGCATCGCTGGCCGGGCGCGCGGGAAAGCGCAGGGCGAAATGGCCGGAGGCATCGCTGGCGGCGGTGGCATGCGCGTCCCCCAGATCACCCGAGACGGCACGCCTGGGCGCGGTCCAGCCCTCGACCAGGATGGGGCGGTCGCGCTGGATCACCCCGTGATCGCCCCAGACAGGCGCCAGCGTCAAAGACGCGGGGGCCTGTGCCTGCACCGGCGCGGCCGTCAGCATCAAAACAGCCATCAACGCAGCATAACGCATCCGATATCCTCCCCCACCCATTGCCTTTATGCGCCGATCTTATCGCGGCTTCATGGGATCGATGGTCTGGATCGTCCCGTCCGGGTTGAAGGTCAGTTGGGTGACCTTCACATTGCGCAGATGGTTGTGGTTCGAAAGCTGCGTGTCAGCATAGAACAGCCACCATGCCCCATGCCATTCGATGATCGAATGATGGGTCGTCCAGCCCTGCACCGGCTTGAGGATATGGCCCTTGTAATGGAAGGGGCCATAAGGATTGTCGCCAATGGCGTAATTGACGAAATGCGTGTCGCCGGTCGAATAGGTGTAGTAATATTTCCCATCCTTGCGGAACATCCATGAGGCTTCGAAGAAGCGCTTCTCATGGTCTCCGCCCAGCACCGGCTTGCCGTTTTCATCGAGGATGACCGCATCGCGCGGCTTTTCCGCGAAGCTCTTCATGTCGGCGCCCATCCGCACGACCTTGCCCGAGAGCGCGGGCGCATCATCGCGCATCAGATCGGTATTCGAACCGTTGGGGTCGAAACGACCGGTCGCCCAGCGCTGCAACTGGCCGCCCCAGATGCCGCCGAAATACATGTAGCTCTTGCCGTCCGCATCGGTGAAGACTGCCGGGTCCATCGAGAAACTGCCCGCAATGGGCGTCCTTTCGGCCTTGAACGGGCCGGTCGGGCTTTTGGAGGTCGCCACGCCGATGCGGAAGGTGCCCAGCCCCTCCTTGTCGCGGGCTTTGTCGCGCGCCGGAAAATAGAGGTAATAGAGGCCCTTGTGATAGGCCGCATCGGGCGCCCACATCTGCTTGGAGGCCCAGGGCACATCCTTCACATCCAGCGCCACGCCGCCCACCTTCACCGGCCCGCCGATGCGGTCCATGCTGAGCACGCGATAGTCGCGCATGGCATATTCATTGCCCAGATCGTCGTCGGGAATGTTCGTGGGCACGTCATGCGAAGGATAGACATAGATCTTGCCGCCGAACACATGGGCCGAGGGGTCAGCGGTGTAGATGCTTTTGACGAGCGGCTGATCGCGAAAAGCACTGGCCGGTGCGGCGGGATCGCCAAAAGCCACGGTGCCATGCATCAGACCCACCACGACAGCCCCGCACAGGGCAACGGTCTTCCCTCTCATCTTCAACATCCTCGCTTGCGCCATTCTTATGACCTTCGAGCGATGATAGCGCTACCTCTCAGGGGCGGCAATCCCTAATCGGGAGCAGCTGCCGCCATCCTGTGTTTTTCACAGATGCATGGGGCCCGACGTGCCCATGGCAGGCGAAATGGCGCAGGCTCCCGCCTAGCCATCCCGCGCAGGACGATACGCCATGTCCGTTTCATCCCACCGATCGTCGCATTACCTTGCGGAATCGAAGGAGAGTGTTCCGCCATGCACCAGCGCCGCATGGTCGATCCGGCGATCCGGCAGCGCGCGCCCATCAAGCGTCAGTCTGCCTGCGCGCTCGCCGGTGCCGTGGCGCAGAATGGTGAAGGTGTGGCCCTCCACGCTCAGGCTGGCGCGGCGCACGCCCGGCAAGGTTGCAACGTACCAGGGTTCCCCCGGCACCACGGGATAGAGGCCCAGCGAGGCCCAGACATACCAGGCCGACATCGCGCCGCCATCATCGTCCATCCCATCGGCAAAGCCGGGCGAGAGCGAGAAGCTGTTCTGGATGAAGGGTTTCGCCAACTTGGCCTGATTGTCGTACCAATGTTCATAAGGCCCGTCGCGCAGAGCAGCGACAAGGGCATCGGCGCGCTCCGGCTGCCCGGCCAGCGCAAAGAGGAAGGGCGCCTGAATGTCGGGCTCATTGGTCATGTTGAACAGCTTGCGGTCGAAGAAGGTGCCGAGTTGCTGCGCAAAACGCTCACGGCCCAGCGCGGTGTCGCGCAGCCAGGGCAGATCGAAGACCGGCGCCCAGCGATATTGCCACAAGGTGCCCTGATAGAGCCCCCGCGCCTTCACCGTATCGGCATCGCTGCCCAGCGGTTCGAAGACCTTTTGCCACAAGGGGCGATAGGCCTGCCAGCGCTGGGTGAAACGCTCCGCCAAGGCGTTTTGCCCCAGATCATGGGCAAGCTGGGCGATCGCCCATTCGTCATAGGCCAGTTCCAGCCGCTGATCGGGCGTGGCACTGGGCAGTTCATCGGCCTCGCGCGCCATGGGCGGCAGCGCTGTGGCGAGATCGGCGGGCGCCAACCCCTTGCGCGCCAGATCGAGCAGCGCGATCCCGGCATGCTCGGTGCGGACCGAGAGGAATGGCTCGGCATCGCCCGCCCATTGCGCCTTGCGGCTGGTGAAAAGGCCCACCAGCGAGGCGGCCATATCGCGCGCCACCTCGGGCGCCACCAGCGCGACCAGCGGCACCTGTGTGCGATAATTGTCCCACAACGACCAGCCGCCATAGCGATGATGGCCGGCCGGCGCCTGATGCAGCGCCCCGTCCGGCGTGCGGAAGCGCCCTTGCGCATCGTCGAGGCGCGCGGGCATCTGCAGCACGCGGAACAGGCAGGTGTAGAACAGGCGACGCTTGTCATCCGCATCGTCAATGCCCACCCGCGTGAGGATCGCATCCCAATCGCGCCTTGTGCGGGCCATCAGCGTGGCGATATCGGCGGTGCCCAATTCTCGCTGAAGCACATCATGCGCCGAGGCATCATCCACCGTGGAGAGCGCCACGCGCAGCTCGAGTGCATCGCCACCACGAACCGGTATGCTAAGCGCCAGCACACCCGCGGCATCGGGACTGGCCTGCGCCTTCAGAGGCTGACCGTTCAGCGTCAGCGTCGCCGCGACATGGAGGTGATAGATGCCCTGCCCGCAGACCGTGCGGTTGTCGATGCCCAGCCGCAGATCGCCCGGCGCCGTCGAGGACCAGCTCTGCCCGACATGTTTGGCGTAACTATGCGTGGGGTCGAACACGATACGCAGCAGCCCCGCGCGCGGCAAGGCAAAATGGCTGATCGACACCGATTGCCCCGCAGCCAGCGTGGCGGCGATCCCGCTTGCGCCATAGCGAACCTTGTACCAGCCCGCGCCCGCCTGCTGCGAGCCCTTGGCAATGGCCGATGGACCGGGCTCGTCCGCATAGGCGACCGAGGCGAGCAGATCGCCGCCGCCTCCGCCGCAGCCGACACCCTGCGCCCGCGTCTGTGAAAAGCCGAGCAGCACCGGCGCATCGCGATCATAACCGATGTGGTTGGCTGGCGTGGTGTCCGGCGCAAGCTGCACCATGCCGAAAGGCGCCGCCGCCGCCGGAGACAATTGCCCGCGATCCCCGCTCGTCCCCATAAAGGGATCGACCAGATCGACAGGCTGTTGTGTCCGCGCCGTCGCAGGCGACGCAGCCCAAAGCAAGCCGCAGCCCAGCAGCAGGGTCCGCATCCGGATGGCGCGCTTTGGTGGTCTCATCGCACTTGGCTCCTCTCGACCGGAACGGTGGTGCAGGAAACGATGCCGGTCAATGACTTGTACGCGATCGGCGGAAAGCCGCACACCGCTCAAAGATGCAAATCGCCCGCATAGCCGGTCAGTTCGAGATAGCCGCGCCCACCCGGCACGGTGACGGCGCCCTCCCAATAGACCGGACTGCCCGCAGGCCGCCCATCCAGCTCCTGATCGTCGAACAGCGGCACCATCGGCCATTCGCGCACCCCGCCGGGCAGGCTCACCCGCAACACCGGATCGACCGGATAGAGCCCCCCCGTGCGCACGGAGCGCCAGCGTCGCCTGACCGTGAAAGCGATATCCTGCGGCCTCAGCACGACAACACCGCCCTGAGGCGCGCGATAGGTGCCGCCCGCCCATAGCGCGCTGCCATCCTTGCGGCGGATGCGGAACGCCATCAGCGCCCCGCCATCCGCAAAGTTGAGCCCTGTCCAGTCCCACCCCACCGCGCCCTCGGGCAGATAGCTCGACGACCATTCGCGGTCGAGCCAGGCTTCGCCGCTGGCTTTCCGCACCTGCCCCTGCTCGGTCACGGTTCCGCTCACCGCCAGATGGGGCATGCTGTAGTAATGGCTGGCCGAGCTTGCCTCGGGTCCCTTGCGGCTGAAACCATGGTCGCCTTGCAACAGGATGGGCTGGCCGGGGCTGAAGGCCAGATCCAGCGCAAAGCCCTGCCCCGCGACATGGGCGACAAAACGTCCATCCGGCAGGCGGCGCAGATGCCAGTCATCCAGCACGACATCGGCATCGCTGCGGGAGGCCCGAGCCAGCCCCAGCCCCTCACGGGCGATGCGTTCGCCATGCAGCAGATGGCCCAGGGCAGGGTCCGAAAGCGCCGCGTGGGCCAGCAGGATCTGGCGCGGGGCAAAAGCGCTGCGGCTGTGCGCGGAGAGCCCGGTGGCCGAACGAAAGAAGGTGATCTGGAAGCCGCGATGCCGCCCACCGGGCTCATCAAGCCAGCCGGTCAGATACCACCATTCGCTGCGATAGGCAGGATGCGCGCCATGATCGCGCGGAAAGCTCAGGACCACCCCCGGCCTCACCGGCGCAAAGCGCCGGTCCGCGGGCACCGCCGCGATCAGGGCGAGCATCACCAGCGCCGCGATCACACGCCGCATCACCAATCCTCCCTCACCGCCCGCACCGCATCGGCGGAGAGGGCGCGGCGCCCGGCAATCATCGCCGTGAGCGAGGAGGCCGCAACCAGCGCCAGCGCGACACCGGCCAGCACCGCGAAAGGCAGGCGCGTGTCCATCGTCCAGTTGAAGGATTGCGGATTGACCACCTGGATCAACACCTGCGCCAGCACGCAGCCCAGCGCCACCCCCGCCACGCCGCCGACCAGCCCGAGCAGAGCGCCCTCCATCCCCAGCATCGCCACGATCTGCCGCCGCGTGACACCCAGATGGCGCAGCATGCCGAACTCGCGGCTGCGCGCGATGGTCTGTGCCGAGGTCGTGGCGGCCACACCCGCCAGCCCGACCAGCACCGCGATGACCTCCAGCCCATAGGTGATCGCGAAACTGCGGTCGAAAATCGCGAGCGCCCGCGTCTTGAGCGCGCGGGTCGGCACGATCTCCAGCTCTTGCACCATGGCGGGGGGCAGGGCCTCTCGCAGCCTCTGCATGACGGCGGCGGGATCAGCGCCCGGTGCCAGGCGGATAGCAGCCTCGCCGCGCGCGGTGTCCTGCGTCAGTCTGGTGTAGGCTCCGCCCTCCAGCGCGATGGCGCCGTCCTGCCGCCCGTAATCGCGATAGATGCCGGTGACGAAAGCGCGAGGAGGATGCGCGCCGATCGGCAGGGAAAATTCGTCCCCCCGCGCCAGATGATAAAGCCGCGCGGCAGGTTCCGACAGGCGCACGCCCAGCCTTCCGGGTGGCGGGGTTTTCGGCGCAGCGAATGTTGCAGGCTGGGCCGCCTCCCCATCGCGCACCACCAGAACCACCGGCGGGCGTTCGGGTGCGAGAATGATGCGATGCTGCGCCCCGAAGGTGATCGCCGCCACGCCCGGCAGATGCGTGAGGGTGCCCTGCGTGTCACGGTCGAAGGGCGCATCACCCTGTGCGGTAACATAGATGTCGGCGGTCAGGATCGCATCGAGCCATGTCTCGACCGAGAAGCGAAAGCTGGAGACCATCACCGCCATGGCGATCATCAACCCCACGCTGGCCACGATGCCCGACAGCGCCACTGCCGCCTGACTGGGCGCGCCCCACAGCCGCGCAAGGGCCAGTTGCACCGCAGGCGTTGCAAATTGCCGTCTGGCCAGCGGCGCCAGCAGGACACGGGCCAGCCAGGGCATGGCCATGATCCCCGCCGTCAGCAACAAGGCCATCGCGCCATAGCCGAACAGCGCGATGCCTCCCACGGCGGGCAACAGGGCGCAGCCCCCTCCCGCCAGCGCGAGCAGCAGCGCGGGCAGCACGCGCGGCCTGTGTCCCGGATCGACCGCATCGCCCGAATTGCGCAGTGTCACCGCCGGAGCGATCCGCGAGACGTGCCATGCCGGCACCAGACTGCCGATCAGCGCCGCCGCCAGCCCCAGCAGCGAGAACGCCGCCGCCGCGCCGAAGGAGACATGCACGACCGGCGTGCCCTCGCCCGAAAAATAGGCTCCGCCCAGATCGCCGCCCACCAGATGCAGCACGCCCATGGCGATCAGCAGCCCCAGCACAAGGCCAAGCGCCGCGCCGATGCCGCCCAGCAACAGCCCCTCGGCCACCAACTGCCCCAGCAGCAGGCGCCGCGATGCGCCCAGCACCCGCAGCAGCGCGAAATGCGACCGACGCCGCGCAATCGACAAAGCCTGCGCCGAATAGACCAGAAACCCGCCGGTCAGCAGCGCCACCAGCGCCAGCATATCGAGATTGACCCGATAGGCGCGCGACAGGGCATCGGTGCGGCTCGCATCGTCCTGAGCATCAGTCAGCACGGCATCGCCCGGCAGCATGGAGGCGATGGCAGCCCGAACCCGCGCGGCATCGGCGCCCGGCGCCAGCCTGAGGTCGATCCGGTCGAGCCGCCCCACCCTGCCGAACCGGTCCTGAGCGGCGGCGATGTCGATCACCGCCAGCGCCCGCCCGCTCACCGCGGGCAGCACACCGGCAAGGCGAAAGCGCTCGCTGTGTCCGTGAGAGACCAGCAGCACGCTTTGTCCCACCCTTCGCGCGGTCGACCAGTCTTTCGGCAGAAACACCGAATCCGGCGCGAAGACCGCGCTTTCATCGCCCTTGGCCGGAAGCGGCAGCAGGCCCGGCGTCACCGCCCCCGCGCGCAACACATCAAGCCCCAGCACATCCAGCGCGCGGCCATCCAAACGGGCATGCACCATCACGACGGGACTCGCCCCGGCGATCCCCGGCAGACGGGCGAGGCGCGGGTAAAGCGCCTCGTCGAAGCCTTGCGCTCCGGCGGCCTGCACCCGCAGATCGGCGCCGCCGTTCACCACCGCCAGCCCCCGCGCAAAGCGATCCAGCGCCGAGGCATTGACCAGATGCACCGCAAAACCCAGCGCCACCCCGATGGCAATCGCCATGATCGCTGTGGCGATCCGCAGGGGATGCGCGCGCCATTCCCCCACCATCATCCAGCGCGGGATGACGGTCGCCCGCAAGGCGGGCAGGCCCTTCATCCCGCCACCAGACCGGCGGCGGTCAGGCGCAGGATGCGGTCTGCCGAAGCCGCCGCCACATCCGAATGGGTGACCAACAGCGCACCCGCCCCCGCCTCGCGCAGTTGTGCCACCAGCAGCGCGAGCACGCGGGCGGCGGTCTCGGGGTCGAGGTTGCCGGTGGGCTCATCGGCCAGAATCAGCGCGGGGCAGTGGACCAGCGCACGGGCGATGGCCACGCGCTGCAGCTCTCCACCTGACAGTGCCGCGGGATAATCGCCCGCGCGCCCCTCCAGCCCGACCGAGGCCAGTAGCTGCGTGGCGCTGGCCATGCTCCGGGCGGGGTCGGCGCGCAGCAGCGCCAGCGGCAAGGCGACATTCTGCCCGAGCGTGAGATGCGGCAGGATGTGAAAGGCCTGAAAGACAAAGCCGATGGACCGGCTGCGCAGCGCCGCGCGTGCATCCTCATCCAGCGCGCCAAGCTCGGTGCCTTGCAGCAGCACCTGACCCTCGTCAGCCGTATCGAGCCCGGCGGCCAGATTGAGCAGGGTGGATTTGCCGACGCCCGATTCCCCCATGATCGCCACCACCTCGCCGGGCGAGACCTGCAGCGATAAGCCATCGAACAGCACCCGCCCATTGGGCAGGGTCTTGCGCAAGGCGGTGAGCGAAAGGAGGGGCTGGTCCGTCACGGTTTTAGATAAAACACTGTTCCGCCTTTTGTGTCAGCCTTTTTGCGCGAAACGAAGATCCCTCAACAGCTGTTGGTGGTTTGACGACAGGCGGTTATGACCACACCATCGCGTTCGCTGATGGAGCAAGCCCTATGCATCCCCAATCCGAAACACCGCGCAAGCGGGCGGAACAGCTTCCCGTCAGCCGGCGCATGCTGGGCCGCTTTGCACTCGGCGCCTCGCTGGCCTCGCTCGCGCCATTTCCCGCGATCGGCGCGGTTTCCGCTGCCCCGCGCTTCTCGGTGATGGGCTGGGCGCTGCGCGGCGTTCCCTTTGAGCGCCAGCTCGATGTCATCAGCCGGGCGGGCTATCAGGGGATCGAGCTGACCAATGAGTTCCGCAACTGGTCGAAGGCCGAGCTGAACGATGCCGCCTCGCGGATCAGGAGCCATGGGCTGGTCGTCGACGCCATGGCGGGGGTGCGCACCGGCTTTGCCCGGCTTGGAGACACCGCGCAGTTTCTGAGCGAACTGTCACAGGTGATCGACAGCGCGGGCCTCCTGGGCTGCAAGCGGATCATCCTTGTTTCGGGGGCTGCCCCGACCGACATGGCTCCGGCCCAGCAGCAGGCCGGTGTGGCCGACGCCCTGCGCAAGGCCGCCGACCTTGCCGGAGCCGCCTCGATCGAACTGCTGATCGAGCCGATCGATCCTTTCGAAAACCGGACCGCCTTCCTCACCGGCGCGCGCCAGGCGAAGGAGATTCTGGGGCAGGTGGGCAAGCCCAACGTCAAGATCCTCTACGATATTTTCCATGAGCAGCGCGCCTTTGGCAATGTGCTGGAAACGCTCGAACTGCTGATCAAGGATATCGCCCTGATCCATATCGCCGACTCCCCCCAGCGCGGCGCGCCCGGCACCGGAGAGCTCAATTTCGCGGCCATTTACAGAACTCTGGCCCGTCTGGGCTACAGTGACTGGATCGCCATGGAATTCTATCCCGATGGCGATCCGGTGGCACCGCTCGACGTGGCCCGGCATCAGGCGATCGAGGCTATGGCGCGTTAGGCCGGGGCGCGTCAGCGCTATCGCATGACAATGGTTTTCCCGACCGGGAACAGCGCCAGACCCGCCAGTTTGAAATGCTGTATCCCGAAGGGAATGCCGATGATCGTCAGGCAATTGGCGACGCCCCAGACCAGATGACCCACAGCCAGCCAGAAACCGCCGCACACAAACCAGACGATGTTCCCCAGCATGCCGAGCGCGCCGGTGCCCAGATCATCCACGCCCGTCAGGTCGCGGCGGCTGACCGCCTCACGCCCGAAAGGCAGGAAGGTCATCTGGCCGATCACGAAACAGGCCCTTGCCCAGGGCAGGCCGATGATGGTGATCGCCGCAATGGCTCCGAAGAACCACCAGCCCAGCCCCATCCAGAAACCATTGAGGATGAACCACAGGATATTGGCCAGGGTCCGCATCGGCATTCTCCTTCAAGCGGCGGGCAGGCTGACAGGAAAAGCTTGGGCTGTCACCCTGCCCGGCCATCGCGCCGCCCCATCAGAACCGGTATCTGGCGCTGATCAGGAAGCTGCGCGGATCGCCATAGACCCCGGTGCCATAGGACCCCAGCCCCGGCATATAGGTCTTGTCGAACAGATTGTTGAGGTTGGCCGAGAGCGACAGGCCATTGTCAAAGGCATAGCGCATCATCAGCCCCACCAGCGCATAGGCGGGCTGGTCGGCGCGGAAATAGGGGCTGCCCGATTGCTGGTAATAGGTGCCGCTCTGCCAGGACAGGCTGCCGCCCACCGTCAGCCGATGCAGCGCGGCGGGCAGGCGGTAGGATGTGCTCATTTTCAGCAGATGCTCGGGCTGGTTGGTGTTGACCGCGCTCAGGATCACATCGGGCTGGGGCGGCATCGTCGAGGTGCGATAGGTGTAGCCGCCATAGATGTTCCAGTCTTTGGTGATGTTGCCTGACAGTTCAAGCTCGACGCCCTTGCTGGTGATGCCGCTGACGGCGACATAGGATTCATCGCCCTGAGGGGTGAAGCCGCCATCGACCTGCGCGTAATTGTTCTGGCGGATGCGGAACAGCGCCAGGCTGACATTCAGCCGGTCCTCCAGCACCGTGCCCTTGATGCCCGCTTCCAGACTTTGCCCGGTCAGCGGCGCCAGCGGCGCACCATTGCTGTATTTGTAGTAGGTCTGCGGGCGGAAGATATCGGTGTAGCTGCCATAGAGCGACCATTGCGGCGTCACATCGTAAACCACGCCCGCATAGGGCGTGACCTTGCCCTTGATCGAGAGATCATCCGAGACGCTGACCGCCCCGTTGCCGACAGCACGGCTGCCGTCATAAAGGCTGTACCAGCTTACCCGCGCGCCGCCGATCACCGAAAGCCGGTCGGTCGGGCGCAGGCGGATGGCACCGGCAAGTCCCTTCTCATTGGTCCGCGTATCGCGGTCGGAGGTCTTGGTGAAGGCGGGCTGGGCGATCGTGCCGTCCCATGCGAAGTAATTGTCGATCGGCGTGAAGATCGAGCCATAGAGCTGCGAGGCGCGGGTCTGGCGTGAAAAGGTGCCGTTGAGCATCAGCTCATGCCGGTGCCCCAGCAGCTCGAACCCGCCGGTCAGCGCCAGATTGACGGCATTGGTCGTGGCCTGATTGGGGATATAGCCCGAGAGCATGCGGATGCCCCCGCCCGTCGCCTTGTCGATCTGGCCGAAATAGGCCGAACCGAACAGCGCGTCGCGCGTCTGGCGCAGATGGCTGGCCGAGAGGTCCAGCTTCCAGTCCTGCCCCCATTCATGCTTCAACTGGGCGAAGATGTTGGTGCTTTCATTGTTCCAATAGGCCCAGCGCGCGGCGGGGTTGAAGGAGCGGTCGAAATTGGTGCGCGTGCCGTCGCTGTAGAACAGGGGGATATGGCCGAAGCTCGATCCCCTGGCCCGCGTGGTCATGTAATCCACCCCTGCCGAGAGCGTGGTACGCGGCCCCAGATCGCCCTCCACGATGCCGTAGAAATTGCGCGTATCGCGGCTGTAATGGTTCACATAGGAGCCCGCGTTCTGCACGGCGGCCACCACGCGGGCACGGAGCTTGCCCCCGGCGGCCAGCGGTGCGGAGACATCCGCCACGCCGCGATAACGGTCCCATGACCCGCCCGACACTTCGGCCGAAGCCTGAAATTCGCGCGTCGGCCGCTTGCGCACCAGATTGAGCGTGGCCGAGGGATAGCCCGCCCCCGTCAGCAGGCCGGTGGCGCCCTTGACCACCTCAACGCGGTCATAGACCGCGCTGTCGGCCAGCGTAGTGGTGTATTGGCTGGCGGCATCGACGGTGTTGGGCACGCCGTCGAACTGGATGTTCTCCACCTCGAAACCGCGCGAATAGAAGGTGAAGCGCTCGCTGTCGTTGCGGCCCACCGTGATGCCTGGCACCCGATCGAGCACCTGCGGCAGGTCGGTCAGCGCCAGATCGTCGATCTGCTGGCGGGTGACGACGCTGATCGACTGCGGCGTCTCGCGGATCGTGAGGCCCATTTTGGTCGCCGTGGTGCTGGGGCGGACCATGGCATAGGAGCCGCTGCCCTCCGTCGCGGCGGGGTCGCTGGTCAGCGAGGCGGGAGTGGCACCTTCCCCCGCCACCTGCACCGCGCCCAGTTGCACGACATGGCCCGCGGCGGCGGGCGCGGGCTCCAGCGTGAAGGCATGCTCCCCGGTCTGGCGATAGGCCAGGCCCGTGCCCGCCAGCAGATGCGACAGCGCCTCGGCGGTGCCGAAATGGCCCGACACCGCGCTGGACTGGCGATTGCCCGACAAGTCGGCCGGATAGGTGATCTGGGCGCCGGTGGCGCGCATCAGGGCCCGGATCGCGGCGTCGAGCGGTTGGGCGGGAATGTCGATCCGCACGGCGGCGCCCTGAGCCATGGCGGCAATGGGCCATGTGCCCGCTGCGGTGCCGGCCAGCAGCAGCGCCGTCAGCAACAGGTGGCCGCGCGGTCTGGCGGTAAAAGTCGAAAAGCCCATCTCTGATCCCCGTCTGGCAACAGCCAAATCAATGCTGTTGAAAATCACTTGCAACAGTTAGACGGGTGGCTTCTCTCGATCTCACAAAACAAAATTGGATTTTTTCAGCGCAGGATCAAAAGCCTGTCCGACAGGCGGATCAGCGTGCCGCCGCTCAGCCGCGCCAGATCCGCCATGGCCGAGGCGGGATCACGCGTGTCATAACCGCCGCTGACCTTCACCGCCGCCAGCCGGGGATTGGCGAGGATGATCCAGCCGCGATGATAGCGCCGCAGATCCTGCACCACATCGCCCAGCCGGGCCTGCGAAAAGAACAGCCGATGGTCGAGCCAGGCAAAGGTGATATCGGCAGGCGCCGCGCGCACCGGCAGAAAGCCATCCACATAGCCTCCGATCTGGCCTGCCGCCAGATGCTGTTCCGGCCCGGTGCCGTCGGGGCGGAAGGCGACCTCGCCCTGCTCCACCGCGACATGGACGGTGTCGCCCGCCCGCTCGACCGAAAAGCGCGTGCCGACATCGCGCACCGTGATCCGCCCCGCCGCGACGCGGAAGGCGCGCCGGTCTTTGCCAACATCGAAAAAGGCGCGGCCATCGCGCAGCGCCATGCGGCGCTCGGTGGCGGTATAGGTCACATCGACCGCCGCGCTGCTGTCGAGCACCAGCCTTGTGCCATCGTCCAGCCGGGCGACCTCCTGCCCGCCAATGGCTGCGGTATGGTTTGCCGGCAGGCGCCACGGCAAGCCCGCCAGCCGCATCCCGCCCGCGCCGACCAGCACCAGCAAGGCCACCGAGGCGGCGATCCGCATCAGGGGCCAGCGTCGGGCAGGCGTTGGCTGCGCGGCCAGCGCCTCGGCAAAAGCAGGCGCCCCCCAGACCGCCTGCACGCGGGCATAGGCTGCCGCATGCGCCGGATTGCTGTCACGCCACGCCGCAAAGGCCGGGTCGCCCGCCCCCTGCCCGGCCTGATGGCGCAGGAACCAGTCCAGCGCCTCGCTCTCGGCCTGTTGCTGGGTCATGGCGCGGTCGTCTTGCACAGCGGCTCCGTCTGGTCCTGATCGTATGACGCGCTGGCCCCTGCTGTCTCACAAAGGGTCACAGGTCGATCTCCGAGGTCCGGGCGATGATGGCGGCCATGGCGGCCTTGATGTCATTATAGACCGTGCCGGTGGAACAGCCCAGATGCGCGGCGATCCTGGGGTGAGACCAGCCCTGCAGGCGGTTGAGCGTCAGGGCCTGGCGCTGCCTGTCCGGCAAAGCGGCAAGGGCGGCGTCAAAGGCGCGCTTGCGCTGCCGCGCGATCAGCGCCTGCTCGGCGGAAGGTTCCGGGCTGGCCACCGCCATGGCCTCGCTGCTGTCGAGCAGGGTGCCGCTGATCCTTTCGCGTGTGGCGCGGCGGCGCAGCGCATCGATCGACAGATTGCCCGCCACCCGGAACAGATAGGCGCGCAGATTGCCGATTGTCTCGCTGTCATGGTTGGCGATGACGCGGGCCATCGCTTCCTGCACGATATCCTCGGGATCGTTCGCCGCGCCAAAGCGCCTTTGCACAAAGGACAGCAGAGCGCTTTTGTGCAGGATCACATCGGAAGGCGAGCGGTCGGACAAGAAAGGCGGGTCTCGGGCAGGGCGGAAAGCATCGTGTGCAACGCGCCCTAACGCAGCTGCAAATCAATCGCAATAACTTCCTGCCCTGTGAGCCGGCTCAGCCGCCCTGCAGCAAGGCGGCGACCATCGCCTGCCAGACAGCCAGACTGTCCCCACGCTCAAGCTTGGCATCGCCCTTGCCGATCATCGCCGCGCTCGGCTCCATCACGGCCATGAAGGCCACGCGCGCATTGTCCCGATACAGTTTGCGCATCGGTTCGGCGTCAGGATCGCTCCAGTCCCAATCGGGCTGGACATTGTCATACATGGCGCGAGCGGCGCGCTCGAGCGGCGCCAGTTCAATCTCAGTCATGGCCGGTCTGTAGCCTGTATGGTCGCCATGGTGAAGTCGGCGGGGGTGAAGTCGGCGGGCGCCAGGCGATCCCGACGCCCGCCCTGCCGGCTTTACATGGCGTTCAGCCGAGCCAAGCTCCCCGCCAAAGCATTGGCTCGCCTGTCAAAAAGGGCCGCCCTGATCCGATGCCGGTCGGCCTCATGCGCATCGGTATCGGTGGCTTTCTCGCGCTCTTCATCAGCGCGCATACGATAGTAAGCTGCGTCGATCTGGTCGAACATGGTTTTCCTCTCCTGACGGTCGCCTTTGGCGACTCGCGCAGGTTCAATAGCACAAGATGACGCCCCGTTCAGGTCCGATATGAGCCGCCCAGCGCGCCCATTGTCCCGAAGCCGGTCACCTGCGACAATTTCTAACAATTTCAGCGCCCACCATTCAGCTTTCGCTCCGCGCCGGTCTCGTAACCCGTGTCAGCCCCATCCATGGAGTTTGCGAAACATGACCAAGATCACCACCGCCCTTATCACCGCCGCCCTGGCCCTGCCGGTCTTTGCCGGAACCGCGATGGCCGCGCCGGGGCATGGCCCGGCCAATGCCCATAACCCGATGGATCATGGCCAAATCAATCACGGCCAGATGGACCATTGGAACAAGGGCGAAAAGTTCGATCAGCGCCGCGCCTCCCACTATCAGGTGGTGGATTATCGCCAGCACCGGGGCCTGAAGGCGCCGCCGCGCGGCTATCACTATGTCCGCTCGGGCAATGACATTCTGCTGGTCGGCATTACCAGCGGCGTGGTGGCCTCGATCCTGGGCGGCGCGTTCCACTGATCGCGCCAAACTGACCGCGCGGGGCCGTCCATGACATGCGGCGGCCCCGCCCTCGGTCCGGCAGCGCAAAAAGCGGGCTCATCCCGCTCATAACAGAACAACATCGCGCCCTATTACAAAATTTTACATCTGCCCGCAAAAAGCACAGATCATTTCTAAAGATCGCGCTTCAAGACCACTCATCCCGCGCCCAGATTACGGGAAATCCCGTGGTTAACATGATCTTTCGGCGATCCGCGAAGGGGCGCCGCATTCTTGCGCAACCTGCCTTATGCAAAGGATTTTTTACAGAAATTTCATACGCATATTTCCCATAACCGAGGGGTTTGAATTTACCCCGTGTTAAGCGTGTTCCCCGCAATCGCGCGACGAATTGAATACCAGTTACGAACAGGGGAATCCATGCTGCCAACGAGCCGCCCGTCGAGCCACGCCCTTCTCACGCGCGGGCAGTTCGCAAACGGAAGGCGTCGCCTCCTGCTCGGCGCTGGCGGCATGGCCGTCACCCTTGCGATGCTGCTCCCCGGCCAGGCCATGGCAGGCACCTATACGGCGGGCACGGAGAGCGAGCTGCAGACGGCCATCGCCAACGCCAATGCCGACGCCGATGCCAGCGCCACCATCACGCTGACCTCCAACTTCTCGGTCTCCAGCACGGCGCTGCCCGGCGCCACCAAGCCGATCACCATCGACACCGCCGGCTTCACCCTGTCGGGTTCGGGATCGAGCATCATCATCAGCGGCAACAGCACCACCACCGGTACGCTGACCCTCAATGGCACGATCCTGGGCAATTCCACCGGCACAGCCGGCACAGCGCTCAGCCTGAGCACGGGCGGCAATGTCGTCAGCACCGCCACCATCACCGGCGGCAACCAGAGCGCCGCGAATGTCGCGGGCACCAATGGCGTCGCGCTGAGTGCCTCGCAGAGCTTCTCCAACAATGGCACGATCACCGGCGGCAGCGCCATCGCCTATACCGGCGGCGCGGCGGGCGCCGGGGCGGGCCTCACCCTTTCCAGCGGCGGGGCGTTGACCAATGCCGCCTCGGGCACCATTCAGGGCGGCAGCAGCGCGGGCGCCGGAGCCGGCGCGGGCGTTTACGTGAATACCGCGAGCAACACGGCCACCCTCACCAATGCCGGGACCATTCGGGGCGGCTCGGACAGCACCAGCAGCGGCGCCACCGGCGGCGCGGCGATCAACGGCACCGGCAGCTTTGCCACCACCATCACCAACAGCGGCACGCTGACGGGCGGCAATGGCGCGGCGGCCATCGCGGCCTATGGCAGCGGGCAATGGGTGGCCACGGTGGTCAACAGCGGCACCATCCAGGCAGGCACCGGCAGCAGTACCGCGATCCAGTTCGGCACCACGGCCAACAGCACGTCGGTCCTGGAATTGCAGGCCGGATCGAACATCATCGGCAATGTGATCGCCAGCCCCGGCACCACCGACATCTTCCGTCTGGGCGGCGACACCAATGCCAGCTTCGATGTCTCCACCATCGGCTCGCAATATCAGGGCTTCGACAGCTACCAGAAGAGCGGCGCCAACACCTGGACCCTCACCGGTGACAACACGTCGGGTCTGGGCTGGACGATCAACCAGGGCACGCTCAAGACCGGCAACGGCACCATCACCTTCGGCACGATGACCGACAATGGCACGCTGGAACTGGGTGGCAGCGGTGCGGTTTCGGTGGGAACGCTCTATGGCACGGGCACGCTGGTCCAGTCGGGCAGCGGCACCACCACGCTGAGCAACTTCAGCAACTATTACACGGGCGGCACCACCATCACCGGGGGCACGCTTGTCGGCTCGACGGATGCCTCGCTGGGTGACGCGGCCGGGGCACTCACGCTGAATGGTGGCACCTTGCGCCTCACCAGCTTCAGCTCCAGCGCGACACGGTCCGTCAATCTGGGGAGCAATGGCGGCACCTTCGACATCACCACCTCGGGTTCCTATTACACGATCAACAATGGCCTCACCGGCTCGGGCAGCCTGACCAAGATCGGCGTGGGCGGCGTTATTCTGGCCGGCAACAACAGCTACACCGGCGGCACGACCATCAGCGCGGGCAGCCTGCAGATCGGCAATGGCGGCGCCACCGGCACCCTTGCCGGCGATGTGCTCGACAATGGCGCTCTGGTCTTCAGCAGCAGCACCGACTGGACCTATGGCGGAGCGATCTCGGGCACGGGTTTGGTCACCAAAACCGGCTCGGACACGCTGACGCTGACCGGCAACAACACCTATGCCGGCGCGACCACCATTTCAGGCGGAACGCTGCTGCTGTCGGGCGGCCAGATCACCGGCACCAGCAGCCTGTCCATCAACGGCGGCAGCGGCGCCCTGATCGTCGATGGCGCCAACGCCCGGTTTATCGACAGCGGCGCGGCAACGATCACCGCCGCCGGAACCTCGTTGACGGTGCGGAACGGCGGCACCGCCTCGGTCGGCAACCTCAGCATGGGCTCATCGGGCACCAGCACGATCACCGTGACCGGCGCGGGATCGAATTTCACCAACACCGGCACGGTGGTCAGCGCCACGCTCGGCTCGGCGGTGATCAATGTGCTGGCCGGAGGGACCATGACCTCCAATTCGGGCAGCTTCCTGGTCGGCGGGCAGTTGCCCTCCAATTCGCTGGGCACGGTCACGGTGTCGGGCGCGGGCTCGCTGTGGACGGTGAATGGCGCGATCAACGCCCGGCGCGGCAGCCTGACGATTGCCGATGGCGGCGTGGTGAATGCCACCACCGCCGTGCTGGGCTATGATCTGGGCACCGGCGTCACCAATGCCAATTTCGCTGCGGTGGTGACCGGCGCGGGCTCACGCCTGACGACCACCGGCGCGCTGACCATCGCCAACAGCACCCGTAACGGTGGCAGCGGATCACTGACAATCGCCGATGGCGCGGTGGTTCAGCCGGGCACCGGCGAACTGACCATGGGGCCCAGCACGGCGGTGCTCAACATCGGCGCGGCTTCGGGCTCGGCGGCGGTGGGTTCGGGCACGCTCAATGCCAGCAGTGTGACGACCGGCAGCGGCAGCACGATCAACTTCAACCACACCGACACCGGCTACACCTTCGCGTCGCTGATCAGCGGTGCGGGCGTGCTCAACCAGCTCTCGGGCACCACGATCCTGACGGGCAACAACAGCTACACCGGCGCCACCACCATCTCGGGCGGCGTGCTGCGCATCAATGGCGACCAGTCGGCCGCGACAGGCCTCACCACCGTGGCCAGCGGCGCCACGCTGGGCGGCAGCGGCACCATTGGCGGCAGCGTCTCGGTGGCCGATGGCGGCATCCTTGCGCCGGGCAACAGCCCCGGCACGCTGACGATCAATGGCGATCTGACGCTTTCGACCGGCTCGGTGCTCAATTACGAACTGGGTCAGGCCAACACGGTGGGCGGTTCGCTCAACGATCTGACCGTGGTGAAGGGCAACCTCGCGCTGAACGGCACGATCAATGTGACCGAGCCGACAGGCGGCACCTTTGGCTCCGGCCTCTATCGCGTGATCAGCTATGATGGCACGCTGAGCGGCAGTGGCCTGTCGCTCGGCACCATGCCCAGCGGCAGCACGGTGACGGTGCAGACGTCGGTGGCCAATCAGGTCAATCTGATCAACACCGGCGGCCAGACGCTGAACTTCTGGGACGGCACAGCCGCGAAGTACAACAACCAGATCGACGGCGGCAGCGGCACATGGCAGGCAAGCGCGGGCAACACCAACTGGGCCAATGCCAGCGGCGCGGTCAATGCGGGCTTCAGCGACGGTGCTCTGGCGATCTTCAGCGGCACGCCGGGCACCGTCACCATCGACAACAGCCTTGGCGCGGTGACGGCCTCGGGTCTGCAATTCGCCAGCAATGGCTATACGATCAACGGCAATCCGCTGACGCTGACGGGCACGCAATCGACGATCCGCGTGGGTGACGGCACCTCGGCCGGGGCGGGCTATACCGCCACCGTCGCCTCGGTGATCCAGGGCTCTTCGCAACTGGTGAAGAGCGATCTGGGCACGCTGGTCCTTTCGGGCACCAACACCTACACCGGCGGGACTGAGATCGACGCGGGCACGCTGTCGGTGTCCTCCAACGCCAATCTGGGTGCGGCGGGCACTGATCTGACCATCAACGGTGGCACGCTGCTGTGGACCGGCGGCGCGGCCGTCATGGCGCGCAGGGTGAACTGGGGCGCCAATGGCGGGGGGATCAACGTTGCCACCACCGCTTCAAACGGCCTTACCATCAACAATGCGCTGGTGGGCGGCGCGCTGACCAAGAGCGGCGTCGGCAAGCTGATCCTCACGGGTGACAACATCTTCAATGGCGGCACCACCATCTCGGCGGGCACGCTGCAGATCGGCACCTCCACCCTCAATGCCTCGATCACCGGCGATATCGTCAACAATGGCGCGCTGGCGATGGCCACCGCGAACGACTGGACCTACACCGGGTCGATCACCGGCACCGGCGGGATCACCAGCATCGCTTCGGGCACCATCACCTTCACCGGCAACAGCAGCTACAGTGGCGGAACGACCCTTTCCAGCGGCGGCGGCACCTTCCGCTATCTGGGGGCAACGGTCAGTTCCGGCGCGACCTCGTTGACCAACGGCAACCTCATCGTCGATGCGGGGGCGACCTACAACACGACCACCCTTGTTGCACGCTCCACCGCCAGCGGGCCATCGACCGTCAGCGTGGTCAATGGCGGCGTGCTGAACACCACCGGCACCTTCACCCTGCAGACGGCGCTGGGCACCACGCTTGACTCGCTGACCGTTTCGGGTGCGGGCTCGCAGGCCAACATCGGCGGCGCGGTGGTGCTCGCCGCCGGAGCCACCAGCAACAATTTCATTACCGTCAGCAACGGCGGCAAGGTGACCACTGCTGGTGCGACCACCATGGGCGCGGCAGCGGGCAATGGCACGCTGCCCTCGATCAGCATCGATGGCAAGGGAAGCGACTGGACCAGCCAGGGCGCGCTGACCATGACCGATGGCAGCCTCTCGCTGACCAATGGCGGCACGGCGACCTTCAGCGGCATCACGGCGGGCACGGTCTCTTCGGCCTATCCGGCAACGATCCTGATTTCGGGCAGCGGCTCGGGCCTGACCACCACCGGCAACCTGACCGTGGGCAGCGGCACGGGCAGTGGCACGATCACGCTTGCGGACGGCGGCGCGGCCTCTGTCGGCGGCACGCTGGTGCTGGGCGACGCCTCGACGGCGACGGGCACGCTCAACATTGGCGCAGCTTCGGGCTCGGCGGCATCGGCGGCCGGCGCGCTCTCGGCCAGCGGCATTGCGGTGAACGCCAACAGCGCGATCAACTTCAACCATACCGATACGGGCTATACGCTGGCCGCGCTAATCAGCGGCGCGGGCGTGGTCAACCAGCTTGCCGGCACCACGATCCTGACAGGCAACAACAGCTACACCGGCGCCACCACCGTCTCGGGCGGCACGCTGCGCATCAATGGCGACCAGTCGCTGGCAACGGGCCTGACCTCCGTGGGCAGCGGCGCGACGCTGGGCGGCAGCGGCATTGTCGGCGGCGATGTGACTGTGGCCGATGGCGGCGCGATTGCTCCGGGCAACAGCCCCGGCACGCTGACGATCAACGGCAATCTGTCGCTCTCGAACGGCTCGCTGCTCAATTACGAGATCGGGCAGGCCAATGTCGTCGCCGGTTCCTACAACGATCTGACCGTGGTGAAGGGCAACCTCACGCTGGATGGCACGATCAATGTGACCGTGCCGACGGGCGGAACCTTCGGGCCCGGCCTCTATCGCGTGATCAGCTACAATGGCGCGTTGACCGACAATGGCCTCTCGCTGGGCACCATGCCCGCGGGCAGCGATGTGTCGGTGCAGACCTCGGTGGCCAATCAGGTCAATCTGATCAACACCGGCGGGCAGACGCTCAGCTTCTGGGACGGCGCGGCGGGGCCCAAGTTCAACAATCAGGTCGATGGCGGCAATGGCGTCTGGCAGGCAAGCGCGGGCAACACCAACTGGGCCAACTCGACCGGCGCGGTGAATGCGGGCTACAGCGACGGCGCGCTGGCGATCTTCTCGGCGGCTCCGGGCACCGTCACCATCGACAACAGCCTTGGCGCGGTGACCGCTTCGGGCCTGCAATTCGCCTCTGACGGCTATAGGCTGACCGGCGATGCGCTGACACTGACCGCGCTGCAATCCATGATCCGCGTGGGTGACGGCACCTCGGTGGGTGCGGGCTTTACCGCCACCATCGATGCCGCGATCCAGGGCAATGCCCAGCTCGTGAAGAGCGATGTGGGCACGCTGGTGCTGACCGGCGCCAACAGCTACACCGGCGGCACGGCGATCAATGGCGGCACGCTGCGCATTGCCTCTGACGGCAATCTGGGCGCTGCGGCAAGCGGGCTCAGCTTCAACGGCGGCACGCTGAGCACCTCGGCGGATGTGGCGAACAACCGTGCGGTCAGCCTTGTCGGCGATGGCGCCGTGGCGCCGGACGCGGGCACCACGCTGACGCTGAACGGGTTGGTCTCCGGCACGGGCGCGCTGTTCCAGAACGGCAGCGGTACTTTGATCCTGTCAGGCACCAACAGCTACACCGGCGCGACCACCGTCGGCGCGGGCACCTTGCTGGTGAACGGCAACCAGTCGGCCGCGACGGGCCTGACCAGCGTGGCCAATGGCGCAACCCTGGGCGGCAACGGCACGATCGGCAGCGATGTGACGCTGGCCGATGGCGCCACCCTCTCGCCCGGCACCGGCGGCACGGCGGGCACGCTGACCATCAACGGCAACCTCTCGCTGTCGGGCGGCAGCGTGCTGAACTATCAGCTCGGGCAGGCTGGCGCGGCGGGCGGATCGCTCAACGATCTGGTCAATGTCGGCGGCAAGCTGGTGCTCGATGGCACGCTCAATGTCTCGGTGACCACGGGCGGCAGCTTCGACGCGGGCATCTATCGCCTGTTCAACTATGGCGGATCGCTGACCGACAACGGGCTGACCCTGGGCGCCATGCCAAGCGACAGCGCGGTGACGGTGCAGACCTCGGTGGCGGGTCAGGTCAATCTGGTCAACACCAACGGCCTGCTGCTCAGCTATTGGGATGGCGCCGGCAACGGCAAGAACAACGACATCATCAATGGCGGCAACGGCCTGTGGCAATCCGCCACCGGCAATGACAATTGGACCACCGTCAGCGGCAGCGTGAATGCGCCCAATGCCATCAACAGCTTCGCCGTCTTCGCGGGCAATGCGGGCACCGTGACGGTGGACAACAGCCTTGGCGGGGTGACCGCTTCGGGCCTGCAGTTTGCCACCACGGGTTATCGCATCAATGGCGGCACGCTGACGCTGGTGGGCCCGCAATCCACGATCCGCGTGGGTGATGGCACATCGGCAGGCGCGGGTTACACCGCCACCATCGACGCCGTGCTGGCCGGTGCCACGCAACTGGTGAAGACCGACGCGGGCACGCTGGTGCTCACGGGCGCCAACCAGTACGCCGATGGCACCAGCATCAACGGCGGCACGCTGCAGATCGCCTCGGACGCCAATCTGGGTCTGGCCACCGGCGGCGTGACGCTGAACGGCGGCACGCTGGCCACCACCGCCGATCTGACCACCGCGCGCCAGTTCGATGTGACGGACACCAGCGGCATCACCACCGCCAATGCCACCACACTGACCCTGACCGGCGGGCTGACAGGCTCGGGCGCGCTGACCAAGAGTGGTCTGGGCACCCTGCTGATCGCCGGGGACGGCAGCAGCTATTCCGGCGCGGCGACGGTTGCGGCGGGCACGCTGGCCGTGACGGGGCAGTTGGGCGGTTCGCTGACGGTCGGTTCAGGCGCCTCGCTGGCCGGTACGGGTCAGGTGGGCAGCGTGATCAATGGCGGCACGGTCTCGCCGGGGCTGAACGGCTTCGGCACGCTGAGCGTCAATGGCGACTACACCGGCGCCAATGGCACGCTGGCGATCAAGACCGTGCTGGGCGGCGATGCCTCGCGCAGCGATCTGCTGGTGGTGAAGGGCTCGACCGCCGGGAACACCACCATCAAGGTCACCAATATGGGCGGGCTGGGCGCGGCCACCGTCAATGGCATCAAGCTGGTGGATGTGACCGGGGCCTCGAACGGCACCTTCACGCTGGCGGGCGACTATCTCTTCCAGGGCCAGCAGGCCGTGGTGGCGGGGGCCTATGGCTATCGCCTCTACAAGAATGGCGTCAACACCGCCGATGGCGACTGGTATCTGCGCTCCAGCCTGCTGGACAGCGGCACATCGACGGGCAATGCGGGCAATGAGGGCGGCGCATCGGACGGCACGCCGGTTGCTCCGGCCCAGCCGCTCTATCAGCCGGGCGTGCCGGTCTATGAGGCCTACAGCCAGACGCTGCTGGCGCTCAATGATCTGGGGACGATGCAGCAGCGCGTCGGCGACCGCCAGTGGATGCAGGGCGGCGATCACCAGTCCGGCCTGTGGCAGCGCTTCGAGGGTCAGGGTCTGCGCGCCAATGCGGCGCAGTCGAGCAGCCTCGCCCATGTCAGCGTCGATATCTGGAAGGTCGAGGTCGGTGCCGATCAGGTGCTGAGCCAGCGCGCCGACGGTTCGGCGCTGGTGCTGGGCGTGGTGGCCGGTTACGGCGAGGCGACCAGCAATGTCGGCTCGGTCTTCGGCAATGGCAGCATCAAGACCTCGGCCTACAGCCTTGGCGGCACGCTGAGCTGGTTCGGTCCGCAGGGCTTCTATGTGGATGGGCACGCGCAGGTGAACTGGTATGACAGCCGCCTGACCTCCTCGGTGCTGGGCTCGCTGGTCGATGGCAACAAGGGGCACGGCGAGGCCTACAGCCTTGAGATCGGCAAGCGCTGGCCGGTGGGCGGGCATCTGTCGGTGACGCCGCAGGTGCAGATGGTCTATTCTACCATCGGCTTCGACGGCTTCACCGATCCGCATGGCGCGGTGGTGACCTCGCGCCTTGGCGACAGCCTGAAGAGCCGCTGGGGCATCTCGCTCGACCGGCAGGACGGGCGCAGCCACCTCTATGCCGTGGCCAGCCTGAGCTATGAGTGGCTGGACGGCACGGTGACCGATGTCTCGGGCGCAGCGATCGGGCGCGAGAACTTCCACCTGTGGGGCGAGGCCGGTGTGGGCGCCAATGTGGTGCTGGGCCGGGGCTTCTCGATCTTCGCTCAGGCTTCGGGCAAGAGTGCCACGCAGGACTTCGGCAAGAGCTATGGCTGGAAGGGCAATGCGGGCTTCCGCCTGGCTTTCTGATCGATGAAGGGGGCGCTCGTCGTGTGACGGGTGCCCCTTTTCCATGGGGCGCTATTCGGGCTCGACCAGTTCCAGCGGCAGAGCCGTGGTCGACTTGATTTCGGACAGGGCGACCATCGAGGTCACTTCCTGCACGCCGGGCACCTGCGACAGCTTGTCGAAGAAAAAGCGCTCATAGGTTTCGATGTCGCGCGTGACGATGCGCAGCATGAAATCGGTCGAGCCCATCAGCACGAAACAATCCAGCACCTCCGAAAAGCCCCGGATGGCATCGGAAAATTCGGCCAGATGCGCGCGCCCATGCGCGTTCAGCTTCACCTGCGCGAAGATCTGCGCGCGCAGCCCCAGCTTGCGGCGATCGAGCACACAGACCTGCGCGCGGATATAGCCCTCATCCTTCAGCCGCTGGATGCGGCGCCAGCAGGGCGCCTGCGACAGGCCGATCTCCTGAGCGATATCGGTGGTCGAGCGCGAGGCATCCACCTGCAGAATCGCCAGAATGCGTCTTTCATACTCATCGAGATCATCCAGCATAAATTTATCCATATATTGCCATTTCTGGAATGTATCATTTCCATAACGCCACCATAAGGCCGATATAAGAAATTTTTATCACGGCCGAGCGTGATACCTATGCCCCATCAAAGGAGCATGGAACCATGGTGCAATCCGCCCGTCACGACACGTCCGCCGATCATCTGCCCGAACATCTGCAGATGATCGATGATCCCGCCAGCGGCGCGCGGGGGGTGATTGCCCTCCATTCGACGGCGCTTGGGCCCGCAGCGGGCGGTTGCCGTTTCTGGCACTATGCCTCCGATCAGGATGCGATGACCGACGCCATCCGTCTGGCGCGCGGCATGAGCTACAAGAACGCTCTGGCCGGTCTGCCGCTGGGCGGGGGCAAGGCGGTGTTGCAGCGGCCCGCCGGTGACTTCGACCGCAAGGCGCTGTTCGCAGCCTTTGCCGAGGCAGTCGAGGCGCTGGGCGGCCAATATGTCACCGCCGAGGACGTGGGCACCAGCGTGGAGGACATGGAAGAGGTCGCCCGCCACACGCGCCATGTCGCCGGGCTCACCCGTCAGGCGGGACGTGCCGGTGGAGACCCCTCGCCCTGGACCGCGCTGGGCATCTTCAAGGCGATGCAGGCGGCGGCCCGCCATACGCTGGGCCGCGATCTCGATGCCTTGACGGTGGCCGTGCAGGGTGTCGGCAATGTCGGCGCGCATCTGTGCTCGCTGCTGCATGAAGCTGGCGCGCGTCTGATCGTCGCCGACATCGATCCCGCCCGTGCCCGCGCCGTGGCCGAGGCGCATGGCGGCAGCGTCGTCTCCGTCGAGGAGATCCTTGGCGTCGAGGCCGATGTGCTGTCGCCCTGCGCACTGGGCGCGGTGCTGAACGCGCAGACCATCCCCGCCCTCAAGGCCGCGCTGGTGTGCGGCGGCGCCAACAACCAGTTGGCAACGGCCGAGGATGGCGACGCCCTGTTTGCGCGCGGCATCGCCTATGCCCCCGATTATGTGGTCAATGCTGGCGGGATCATCAATGTCTCGGCGGAATATCTGGGCGAGACCGTGGAAGAGGTGCAGGCGCGCATCGCGACGATCCCCGGCCGGGTCGAGCAGATCCTGCAGCAAGCCGCGCGCGACAACCGCCCCAGCCATGCCATCGCCGACGACATGGCCCGCGCCATCATCGCCGCGGCACAACGGGTGCCTGCCTGACGCCGCCATGCTCACCCGCTTCCAGATCCGCGCGGAGGCCGAGGCAGCCGCGCTGGTTCGCCTGCTCGACCCTTTCGCCCAGCGTGGGCTCGTGCCGGCCGCCGTGCGTGCCATCTGTGTCGATGACGATCTCGAGATCGTCATCGACATGCCCCTGCTGGATGAGGCCGTCGCCACGCAGATCTGCGCCCGGATGGGCAATATGATCGCGGTTCTCTCAGCGACCAGCCATGCTCTGGCTGGTCGCTGACCCCGGAAGGTTCAGACCTTCTTCTTGGTCGTCACGGAGACCGTGTTCATATTGCTGGGGATCGTGAACTTGACCATCTCATTGTTGGCGCTGCAGGCGGCACCACCATCGGGGCGGAAGCTCGACTGGTAACGCGCGCCATTCAGGATGCGCTGGGCCGCATTGGCGAAAATGAAGGGCGGATAGGACACCACCGCCCGCGCCCCTGCGGTATGGCCATCGGCCTGAATGTCAAACTCGGTGCGCACCCAGCCCTCGAAGCCCCAGCGCAATGCATCCATCGGGAAAGCCGTGGCGCCCGCCCCGTTGGAGGACATGGCGGGCTTGGGGCCGATCAGGGCGCATTGCTCCGCGCTGAGCCCGGTGGCCGCGAACAGGGTCTGGGCCTGAGCCAGATCGCCCTTGCGGGCGGCATCATTGGCCAGCCGCAACTGGGCGAACTGGCGCAGCGGGTGATGATCGCCCAGACGCGTATCCCCGGCCACGCGCTGCAGGGTCTCGGCGGTTTTCGGATTGTCGGACCCTCTGGCGCGGCGCGTCACCGACAGCAGCAGCGCCGTATCCTGCGCCAGAGCATCCTGAGCCAGGGTCGGATCATCGGCCAACATCAATTGGGCTGCCGCGGCCGTGCCATCATCCCTGCGGCGATCCCGCTGCTCGGGCACCACATCGGCCAGCAGCACCAGCGCCGCATTGCGCACTTCTGGCGCCTGAGGCGATTCCTGCGTCAGGGCGCGGGCCCGGTCGATCGAGGCGCGAACCGTGGCCACAGGGCGCAGGTCGCGCGGCGCCAACAGCGTGCGGAGCGCCAGTTCGGCAGCGTCATCCTTGCGGTCCTGCGCGGCCTGCACCGCCGTCACCAGCACCGGCCAGGTCAGCGGCTTGTCATCGGCCAGGGTCTGGGCAGGCAGATATGACACAGCCACCCCCTGCGCCCACTGGTCGAAACGGTGGCGGAGCGGGGCCAGCGGCGAGGCGCCACCGCTGCCATTGCCATCCGCATTGGTGCAGCGCAGCTCGATCCGCGAGGCCGCGCGGAAGAAGGCCGGAATGTTGGCCGCATCCTGCGGCGACCATGCCCAGTTGGAAACCGCGCGGGCAAAGGCGGTGGCCTTGGCGTAATTGCCCGAGGCGTAAATCGGCTGGGCACTGCTGACCATGCCGTCATCCCCGATGCTGAACTCCACCACGGCGCTGTCCTCCATGGTCAGGCCGGTGTCGGGGCCGCAACTGGGCGGCTCCATCATCCGGGCCCTGACGAAGGGCGATTTGTCGATCCGCCCCGCCCCCGACAGCGCCATGAACTTATAGGCCTCATCCTTGTCGTGATCGAGCATCGCGGCCTGCGCCACATCGGCGCGCAGCAGCGCCTCGGCCAGCGTGACATGGTCCTTTTCGCCGCCGGACAGCGCCAGCGCCGCCTTCAATTCGGCGCGCCCGCCTTTGACATCGCCCTGATTGAGCAGAATCCGCGCATGCAGCGTGTGCCACTCCGCCAGCGCCGTCTTGCTGGGCGTGGCGCCTGCCGGTTGCGCCAGGCGCAGCGCCTCATCCACCGCGTCCAGCCCCTCACGCCCGCCGTCGAAAGCGGTCAGTTGGGCGATGCGGGCCAGCGCATCGAGGCGCCCGGTGCCATGCTCCAGCGCCAGCGAAGCGCGCAGATGGGCCAGCGCCGTATCATGGTCCCAGCGATACATGGCCTGCACGCCAAGCTGATATTCGGCCATGGCGATATCGACATCGAAGCCCTGCCCCTTGGCGCGCACCACCGGCAGGGCGGCGGAGATCATGGCCTCACCCTCATCCTGATGCCCTGTCCGGATCAGGCACAGGCCCCGGCGCAGCCCGACCACGGACCCCGGCAGACTGCCCGGCTTGAAATGCGGATCGCCGGCCAGCGCGGTGAAGATCGGCACGGCGGTGGCGCAATCGTTCTTTTCCCAGGCCTCGCTGGCGGTGTTGAACCGGTCCTGCAGGCTGACCTTGCCGGCGGGCGCCGCGACCGGCTCCTTCTGTTCCTGTGCCTGCAACACGGCGCCCTGCGCAAAAATAAACGCAACCAACAACCAGGATCTCACGTAAATCCTCCTGTTTACAGACATCAATTCATTCAACTACTAAGCACCCATGCGAAGATCGTCCATCCTGTTCAGTCTGGTGCCCGCAATTTTTCTGATGATGGTGTTGCCGTCATCGCTTCGGGCCCAGGACTCCGGGCGGCGGGTCATCCTGCTGGGCGCCCGCTGGTGCGCGCCCTGCATGGCGGAGTGGCGCAACCTGCCGCGTCTGGCCGCGATGGTCGCGCCCGACCGGATCGTGCTGGCCTGGGTCGACCGGCCGATCGCTGTCCCCCCGGCGCTGGCCTCGCAGGTGACCACCATGCCCGCAGCCGAGGCGCAAGCGCTGGCGGTGCGCTATGGCGGGCAGGGGTTTGGCCTGCCCATGGCCGCCATCGTCGATGCGCAAGGCCATGCATGCCCGGTTTGGCGCCGCCCCCTGCGCCCCGAGGATGTCGCCGATTTCTACCGGACATGCCGCGCGCCGTCCTGAACGAGCCGCCATTCGTGAAGCCTGCTCATGACGTCATGCCGCTGGAAGCATCAATAAACGGAAACCGCTGGCCATGTTCATGTGTTATCCCCTGATGACAGGATTTCGGGGCGGGCCAAAACTGCGCCATCGCCCCGGCAGCGGAGGGAAGACACCATGGATTCCAGCGATGCTTTCGGCTTTTCCCGAAGAGGCGTGCTGATCGGCGGCAGCGCCGCAAGCGCCGTTCTGGTCCATGTCGGTCCTGCCCAGGCGGCGCCAGCCAGGGGCGATGTGCCCGTCACCATGCCCGTCTCGCTGGAGGTGAACGGCACGCGCCACGATCTGCAGCTCGATACGCGCACCACCCTGCTCGACGCGCTGCGCGAACATCTGCGCCTCACCGGCACCAAGAAGGGCTGCGACCATGGGCAGTGCGGCGCCTGCACGGTGATCGTCAATGGCGAGCGGATCAATTCCTGCCTCAGCCTCGCCCTCCAGCATCAGGGCGACAAGGTGACGACCATCGAGGGGCTCGGCACGCCTGAAAAACTCCATCCGATGCAGGCCGCCTTCATCGAGCATGACGGCTTCCAGTGCGGCTATTGCACGCCGGGGCAGATCTGTTCCGCCGTGGCGGTGCTGGGCGAGATCAAACGCGGCGTGCCCAGCCATGTGCAGGAGGACATCGTGGCCGCCCCCGCCCTCTCCAACCACGAATTGCGCGAGAGGATGAGCGGCAACATCTGCCGCTGCGGCGCCTATTCGAACATCATGGAAGCGATGCTGCAGGTCGGGGGGACAAGCGCATGAAGGCCTTCACCTATGAACGCGCCCAGAGCCCGGCACAGGCCGCCGCCGCCGTGGCGCGCAAGCCGGGCGCCAAATTTCTGGCGGGCGGCACCAATCTGCTCGACCTGATGAAGCTGCAGATCGAGACACCCACCCATCTGGTCGATGTGCAGGACCTGGCGCTCGACAAGATCGAGGAGACGCCGGAAGGCGGCCTGCGCATCGGCGCGCTGGTGCGCAACACGGCGCTGGCTTCGGACATGCGAGTGAGGCGCGATTACGGCGTGCTGACCAAGGCCATCGTGGCGGGCGCCTCGGGCCAGTTGCGCAACAAGGCGACCACGGCGGGCAATCTGCTCCAGCGCACGCGCTGCCCCTATTTCTATGACACCAACCAGCCCTGCAACAAGCGCCAGCCGGGCTCGGGCTGCGGGGCGATCGGCGGCGTGTCGCGCCAGTTGGGGGTGATCGGCGTGTCGGATGCCTGCATCGCCACCTATCCGGGCGATATGGCGGTCGCGCTGCGCCTGCTCGACGCCCATGTCGAGACGGTCGATCCGCAGGGCGCGGTGCGCTCGATCCCCATCGGCGAGTTCCATCGCCTGTGGGGCGATACGCCGCATCTCGAAACCAGCCTGAAGCGCGGTGAGTTGATCACCGCCGTCACCCTGCCCCGCCCCATCGGCGGACGGCATCTCTATCACAAGGTGCGCGACAGGGCCTCCTATGCCTTTGCGCTGGTCTCGGTGGCGGCGGTGATCCAGCCCGATGGCTCGGGCCGGGTGGCCTTTGGCGGGGTCGCCCCCCGGCCATGGCGCATCGAGGCGGCGGAAGAGGCAATGCCGCGCGGCGCGCAGGCGGTCACCGCCCAGGTCTTTGCCGAGGCCCGCCCGACGGCGGACAACCGTTTCAAACTGCAACTGGCCACCCGCACCCTTGCGGGCGTGATGGTGGAGGCGCGCTCATGAAGTTCGACACGCCAGCGGGCAAGAACCCCATCGACCAGTTGAAGGTCGTCGGCCGCGCCACATCGCGGATCGACGGCAGGCTGAAAACCACCGGCACCGCGCCCTATGCCTATGAACGGCACGATGTGGCGAAGAATCAGGCCTATGGCTTTGTCGTCGGCGCGGCCATCGCCAAGGGGCGCATCACGGCCATGGATGTGGCGGCGGCCAAGGCGGCGCCGGGCGTGCTGGCGGTGGTGACCACGCTCGATCATGCCGCGCCCTTGCCGCTTGGCATGATGAATGCGGCCCCTCTCTTTGGCGGCGATCAGGTGGTGCATTACCATCAGGCGATCGCCGTGGTGGTGGCCGACAGCTTCGAGCAGGCCCGCGCCGCCGCCGCCCTGATCCGCACCGATTACGCCCGCTCGCCGGGCCAGTTCGATCTGGCCGCCTCGGCCGATGCCGCGCCGCTGGTGCCCGGCGGCAATGGGCAGCCCGCGATCCACCGCGTCGGCAATTTCGACAGCGCCTTTGCCGCCGCGCCGGTGACCATCGACCGCCGCTACACCACCCCCGACGAGAGCCATGCGATGATGGAGCCCCATGCCACCATCGCATCATGGGAAGGCGAAAAGCTGACCGTCTGGACATCGAACCAGATGATCGCCTGGGGCAAGGGCAGTCTGGCCAAGACGCTGGGCATCAAGCCGGAGAATGTGCGGCTGGATTCGCCCTTTATCGGTGGCGGTTTCGGGGGGAAGCTGTTTATCCGCGCGGATGTGGTGCTGGCGGCCCTGGCGGCCAAGGCGGCACAAAGGCCGGTGAAGATCGCGCTGCCCCGGCCTTTCATGATGAACAACACCACCCATCGCCCCGCCACCATCCAGCGCGTGAAGCTGGGCGCGACGCGTGACGGACGGCTGACGGCGATCTCGCACAGTTCCATCAGCGGCAATCTGGCAGAGGGCAAGCCGGAATCGGCGGTCCAGCAGACCCAGCTTCTCTATGCCGCCCCCCATCGCGAGACCTTCATGAAGCTGGCCGCGCTGGACCTGCCCGAGGGCAATGCCATGCGCGCACCCGGCGAGGCGCCCGGCCTGATGGTGCTGGAAATGGCCATGGACGAAATGGCCGAAGCGCTGGGCATGGACCCGGTCGAGTTCCGCATCCTCAACGACACGCAGGTCGATCCCACCAAGCCGGAGCGCAAGTTCTCCCAGCGCCATCTGGTGGAATGCCTGCGCACCGGCGCGGAAAAATTCGGCTGGTCGAAGCGCAATCCCAAACCGGGGCAACAGCGCGAAGGGCGCTGGCTGATCGGCATGGGTGTCGCGGTGGGGTTCCGCAACAATCTGCTGACGAAATCGGCGGCGCGCATCCGGCTGGAGCGCAATGGACGGCTGACGGTGGAAACCGACATGACCGACATCGGCACCGGCACCTACACCATTCTGGCCCAGACCGCCGCCGAGATGATGGGGGTGCCGCTCGAAGCGGTGACCGTCCGGTTGGGCGACAGCGATTTTCCCGCCTCGGCCGGTTCGGGCGGGCAATGGGGGGCGAACAACTCCACCGCCGGCCTCTATGCCGCCTGCGTCAAGCTGCGCGCCATGGTGGCGCAGAAGCTGGGGCTGGGCGAGGAGGCGCATTTCGCCGATGGCATGGTCATCGCCGGAAACCAGCGCCTTCCGCTGGCGCAGGCCGCGCGGGATGGGGCGATCGCCGCCGAGGACATCATCGAATATGGCACGCTGGACAAGACCTATCAGCAATCGACCTTCGCCAGCCATTTCGTCGAGGTGGCGGTGGATGGCTATACCGGCGAGACGCGCATCCGCCGCATGCTGGCCGTGTGCGATGCGGGCCGCATCCTGAACCCCACCGCCGCGCGCAGCCAGGTGATCGGCGCCATGACCATGGGCGTCGGCGCGGCGCTGAGCGAGGAGCTGGCGGTGGACCCGCGTTTCGGCTTTTTCGTGAACCATGATCTGGCCGGTTACGAGGTGGCCGTCCATGCCGATGTGCCCCATCAGGAGGTGATCTTCCTCGATTATCCGGACGACAAATCCTCCCCCATGAAGGCCAAGGGCGTGGGCGAGCTGGGGCTGTGCGGCGTGGGCGCGGCCATTGCCAATGCGATCTACAACGCCACAGGCGTGCGGGTGCGCGATTATCCCATCACGCTGGACAAGCATCTCGATCATCTGCCGGTGATCGTTTGATGGCGGCGGACCTCTCCGCCAACGCTGGCGCGGGCCTCTCCGCCAGCCCCGGCGCGGTTTACACCGACTGGGTACTGCCCTTTCTGGACGAGGCCATGGCGCAGGGGCAGCGGGTCGCTCTGGTCACGCTGGTGGGTGTCAGCGGGTCTTCGCCGCGTCCCTTGGGCAGCCAGTTGGCCGTGCGTGAGGATGGCGCATCGGTGGGACTGATCAGCGGCGGCTGCGTCGAGCCGAGCCTTGTACTCGATGCCGTGCAGGCGATCAGGGACCGGCGCTGCCATCTGGAGCGCTATGGGCAGGGATCGCGCTTTATCGACCTGCGCCTGCCCTGCGGTTCGTCCATCGATGTCTATTTCGACACGGGGCTGACGCGGGATCTGGTGAGGGAGCTGATCGCGGCGCGCGCGCAACGTCGTCCGCTCACGCTGGCCATCGATACAAGGGCCCACCGCCACTGGCTGATGGAGGGGGAGCAGGCCGCGCCGGATGCGTTTCTGCGCCATTATACGCCATCGTGCCGGATCACCATCGCGGGCGCGGGGCATGTCATGGTGGCCCTGGCCAGCCTGTGCCGCCTTTGCGAGATCGACGTAGAACTGATCAGCACCGACCAACTGACCTGCCACCTGCTGGCGCAGCATGGATTTCAGCCGCAATCGGTCCATGCCTGGGCACAGGCCGGCTGGCACAGGCTCGACCGCTGGTCAGGGGCGGTGCTGCTCTCGCACGATCACGACGATGAGGCAGGCGTGCTGGCCGACATCCTGAGCACACCAGCCTTTTATGTCGGCGCTCTGGGATCGCGCCGTACCCATGCGCGGCGCCTCGACCTGCTGCGCCACATGGGTGTTGCCGAGGATGCGCTGGCCCGCATTCGCGGACCTGTCGGCCTGCCGATCGGAGCGATGACACCGCCCGAGATCGCGATCTCCATTCTGGCCGAAATCATCGCGCATTGGCGCGCTCTCCCCGCTGCGGGCGATGAGCATGCCGCACCGACTCTGGCGCGCATGGAGGCATGAGCCAGCCGGTGATGGTGGCCGTGCTGGGCGCTGGTGCGGGTGCGCGCATGGGCGGCGGCAAGCTGGATCGCGATCTGGGCGGACGACCGCTGGGGGCATGGGCGCTGGCAACGGCACAGAGTCTCGGGGCCATGGTCTGCTTCATCTCGGACGGTCGCCGGCCCGGCTGGGTCGGGCCGGACGTGGAGGTGGTGCATAATCCTCACGCAGCCTCGGGCATGGCCTCATCCTTGCGGCTTGCCGTGGACCGGGCGCAGGGATGTGATGCCGCGCGTTTGCTGATCATGCTGGCCGACATGCCCTTTGTCGAAGCGGCAACCTTGCGCATGCTGCTCGACCGGACGGCGGAGGATAGGGTGAGCGCATGCCGTTATCCCGATGGAAGGCTGGGGCCGCCAGCCTGTTTCGGGGCCGGGCGCATGGCGTCTCTGGCCGCGCTGACCGGCGATGTGGGTGCACGCCATCTGCTCAACCAGCCGGGGTTCGCCCTGGCGCTCTCCATCGATGCGGCAGAGTTGCAGGATATCGATACGCCGGAGGATTTGCGATTGGCACGCCTTCGCGCCGCATCGCGCATGGCCGGTATGCCGCCTTCCGGTCATTAGAGGCGCCCGGCATGCCCCAACAGCGAGGGCTAACGCTCGCTCACAGCGCCTAACGGGCTTTTTCGCAGGGCTTGCGGCACAAGCGGCTCAACGAAAAACACCCATCAGGAGTTGCAGCGATGAAATGGCAGGACCTCACCACCCGCGAGCTGGAAGCGATCGACCGGGCCACGCCGCTCTTCCTCTCCATCGGCGCGGTCGAGCAGCACGGGCCGCATCTGCCGCTGGCCACCGACTCCCTGATCGGCGCCTATTTCCTTGAGGAGCTGGACCGCAAGCTGGGTGACAAGGTGCTGATCCTGCCGCAGGTCAGCGTGGGCTGCTCGCACCACCATATGGATTTTTCGGGCACGCTCAGCGTCAGCCATGCGGCGTTTCAGGCCTATGTCGCCGCGATCCTGCATTCGGCGCTGGCGCATGGCTTCAAGAATGTGGTGCTGTTCAACAGCCATGCGGGCAATCAGGCGGTCGCCAATCTGATCGCCGAGGAGGTGGGCTCCACCCATCCCGGCTGCCGGATCGTGCTGGCGGGCTGGTGGCTGCTGGTAGGGCCCGAACTGCGCAAGTTGCGCGAGGGCGTCGTCGGACTGGACTCCCATGCCGGGGACCTCGAAACCTCGATCGTGCTTCACGCTGCCCCCGATGCGGTGCGCGAGATCGTGCCGGGCGCCCCGCTCTGCACCCACACCTTCGACTGGGCCAGCGGAGACCTGCTGAAGGGCGAGCGTGCCACGCTCTACCGCAGCATGCATGAGCGCACCTGCGGCAGCGGCGTCGCCGGAGACCCCACGCTGGCCACGGCGGCCAAGGGCGAGGCGATCACGGGCTATGTGATCGAGGCGCTGGCCGACATCGTCACCGATCTGACCGGGGCGGAGTAACCCCCAGCTCCCCCCGCGACGGGCGTCGACATGCCCCCCCTCCCGCGACGCCCGTCGATCCCTGCCCCCTGCCCCTGGCCATCGGCGCAAAAGCGAGCCCTGGCGGCAGGGGGCCTTTCTTCATCCCGACGCGTAACCCCAAGCCCCGCCCGCTATGGCAAGGAGACGATGATGCCGACAGTTGCCGATCAGATGGTCGAAGCCCTTGCCGTGGCCGGCGTGCGCCGGATCTATGGAATCGTGGGCGACAGCCTGAATGGCCTCACCGAAGCGCTGCGCCGCAAGGGCGGGATCGACTGGCTGCATGTCCGCCATGAGGAAACCGCAGCCTTCGCCGCCGCCGGAGAGGCGCATGCCACCGAAAGGCTGGCGGTCTGCGCGGGGTCTTGCGGGCCGGGCAATCTGCATCTGATCAACGGGCTGTTCGATGCCCATCGCTCGCGCCTGCCGGTGGTGGCGATCGCGGCGCATATTCCCTCGGCGGAAATCGGATCGGGCTATTTTCAGGAAACCCGCCCCGAAGAGCTGTTCCGCGCCTGCTCCTCCTATTGCGAGCTGATCTCCGACCCGGCGCAGATGCCGCGCGCCATCGAAAGCGCGATCCGCCGCGCCGTGGCCGAACGCTGCGTCGCGGTGCTGGTCGTGCCCGGCGATGTGTTCCTGAAACCGGCAACGGCGGCACCTGTGCCTCAGCCTGTGTCGCTCAGCCTGCCGCGCCCCATCGTGGTGCCGCCCGAGGAAGCGCTCGATCAACTCGCCACGCTGCTCAACGATGCCGAGCGGGTGACCCTGCTGTGCGGCGGCGGCGTGGTGGGCGCGCATCGCGAGGTGGTGGCGCTGGCCGAAAGGCTGCAGGCGCCCATCGTCCACACCTTGCGCGGCAAGGAGCATATCGAATGGGCCAACCCTTACGATGTGGGGATGACCGGGCTGATCGGCTTTGCCTCGGGCTATCACGCCATGGGGAGCTGCGATGTTCTGCTGATGCTGGGCACCGATTTCCCCTATCGCCAGTTCTATCCGCAGGATGCCCGCATCGCCCAGATCGACCTGCGGCCCGAGGCGATCGGTCGGCGCGCGCCGATCGAGCTGGGGTTGGTCGGCGATGTGAAGCATACGGTGAGCGCGCTGCTGCCCAAACTGAGCCGGGACCGCCGCGAGGACCATCTGCGCGCCGCTCTGACCCATTACGAGGCCAGCCGCGCCGCGCTGGACCGGCAGGCGACGGGCAAGGCGGGCGGACGACTGCACCCCCAGCATGTGGTCGACGAACTGAGCCGTCAGGCCGCAGGCGACGCGATCTTCACCGCCGATGTCGGCCTGCCCACGGTGTGGAGCGCGCGCCATCTGGCGATGAACGGCCATCGCCGTCTGATCGGCTCCTTCTGGCATGGCTCGATGGCCAATGCGATGCCTCAGGCGATCGGCGCTCAGGCAGCCTTTCCCGAGCGGCAGGTCATTTCGCTGTCGGGCGACGGCGGCTTTACCATGCTGATGGGCGATCTGCTGACGCTCAAGCAGTTGAATTTGCCGGTCAAGGTGCTGATTTTCAACAATGGCTCGTTGGGCTTTATCGAGCTGGAGCAGAAATCATCGGGCTATCTGGAATTTGGCACCACGCTCGACAATCCGGACTTTGCCGCGCTGGCACAGGCCGTGGGGATCAAGGGCATTCCTATCGCGGATCCCGCCGCGCTGGAACAGGGCATTGCCGAGGCGCTGGCGCATGACGGGCCGGTGGTGATCGATGCGCAGGTCGAGCGGATGGAGCTGGCCATGCCGCCGCGCATCACCGCCGAAATGACCAAGGGCTTCACCGCCTATATGCTCAAGGCCGTGCTGAACGGCAGGGGCGACGAGCTGGTCGAACTGGCCGCCGCCAATCTGCTGCGCTAGGCCCCCTCAATCGAGGCGGAATTTCAGGAGCAAGGTGCGCTGCTTCTTCTCGAAATTATCGTCGGCGATGATGTAGAGTACCACGCGCCCGCCTTCTTTGCGGACGGCCATGCCCTCGAAATTGTCCGTCACGATGGGGGGCTTGAACTCGGCCAGCCGGTGGATGGAGGCACGATCCGCGTTCAGATCGAGGGCATCGAGCTCGACCTGAAAGCCCTCGGCCTCGCTCCAGCTCCGCCGCAGCATCAGGAAGTGATGCGGGTCGATCATCGCAAGCTCGCTGGGGCGCCGGGCGCCGGGCGCGGGAATGCCGATTTCGACCGGATCGGCGGGATGGACGCGCCCGGCGATCCCTGGCCTGAACAGCAGGGCACTGGCCTGCCCGTCCAGCGTCTTCAGACCTTCCGAGATCAGCAGGCTGACCTGCCGATTGCCCGCCATGGCCTCGACGCCCAGATTGTCCGGCTGCCGCGCGAACCATCCGGGGGCTGTCGTCATGGGGACGGGCTTGCCGACTGGCAGGCCCTCGCGCAGGCGATAGGTCCAGATCCGGTCATGGCGTTCGAAACCGAAGCTGATGCTGGCATCCCCCCGGCGCCCATGCAGGAGGTTCACCTCCATGGATTCCGTATCGGTTTCCTGCTTTCCGGTCAGCACCTTGCCGTCAGGCCCGCGCAGGAAGGTCCGGCTCACCGCGCCCATGCCGATCAGCCGCCCATGCCTTTCGCGCGGCTGCATCGCATAGAAGGCGGCGCCCTCGTCGCTCATGGCCAGCAGACGCCCCCGATACCAGCGCAGCGCGGACAGGCCCCCGAAATGCGGATCGGATGAGCGCAGCGCCACCCCGCCCAGAAAGCGCAGACGGCCCAACTGCTGCTGACCGGCATCCGCTGCATTCAAGCTGACCGGCGTTGCGTGAACGTGGATCCTGGGCGATCCGGCCTCGACATGCCCGGCAGGCAGCAGGGCCGCCGCCGCGATCAGCCAGATCATTCCTCGCTTCACAATCAACCTCACCATGGGAGCGTTACCGGTCGCCCTTTAGCGGGTTCAGCGGGAAGGTAAAACGTTTTACCAACGATCCGTCACGCCGGACGCTGGTCGCCCGGAAAACTCGAACCCCGCACGATCAACTCAACATCGATGGCCGTGCTGCGGTTGGCGCGCTGGGGCTCCTCGATGCGCTCGATCATCATACGCACAGCCTCGCTGCCGATGGCATCCAGCGGCTGGCGCACCGTGGTCAGCTTGGGCCGGATCAACGTGGCGATCGGCATATCATCGTGGCCAATCACCGCGACATCGCCCGGCACCGACAGTCCATGATCCAGCGCCAACTGGATGCAGGCGGCCGCCATCACATCGTCGCAGCAGACGATCACATCCACCTCATTGCGCAAGATCGCCTCACGCGCGGCCTCGTTGAGGTCCTGATGGAAAGGCTGGAACACCTCCCACACCACCTCCTCGCCCTGCGCCAGACTGGCGATAAATTCCGCGCGGCGCAGCTTGGCGGCGAAAATCGACAAAGGCCCCGACAGCATGCCGATCCGCTTATAGCCGCAGGCCGCGACATGGCCCGCCACCAGAGCGCTGCTCATGCGGTAATTGGCCGCGATGCTGTCGCGCCCGATATGGTTGTCATCGATGACCACCACCGGCGCGCCCAGCCGGTTGCGCGCCAGCACATCCTCGCCCGTGGCCGGGCACCACAGAATGCCGTCGACATCGTGGCGGGCGATCTGCTCGATGCAGGCCAGTTCGGCCTCGCCATCCTGCGTGTCGACCAGCAGCAGCGCATAGCCGGCCGCCCGCGCTGCATTGGCCACGGCGCGGGCCAGACGAGGATAGAAAGGATTGGTCAGATCGGGGGTGATAAAGGCCATCTGCCGCGTGCGACCGGTGCGCGTGGCCTGCGCGGCGACATTGGGGCGATAGCCCAGTTCCCTGGCGGCGGCCAGCACCCGCTCGCGCACATCGGCGCCCACACCGCGCACATCATTGAGGGCGTTGGAGACCGTCGCGGTGGACACACCCGCCTTTTTTGCCACATCCCTGATCGTCAAACGCCGCGTTTGTTCCACGCTCACCTCAATTCATCCCGGCCTGTCGCCGGGCGGCAGGACTCGCTACACGGATTCGACGCTTGACGATATGCCGGCTTTCGTCTGGAACGACACCGCCAGGACACCATGAGCACATCCAACGAAACCATCTGCCAGACTGCCATTCCCAGTCGGCAGCCCGTCGGCCCGGCTTTCGGGCCAGTTCTTGGAATCGCCTTATCGTCCTTTGCCTATTTCTTTTTCCTCGGCACGGCCACGCCTTATTTTTCACTGTGGCTGGCGCAAAAGGGGCTGCAAAGCAACTGGATCGCCGCCATCGCCACCGCTTTGCTGATCGGGGCGACGATCGGTCAGGCGCTGCTGCCCTATGCGGCGCTGCGGATCGGCAGGACGCCCGCCTTGCTGGTCACGACGCTCGGCGGGCTGGGCTGCACGGCGGCGCTGATGCTGGCGCCCTCGCCCGGCGCTCTGCTGGGCATCGCGCTGACAGGAGCACTGTTCACCGGCGCGGCCATCCCCCTGATCGATGCCATCGCGCTGGAGAAGGCCAGCCCATGGTACGGCAGGATCAGAGCCACAGGCTCGGCGGGCTTTGCCATGGCGACGCTTGGCGTGGGCTGGCTGATCGACAGGATCGGTGTGGCCTGCGTGGTGCCGGTCGAACTGGCCGCCTTGCTGGGCCTGCTGGCGGGGGCGCTGCTGACCGCCCTGCCCTTGTCCCTTGCGCCCACCCAGCCAGCGCCGCGCGTCAGCACCGGCAGCGCCAGCCCCTTGCGCAGCGCCGGCCTGTGGGCGGTGATGCTGTCGGTGGCGCTGATCAATGCGGGGCATGCCTATTACTACACCTTCAGCAATCTGCACTGGTCGCGGGATCTGGGCTATTCCTCGGCCACGCTGGGCCTGCTGTGGGCCACGGGCGTGGCGGCGGAAATCAGTGTTTTTTCAGGCTTCAGCCAATCCGGAGACACCAGCGGCGCCCGCCGCCTGATCCTGCTGGGTGCGGGCGGCGGTCTGATCCGCTGGAGCATCACCGCCTTCGATCCGCCACTGGCGCTGCTCTTTGCCCTGCAACTGCTGCACGGGCTGAGCTTTGCCGCCACCCTGCTGGGGGGCTTGCGCATGGTGAAGGCCATGGTGCCCGATGATGTGGCGCCCCTGGCCATCGGCGTCTTTGCCGCTCTGGTGCATGGCGTGGTGATCGGGCTGGTCACGGCTTTGCTGGGCCTGCCCTTTGCCCGCGATCCGGCGGTCGCCTATCTCCTGATGGCGGGCCTGTGCGGCGCTGGCGGGGGCGGGGCGCTGATGCTGCGGCGGTTCAGGGCGCCCGCATAAATCGGGCGCACCCTGGCCGCCAGAGACGCCAGATAGGTTTTCAGGAAGCGGTCCTGATCGATGCCGGTCACGACCCTTGCCGTGCCCAGCCCCCGCTCCGGCACCTGATCCGAGCCGACCGGCCATGTCCGCGTGCGGCCATAGGTCGGGCCATGGCTCAGATCGACCTGCACCACCGCCTGAACCGAACTGGTGACGATCGCCGGGTCCACCATGATGGCCGCGCCCAGTTCCGACCACAGTGGCATATCCATACCCGCATTGGCGGCGGCATAGCGCGCGGCGGGCGTGTCGATGGCCTTGATCCTCTCGAGCAGGGCGAGCGTCATCAGCGTGCGGTTGGCTGCCTCGCCGATCAGCAGCAGTTGTGCCCATGGCGCGCGCAGCACGATATCCGCCGCCTCGGGATCGTAGAGGATGTTGAACTCCACCGGGCGTGATCCATCGTCATGATCGCTGGCCGCATTGCTGCCCTGAATGACGATACCCTTGGCAAGTCTGGAAAATTCCGGATCGAGCCGGATCGCCAGAGCGATGTTGGTCAGCGGCCCCTCGGCATAGATCGTCACCTGATGGGGCTGCGCATGGACGGCTGCAATCAGCGTCGCCGAGGCGGTCATGGCGGAGGCTGTCAGGCGGGGCATGCCTTCCCTAGGAGGAATAATCGCCCATGGATCGTCAGGGTGAGCATCCGCCTGCACGCTGGGGGCGTTCCAGGAACCGCTCCAGGGGATGGCGCCGAAACGCTGCTGCCACAGGCGATGACGCTCGGCACTGTTGACCAGCGGGAAGGCCGCGCCCCTGGCCACGGGCAGCGCCCCCGCACCAACGATCTCAAGAAAGCGCAGCACCGACACCGTCCCCTCATCGCGCCAGAAATCGCCGCTGACGGTGGTGAGCGCCAACAGGCGATGCGACGGGCTGGTCAGCAGCGGCATCAGCGAGGGCTGGGCGACATAGCCGCCATCGGTGACGCTCCAGTCATTGTCGTAGATGACCGGCTGCTCGGGCGCGGCTTTGGCCAGCGCCGGTCCGGCGGAAAGAGCCAACAGCAGGATTGGCGCAAAAAGCCCGCGCACGGTGTTTCCTCTCTTCCATGCCGCATCTGTTGGCCGAATCTGTTGCGGGCGAGCCTTGAGGGCGGAGGGATGCCCCTCTTGCCCAAGGCCCCGCCCCGGCAGCGATATCTATGACCGCTTTGCCTGATTTATGTAAAACGTTTTTTCAAAAATTTTCGAGTCCGCAAAAAAATTTGGCGCGAAATCATGGATCATCTGCGCAACGGAAGAAGAGATCCCGCAACTGTCATCATCGTGAAACCTTGTTGACTAAAACGTTTTATCAAGTCACCGTGCTGAGCGACCAACCGGGTGGGCCATGCCCGCCCGGCAGACGTCAGGCTGCATCGAGGCCAAGACGTTGAGGTAAAGCCCCCGGGGCGGCGGCAGGTGGTTCGATCAAGTATGTGGGGAAACCGGATGAACTATCGTGTCGTGTTAACGGCCTCGGCTGCGGCCCTGGCCATCGGACTCTGCGGCCATGCCTCGGCCCAAAACGTGCCCGCCGAAACGCAGGCCCAGCCCGAGATTCTGGTGACGGGGTCGCGCATCAAGGCACCCAACCTTACCAGCACCAGCCCGCTGCTCTCGCTCTCCGACAAGGATGTGGCGGTGCGCGGCACCACCAACATCGAGAATCTGCTCAACACGCTGCCTCAGGTCTCGGCCAGCAACAGCAGTGCGCAGTCGACCTTCGGCACGCCGGGCATCGCCACGGTCAATCTGCGCAATCTGGGCCCGGCCCGCACGCAGGTGATGATCGACGGGCGCCGCCTGATGCCGGGCGACCCGGTCGCGCCCTATGCCGACCTCAACTTCATCCCCGCCGCGCTGATTTCCTCTGTCGAGGTGCTGACCGGCGGCGCCTCGACGGCCTATGGCTCCGACGCGGTGGCGGGCGTGGTCA